>NZ_WQPP01000064.1:0-152309 GCF_018785345.1 Clostridium sp. MCC345
AGCTTTTCGCAGCTTACCACGTCTTTCATCGGCTCCTAGTGCCAAGGCATTCTCCTTGTGCTCTTTCTTGCTTGACCAGTCACAATACTTCGTATTGTTTTTTTCAGAAAATCTAGCTTTCTCTCTGGAATGTTTCGTTGTAGCGATACAACTTTTGTTACATTTGAAAATAGAAAATTTTGTTTTCTCGATTGACTCTATTTTTGCTTTACTTGTATTCAGTTTTCAAGGTGCAAGTTGTTTTATTTTCGGCCGTTCTCGCGACCGCTTAAATATATTATCATGGAGATACTTCTTTGTCAACAACTTTTTTCGTTTTTTGCAAAAATTCTTTCAAAACAGCAAAAGCCCGTAAAACCGGGCTTTCAGGTAAATATCGTCAGAATCAGCTGCAATAATATGTTGTTTTCGTAAAAATATCCTGCAAAAAGCGTCCGTTCCATGGCAGAAAAAAGTTCTGCAAACGCCCCCCTGCACTGAAAAAATGTCAGCACAATGCCTGCCAGCCAGACGCAGACAATCCCCTTCGCGCCGCCCACCAGAAATCCGCTGAATCGATTCAGAAAATTCAGTCCCGGCAGCTTACTGAACAGGTGCAGTGCATTGATTACCACCTTCACTACAATATAAATCAGCACAAACGCCGCCGCAACACTCATTACATTGATGCAGACATTCGCAAGATACCCTGCGATATATTCCTTCAGGCTTTCCGCGTGGAGCAGCTGATAAATCACAGGATTATTATTTTCCAGAAGCGCCTCCTTCAGAAATTCCGGAAGGGGCATTGCCTCAATCAGCGCGGTCTGCGTCTGCATTGCGCCCTCCTGCAAAGCCGTATCCAGCCCCATGGAGGTCTGAATCGCATCGGACATTTTATCAAACAGGATTGTCTCCCTTAAAAATCTTCCGATAAAAGGACTTACTGCTTTCGTTCCGAGCAGCGCCAGTGCCATCGGCAAAAAGCCAAGTACCGCGCGAATCAGACCCTTTCGCCATGCCGCAACGGCGCAGCCCAGAATGACCGCCGCCACAGCCCCATCCAATATCCAATTCATCCGTTTTCCTCCTTTTTCTTCTATATATAATAGAACCGCATGCAGAGAAAATTTTCACAAAAGAAAGGCGGCCTGGCATTCTCTTGCCCATTCTGCCGCCCTTCCCTATTTTTACTGCTTTTGTGTCGCTTCATTTTGTGTTTTTTCATTCTGCGTTGTTTCATTTCTCGCAGAAACACTTGCATTTTCCGTATCCGCCGCTTTTGTCGCATTTGTCTGCTTTTTCCCCTTTGTCATGGCATAAACAGAAATCTCATTCTTCCCAACTGCCATCACGCGGTTCAGCTTTTCCATCGGAATCAGGTCATTCAAATCGGTGATTGCCGTATAATTCCAGCTTTCATTGCCGCTGTAGGTTACACCGGTATAATCGCGGTCATTGCCGACCACAATGCCTTTTTCTGCCGCATGCAGATACGTCACACTCTCGCCGGAGGCAAAGGAGCCCTTCTCATTGCCGCTGCCATCCAGCCAACAAACCGTTCCCTTCTCTCTGCCATCCTTATTTGCCACACCGTCCCCCAGCGCAAGCACAATATATTCCTTATTCCCTAATGCCGCTTGATCAACGGTATTTTCCAGAGGATAATTCCAAAGCTCGCCGCCGTCACTGCCAACACCATAGACTGCCTGATCGGAAATCACCGCCAACGCGCCATTTTTGCGATAGCTGATAACCGGAATGATTTCATCCGTTTTTTCCACTGCCGCAAACATGCTGTCCGTAAAGTTTTCTCCATCCTCCGCATTGATATAGAACAGCAGAACGCGCCCCATCGGGGAAATATCCGTTGTGTCCAGATAGCTGATCGCAAACACCCTGCTGTCATCCGATACATCCGAGGAAAGGGGATAAATGCCCTTGCTCTCCTCCACACGCTCCTTCAAAAGCTTCCCCTTCCGGTTATAAACACAGATGCGGTAGCTGCTGTCATTCTTCGTAATCAGGGAAAGATAGCCGGTTTCATTCAGCGCGAACTGCACAGGAGAGCCTTCCGCCTGCAAATCATAAACCATTCCTTCCTTATTATAAACCCGTACCGTTTTACCGCCCATGTCGCCAACAGCAACAAAATCGCCTTCCTGCACAAGGGTTGGCGAAGTCATACTGAAGGTATCACTCCACTTCTGCGCCCCTACGGCGGTATAATATTTCACGCCATCCTTCGTGCAAAGCAGAAATTCCTTTCCAAATGCAGCAACAGCCGCCTTACTGCCGGCATCCACCGCCACGCTTTCCTTCGGTGTATCCTCCTGCACGGCTGTGTCCTCCTCCTGCGCCTGCGTTCGGTTCGTTTTTCCGATAAGGGCGAGAAAACGCCCCTGTCCATGGAAGGTATCAATATAAATCCCACCTGCTACCAGACAGACCACCGCCAGAATACAGACCAACGCAGTCAGCATCTTATTACTGTTATTCAAAAATTTTTTCGGTCTTCTTTTCATTGCCGCTTATTCCTTCAAATTTCTCTGTACCAAAAACATGGCTCTGTCATAGTCTTCCTTCCTGACATAAATCAGGTATTCCGTCTGATGGTCGATATCTGCATCCGTCGAAGTTGTTCTTCCGCTCACAAAAAAATCCGCCCGATCAGAAACGCGCATCTCATAAGAAATATCAAATTTCCAGAGAATATCTCGCACCTCCGCCTGTTTTTTCATATCAAATGTGCAAAACAGCTCTTTCCTGTTCCATACTGTAATCATGGCAATCCCTCCTGACGCTTGATTGCAATTCTTTTTCTCTATCATACTATATTCATACCGTTTTTGCAAATCAACACAGCTTTCTTTTTTCAAAAAAACGCCCGAGAAATTTTATAACAATTTTTTCTCAGGCGTTCTCTTTTCTTAATTTTCTTTCAGCTTTTCATACAGTGCAATATACTGTACCGCGGAGCTTTCCCACGAATAATCACAAAGCATTGCATTTTTCACAACGTGCGCCCATTCTTCCCTGCCCATGTGGTAGGTACGCAGGGCTTCATCCAATGCCCAAAGCAGTCCGCCGCAGTCATAGGTTTCAAATAAAAACCCATTGCCCTCCTTCGTCTCAGGGTTATACTGCCGAATCGTATCCGCCAGACCGCCTGTTTTTCTCGCAATCGGCACAGTGCCAAAGCGCAGGCTGAACATCTGCCCTAAGCCGCAGGGTTCAAACTTGGAAGGCATCAGAAATAAATCCGCAGATGCGTAAATCTGCTGTGCCAGTGCCTCATCAAAGAAGATATTCGCAGAAACCCTGCCGGGGTAACGGCTCTGCAGGCTGCGGAAGGTATATTCATACGAAGGCTCACCCGTGCCAAGCAGCACAAACTGCACATCTCGGCGCATCATTTCATCCAAAACAGGTGCCAGAATATCCACACCCTTTTGGTCTGCCAAGCGTGTAATCATGGCAATCAACGGAACCTCCCGTTCCTCCAGGCCCAAGCGTTTTTGCAGGGCATGCTTATTCTCTGTCTTTCCTTCGGGATGCGCCGCGCTGAAATGCTTCACGATAAAACCATCTGTTTCGGGGTTATTCGCCGTAAAATCAATGCCGTTCAGAATCCCGCAAAGGCGGTCGCTTCTGCTGCGCAAAATGCCATCCATGCCATACCCATATTCGGGTGTCTGAATTTCCTGTGCATAGGTTCCGCTGACGGTACTGATATAATCGGCATACACCAGACCCATTTTCATATAGCAGACCGTATTATAAAATTCAATATTGGCGTATGCCCAGTCGGACACTCCCAGAAGCTCCATGGTATCGAGCGAAAAACGTCCCTGATACTGCAAATTATGAATCGTAAACAGTGTTTTGATTTTGGAATATTCCGTTACCTTATTGTACATTTCCTTCAGATACATACAGACCGGCCCTGTCTGCCAGTCGTTGCAATGAATCACATCAGGATAAAAATCAAGCATTGCCAGCATATCCAGAACAGCCTTGCCGAAAAAGGCAAAGCGTTCGTTATCGTCATCAAAGCCGTATAACGCACCACGGCTGAAATAATAATCGTTTTCAATAAAATAAACAGGCACCTCTCCGGGCTTTACCAGAACCTTGGCTCTCTGTTTTCTCCATTGTAAATAAACGTCAAATTCTCCTAAAAATTCCACGCCGTACATTGTCTCGTTTTTAATTACTCTATGACGAGGAATGACCACACGGACATCCACGTTCTTTTTCTGCAATGACTTCGGCAAAGAGCCGACAACATCACCCAAGCCGCCGCTTTTGACAAAAGGCGCTGATTCGGAGGCAACTAAAAGTACCTTCAAACCCTTTTCCATAAAATATCACCTCTTTTTTATCATACAATGAAAACGTCCCGACAGCAAGAAAAACCCGCAGAACATCTGATAAAATTTACGGATTTCCGAAAAAAATACACGTTTTCATCCCCTTTATAAATTCCCAAAGAAATGGTATGCTATAGATTGAAATAAAAAAAATCAAAAAATAAAATCTAAAATAGAAAAGAGGCTACGATTATGAATCATACCATTCCCGAACGAAAGGATACCGACCCTCGTTTTCATTGGCACATCGAGGATTATTTCAAAACCGATGCTGATTGGGAGGCTGCCTATGCCTCTCTGGAAAAGAGTCTGCCCGAGCTGACTGCCTTTGCCGGCAAGCTGGCGGACTCCGCAGAAACACTGCTTTCCTGCCTGAAAAAGAATGAGGCACTTTCCCTGAAATTAGACCATATCTATACCTACGCCTCCATGCGGATGCACGAGGATAGTGCAAATGCCTTCTATCAGGGGCTGGCTTCCCGTGCAGAGCTGCTGCTGATTCGCTATTCTGCGGCAGTTTCCTTCCTCACCCCTGAAATTATTGCCATTCCAGAGGAAAAGCTTACCGCCTTCCGTGCAGAAAAAGCGGCAGATTTTGCTGTCTATGACCATTTCTTCCATACCCTTCTGCGCCAGAAGGCACACACCCTTTCTCCTGCGGAGGAACATCTGCTTGCCAGAACCGCAGAGCTAGGCGGCGCACCGCAGCAGATTTTTACCATGCTGAATGACGCGGATATCACTTTCCCGCCTATCCGCACTGCCGCAGGAGAAGAATTGGAGCTGACAAAGGGCAGATATGTCACCTTTCTGGAAAGCCCCGACCGCTCTGTTCGTGAGCAGGCGTTCAAAAATCTCTATTCTGTCTATTCCGCACAGAAAAACACCATCGCCGCAACCTATGCCGCATCTGTAAAAAGCGATGTCTTTTTCGCACAGGCAAGAAAGTACGGCTCTGCGATGGAAATGGCGCTTTCCGATGACAATATTCCGCTTTCTGTATATGATACGCTGATTGAAACCGTCAACAAGAGCCTTCCCCTGCTGCACCGCTACGTTTCCCTGCGCAAAAAGGAGCTTGGCGTAGATGAACTGCACATGTATGATTTATATGTTCCACTTGTACCCGATGCAGATGTCAAGATTCCTTATGAGCAGGCAAAAGTAACCGTAAAAGAGGCATTGCAGGTAATGGGCGAGGAGTACTGCAAGGCTCTGGCGCACGGTATGGAAAGCGGCTGGATTGATGTTTACGAAAACAAGGGCAAGCGCGGCGGTGCGTATTCCTGGGGCAGCTACGGCGTACATCCCTTTGTTCTGCTCAACCATAACGATACCATCAACAGCATGTTTACTCTTGCGCATGAAATGGGGCATGCCCTGCACAGCTTCTTCACATGGAAAAAGCAGCCCTATCTTTATGCCGACCATAAGATTTTCGTTGCAGAGGTAGCTTCTACCTGCAATGAAGCCCTGCTGATGGAGCATCTTCTGAAAACAACTGAGGATAAAACCATGCGGAAATATCTCATCAACTATTTCCTGGAGCAGTTCCGCGGTACACTCTTCCGCCAGACCATGTTTGCCGAATTTGAAAAAATCACACACGCCATGGCAGAAAAGGGCGAACCCCTTACATGGGAAGGCATGAACCAAATCTATCGTGATTTGAACATCAAATATTTTGGCGAGGATATCGTGATTGATTCGGAAATTGATATTGAATGGGCGCGTATCCCCCATTTCTATAATGCGTTCTATGTATATCAGTATGCAACCGGCTACAGTGCTGCGATTGCCCTTTCCAGAAAAATTCTGAACGAGGGACAGCCTGCGGTAGCTGCGTATCTGGATTTTCTCTCTAAAGGAGACAGCGAATATTCCATCGACCTGCTCAAGGGTGCCGGCGTAGATATGACTACTGCCGCTCCCATTGAAAATGCCATGCAGCTTTTCAAGGAGCTGTTGGATGAATTTGAAACCTTATAATTCTCGCAAAGCAAAAGAGAGCTTTTCAGCTCTCTTTTTTATTCCGCATAAAAAAAGAAACCTTGAAAAATCAAGATTTCTGCAATGCGGATAACAGGACTTGAACCTGCACGAGTTGCCTCACTGGAACCTAAATCCAGCGCGTCTGCCAATTTCGCCATATCCGCAAATAAAAAATCCCTCTGATTTTTACTCGGGGAGGGTACTCGAGGTGGAGCGATAACCGCTTTCATCCACACGCTTTTATTTTATGTGCTTTTTTTGAAAAAGTCAACCGTAAAAACAAATTTGTGCAAAGAAAAAAGCCAATTCCTCCGATTATCGGTTGAAATGGCTTTTTATGAACCAGGAGGGATTCGAACCCCCGACCCACGGCTTAGAAGGCCGTTGCTCTATCCAACTGAGCTACTGATCCGCATTGCGAAAGCGGGTGATGAGAATCGAACTCACGTGTTCAGCTTGGAAGGCTGACGTTCTACCATTGAACTACACCCGCAAAGAAAAAATGAACCAGGAGGGATTCGAACCCCCGACCCACGGCTTAGAAGGCCGTTGCTCTATCCAACTGAGCTACTGATCCACGTTACTAGCGCAAGAGATATTATGCCATAAAACGTCATGCCTGTCAACAGGTTTTTCAAACTTTTCTTATTTTTTTAAAAAAGCCGATGAAATCTCCTGTGTTGTTTCATCGGCTCCTTCTTTTAATTGATGCGTTTGAAATGCTCCTTATTCCAATATTCCATAATTGCCCCTTCGATTCTGCCGTCTTCCATTGTCAGAATGCCAAAGGTAGGCAGTGTTCCGCCCCTTGGCAAAGAGATACTCCCGGGGTTAAAGAGGGCAACTCTGCCGCCCGCCTCCCAAAGCGGCATGTGCGTATGTCCGAAAAGCACAACATCCGCCCCCTGTTCCTCCGCCCAATAGGAAATCGTGTCATAATTCCAATACACGCGCTGCTTATGCCCATGCGTCAGGAGCAAGGTTTTTCCGCCAAGCCGCACCAGCTTCTGCGAAGGCGTATCCACGCGATAATCATTATTCCCCTTGACATAATGAAACGGCAGCTTAGGAAATTCCTGCTGTAATGCAACCGCGTCATCATCATGGTCGCCCAGATGAAACACCGCGTCCACCTTCCCTTGCAGCCGCGCAAGCACCGCTCTTGCATTTTCCAGATACGCATGGGTATCACTCAAAACCAGAATTTTCATAGGCTTACAGTTCCTTTTTCAGCATTTCTTTCATTTTGCGCAGTGCCTTTCCTCTGTGGCTGATTGCATTTTTCTCCTCGGAAGAAAGCTCCGCCATATATTTCCCCTTTTCCGGTACATAAAAAATAGGGTCATAGCCGAAGCCATTCTCGCCCTTTGCCTCATAGCCGATGATGCCCTCAACGGTATCATAGCTGACCAAACGTCTGCCATCAGGGAATGCTGCCGCAATACAGCTGACAAAGCGCGCCGTTCTCTTTTCCTCCGGCACACCGTTCAGCTTTTCAAAAATCGCCTTGAAGCGTTCGGGGTAAGGCGTATCCTCGCCCATAAAACGCGCGGAATAAATGCCGGGGGCTTTATCCATGTAGTCGATTTCCAAACCGGAATCATCGCTCAGGGTAATCTTGCCGCCGATTTCCATCACCTGCACTGCCTTTTTCATGGCATTTTCCTCAAAGGTCTTGCCATCCTCCACCACGTCAATCGTAATGCCTGCTTCTTCCATGGAAATGACATTTACATCCATATCCGCCAGAATTTCGTTGATTTCCTTGATTTTCCCTTTATTTTTCGTTGCAAAAATAATCGTTTCCATCGTTTCCTCCTCGTTCATCCTTAGCTCAATTCCAGACCATCCAGCGCCGCCTGCTGCAGCTGTTTCAATTCGCCTGCCGCCTTTCTGCCAAGCGCAAGCAACTCCAGAAGCTGTTCCTGCGTAAAGGTGCCATGCTCACCTGTGCCCTGCACCTCTACGAAGTTTCCTTCATCCGTCATGATAATATTCATATCCACTTCCGCCGCGGAATCCTCCTCATAGCAAAGATCCGCCATGGCAACGCCATCTACCACACCAACGCTTACCGCGGAAATATAACGGTGCAGGGGCATTTTTTCAATCAGCCCCTCCGCTACCAATTTCCGACACGCCATTGCCAGTGCAACAAAGCCGCCTGTGATAGATGCCGTTCTGGTGCCGCCGTCCGCCTGCAGAACATCGCAGTCCACCGTAATGCTTCTTTCGCCCAGCTCCGTAAAATCCACTGCCGCACGCAAGGCTCTGCCAATCAGTCTCTGAATTTCCGTGGAACGCTGATTCAGCTTCAGCTTATTGATGTCCCTTTTGTTTCTTGTTGCGGTTGCGCGAGGCAGCATGGAATATTCTGCCGTTACCCAGCCTTCGCCGCTCCCCTTTTTAAAGGGCGGCACGCTTTCCTCTACGGAGGCGTTGCAAAGTACCTTTGTGTTGCCCCATTCTATCAGCACAGACCCCTCCGCGTAGCGCGTAAAATCCTTGATGATTTTTACGGGACGCAGTTCATCTGTCTTTCTTCCGTCAAAACGGTTCATCTCTCATTCCTCCTGTTGTTCTTTTTCTATTCCGGATTAAATTATACCATATTTGCAGAAAAATTTATAGAAAAAGACCACAGCATCTCTGCCATGGTCTGATTTTCTTATCTTATCGTAAGGGATAGGTAAATGCCTCCTCGATTGCATCTGCAATCGCCTTTGCGACTTTATTCTGATAATCCTCCTGCGAAATCTTGAGCGCATCGCCGGGGTTGCTGATAAATACCGTCTCTACAATAACCGCAGGTACGGTTGTTGTATTCAGAATCAGCAAATCGGTACGCAGCTTTGTTCCTCTATTGGTGTTGCCTGTTGCGCTGACAATGCTGTTCTGAATCAGCTGTGCCAGCTTCAGGCTTGTCAGATTGCTGCCCGTATCATTGGAATGGTTTTTATACAGCACCTCTGTGCCGTTTGCCACTGCCGAGCCGGAATTCATGTGAATGGAAACCATTGCATCCGCAATCGCATTTGCACTCTGCGCCCTGCTGCTGTTTGTGGGGTAGGTATCGCTGTTTCTTGTCACATAAACCTTAATGCCGCTGCCGTCCAGATAATTTGCAACCTTCTGCATAATGGTAAGGGTGAGATTTTTCTCCGTCAGTCCGTTGCCGCTTGCGCCGGGGTCACTGCCGCCGTGACCTGCATCCAGCAGAAGCACCTTACTGTATACATCCTGCGGATTCTTTACGGAAATGACATATCTTTCCTGCTCCTCCGTAATGCTGTAGCAGCTGATACGGCTCTGGTTAAAGCGGATGGTTGTCTTGCCACCACTTGTGGAAACCTGAATACTCTTGATTACACCGTTATCGATATCATAAGTGCCGCTGCCGAAGGTTTCGGAATAATCTCCGGGCAATACCACATCGGTATAGCCATCCAGATAATGATCATTGATTTTCACACTGCCTGTCTGAATGGTATCCTTTTTCTGCAAATACAGCTTATTTGCGCTTGTGTCATAGCTCATGTTTTTCATACTGGAGCTGAAAATCTGTAATGTCATCGCATGATTATCTGTGGTATAGCTGTATTTCGCCATGCCGTCCACCTCAAATACCAACCGCAGAGTCGTATCGTTGAACATTGCCGCTCTGCCTGCCGTTACATATTCCAGTGCGCTTACGTCAAAGGTGCTGTCCAGCTCGGAAACCGCATTGGGAATATCCACAACAACCCTGCTCGGATTGGAAAGCGTATAGACGTTCACGCCCAGTGCGCTGTCCCCGCCAACCTCAATGATATCTCTGTCGGTGCTGCTGTTATGTCGAATTGCAATATCGCTGACCGTTACGCTTTTGAATGCAATCGTCAGCTTGGATTTATCCGCACTCTGCGTAATGGTGTAGTTCTTTTTCCCTGTTAAATCAAACACCACTCTGGTGTAGATTGTACCATCATCCGCTGTATGCTCCGCCGTCCGCACTGCGGTCACAATACCGCTGTTCGTTGCAGTCAGACTTGTCGCCAGACCGTTCTTTGCGCCGTAAAAATCAAGCACAATCTTGTTATCTGCCACGTAGACCTCCTCATAGGAGGAAACCGCACCGCTTGCCTGCACGGAGAAGGTCTGCTCCGCCGTTTTGCTTGCCGGCACAGCCACCTTATTCAGCGTGACATAATTCACGCTCGGTGTAGTGGGTGTGGTGGGTGTGGTTGGATTTGTCGGTGTTGTAGGTGTTGTCGGCGTGGTGTTTGCCGTCGTTTTGATGGAAACCGTTCTGGTTGCATCGTCCCACTGAATGTTCAGATCCAGTGCAGAAGCCAACGCACGCACAGGCAGCATCGTTCTGTCGTTTACAATCATTGGCGGCACATCCATGGTAAAGGTTTTGCCGTTTTTGTAGCCGGTTGCCTTATTCATTTCAAAGACCAGTGTGTAATCATCATTGATCACATACGCCTGCTTGGCTTCTTCGTTCCAGGTAACCTCGCAGCCAAGCTCCTGCGCAATCTGGCGCATGGGCAGAAGCGTTCTGCCGTCAATCGCGACCGCAGGCATATCCTTCGGTGTCATGGTTTTTCCGTCAATCTTTACCACAATCTCCTTCGCATTGTATGCGTGGTTCTTGCCGTTATAAAATAGGTTCATGCTGACATTTGCTGCAAATGCCGTTACGGATGAAAGCATCCCCACCGCCATCGTTGTCAGCAGGAGCCGTTTCCACTTATGTCTCATTGTGTATTCCTCCTGCTTATCCTTATGTAAACTTTCCTTTGACATACTCCTCTAGTATATCAGTATATCAAATTTTGTCAAAATGAAAAGGTTCTTTCCCATTTTGTAAGAAAGTCTTAATCTTTAGTCGAAAAAAGAGCGTCTATTGTTCCCAATAAACGCCCTTTTCCAATATTTTCTTGCTTATCTGCCGCGGTTTTCCGTATAGCTCCCCTTGAGCGTTGCGGTTTTCGTTTCATCGTTCCAGAGAATTTTTTCTGCGCCGAAAATCTTCGCCCAATCCCGCATCGGAAGGAAGGCTCTGCCATTGACAATCTCTAGTTCCCCCGAGGTTTCCAATGGATTGCCACCATAAAGCATTTTCTTTTCGCCTGCTTTCATTTGAAAATAGACATCTCCCTTCAGAATGGTGACCTCTTTCTCCCCTGCGTTCCAATCAACTTTGGTCGGCTCACGGTCAAACGCCTTTACCGCCGCACGCAGGGGCAGCATAGTATAGCCGCTTTTGCTGAGGTAAGCCGGAGTATCCAACGCGATCCTGTCTGCGCCGGAATAAATAGAATTCTCGCCCACAGGAATGGTTATCACCCAGTTTGTTCTGGTCGAGATTTCAAAGTTCGCATCCACGAAATTTTCAATCACCTTTGTCTGTTCAGTTTTTCCGTCTGCATCCTCGTAGTCTGCATACAGACCATAATGCACACCGGAGCCAACCTCCAATGCGCCATTTTCCGCATCCAGCGTATAATCGGAAAGCGTCAGGGCTTCCTGCTTCGTGTCATCCGCCGCAAGAATCTGCACAATCAGCTTGCCTTCCTCTGCGTAACATTCCGCCTTTACGGAGCCGTTTTCCACAACCGTTTTTTCTTTCTCTGCAAACTGCATTTTTCCTTCTGCGGTAAATACGAATTTCGCGCCTGCCGCAAAGCCATCTGTCTCTGTTTCCGTCAGAATCAGCTTCTTCATGGTAATTTCATCCGGTCTGTCATCCTTTTTGAAGCCCGTGTGTCCATTCGCATACTCGCACTTTGTCGCGATATCCACCGCAGGAAATTCCGCCGCCTGCGCCATCACAGGCATCGCTGCCAGACAGCCTGCCACCAAGGCTAAACCAATTATTTTCTTCATAAAATGCTCCTTTCGTTTTTCCCATGTTGTCTTGCTTTTTATTCTTCCTCGCCCTGCGCTCGTTTATCAAACGCCTTCAGCTTTTTCATAACCCTGCCGTGTACGCTGTTCGCAGGGAAATTTCCTGTCTTATTCTTCTTTCCGGCGGACAGCCCCATCAGAAGCTCAATCCCTTCATCAATCTTAGAAATCGGATAAATATGGAACAGACCGTCCTTCACCGCCTGCACCACCTCATCCTTCAGCACCAGATCCTTCACATTGGAAACAGGAATAATTACCCCCTGTGTCCCCGTCAGACCGCGTTTTCTGCAAAGGTCGAAGAACCCTTCGATTTTATGGGTCACACCGCCGATTGCCTGAATTTCGCCCTTCTGGTTGACAGAACCCGTCACCGCCAAATCCTGACGAATCGGCAGTTCCGCCAAGGAGGAAAGAATGCAGTATAATTCCGTACTGGAGGCGCTGTCCCCATCAATACCATTATAATTCTGCTCGAAGCAAACCCGACAGCTCAAAGAAAGCGGAAAATTCTGCGCATAGGTCTGCCCCAGAAAGCCCGTGATAATCTGCACGCCCTTGTCATGCGTCTGTCCGCTCAGGCGTGCCTCCTTCTCGATATTCACAATGCCGGATTTGCCGACATAGGTTGTTGCCGTAATACGGGAAGGATTCCCAAAGGCATAATTGCCCATATCCAGAACGGCAAGCCCGTTAATCTGCCCGATTTCCGCCCCTTCGGTATCAATCATAATGACGTTTTCTTCGAGCATTTCGTCCAGCTTTTCTTCATACAGCTTCATCCGCTGCTCCTTTTCGTAAATGGTTTTCTGAATATGTTCCGCCGTCACAAGCTCCGCTCCTTCCAGCTTTGCCCATGTTACCGCTTCGCAGAGAATCTCCGCCAGATGATTGAAGCGCGTGGAAAGCTTATCCTGCCGCTCTGCCGTTCGGGAGGAATATTCCACAATAGCGCAAACCGCGCTTACATCAAATTCCATGCACCCCTCTCTATCCACAAACCGTTTGATAAACTGCGCGATTTTCCGGATATTTTCATCTGTACGAGGCATTTCATAATCAAAGTCCGCGCGAATTTTGAAGAACTTATCAAATTCCTCGTCATATTCATTCAACAGCTCATAATAATAGCTGCTGCCAATCATAATCACCTTGATATTTGCAGGAATCGGCTCCGGCTTCAGGGTAGGCGCAACCACTGCACCCAGCTGCTCCCGTATGGAGTCCATGTTGATTTCTCTGGTCTTCATCACGCGGCGGAGTGCCTCCCATGCCTGTGGTGTGGAAAGAATATCCTGCGCCTGCACCAGCAGGTAGCCGCCATTCGCCTTATGGAACAGGCCGCCCTTAATCTTCATGAAATCCGTTGTCAAATTCCCGAATTCGCTGTCATATTCCACCTCACCCACCAGATTATTATAGGTCGGGTTAAACGTCACCACGATGGGCGCACCCTTGCTGTCAGAATGGTCCACAATCAGATTGACCTTATATTTCAGCGTCACATCCTCGGCAGGCTTTTTCCCAAGCATCGGCAGGAGACTTGCAAGGCTGTCTTCGCCATCCTCTTCCTCCTCAACGAACTGGCTGATATTTTCCAGAACATCCTCCTGCACCGCATTGATGTAGGAAATAACTCTTTCATATTCCCGATATTTTTCCTGCACCGCATTCACATGATGCCCGATGGCAAACATTCCCGTTTTATAATCCAACTGATCGGTCTGCCGCTTGGATTCCTTATCCATATCGCGCAGCTCACGCATAATGGAGCCTGCTTTTTCCTGCACCATCTGAGAATTTTTCTCAATTTTATTTTTTATATCCTCGCTCAGGTCATCGTATTCATCCTCGCCGACCGCCTTGCCCTCTACCACAGGCATGAAAAATACGCCTGCATTCGTTGTTTTTACCTGAAAGCTGTACTGCTCCGCAACGGCACTCATTTCTGCCATAAGCGCGTCTCTCTTTTCATCAAAGGAATGCTCCAAAGTGTTTTTCTGTGTTTCGTAATCCTCCGCACGGAACGCCTTCTGCAGCTCCGTTTTGAAAAGCTGCACCAGCTCTGCCATGTCCTCCTTGAACTGCTTGCCCTGTCCCGGCTCGAAGCGCAGTGCCAAAGGGCTTCTGGGATTCTGAAAGTTATAGACATAGCACCAGTCATACGGCACCGGCTCTGTCTGCGCCAGCTTTTCGGTGCTGTTTCTTGCATAGGTAGTTTTGCCCGTGCCGGAAGGGCCTGCCATATAAATATTGTAGCCCTTCATTTTTACTGCCAAGCCGAAATCAAATGCCTTCACGGCTCTTTCCTGCCCAATGACCCCCTCCAGAGGCTTGATCTCCGCCGTTGTGCGAAAGGACAGCTCCTCAGGAAAGCACCCTTTCTTTAGCTCTGTATACGCCAATTCAAATGGTTTTTCCATTTTTCTTCATCTCCTTTTTGCAAAAAACGCTGAAATGCACTCTCACATCTCAGCGTTTCTATTTTTTCTTTTCCGCTCCGTCAAAGGGACGCGCCCTCTGCATCGGGGAAATATTTCCACATGATAATTGCATCCTCCTTGGTGTCGGGGTAATAATTCTTACGGATGCCCTCCGCCTTGAAGCCGTATTTATGGTACAACGCCTGTGCAGGCCGATTCCCCATGCGTACCTCCAAGGTAATGCCTGTCATTTCTTTTTCCAACGCCTTTTCAATGAGCTTTTCCATCAGCCTGCTGCCGATGCCTTCACAGCGTACCTCCTCCAGTACGCCCACGTTTGTGATATGTCCTTCTGTTACTACATGCCACATCCCTGCATAGCCGACTACTCTGCCATCCATCAGCGCCACATAGTAAATCGCCATTGTGTTTTCTCTGACTTCTCTTTCAAAATCCGCTCTGGTCCAGGGAATAGAAAAGGTTGCTTCCTCAAGCGTCACCACGCCGTTGATATGCTCCTCCGCCATAGGGACAATCTCAATCATTCTCCTGCTTCCTCCTTTGCCAGTCTGGCTTCTCTTTCCCGTTCCGCCTGTGATTTTCTCAGATAAATCAGCTCAAATGCATTGCCCGGCTTTGCCAGTCCTTCCTCTGCCATGATTGCGCCCAGTGCTGCCACTGCAGATGCTCTTTGCATATTGCAGTGCGCGGGAGCGAATAAAAACGCAGGGTTCTGTTCCAGTCTTTCTCTGTGCACCGGCACGCCGTCCCCCAGAAAAATGACCTCCTGCTCCAGCATTTCCGCAATTTCAATGACACGCTCAATGCTTTCTGCCATGTGGTCTGTCAGACGAATCAGCTTGCCGTTTTCCCACATATAAAAAGCGGCATAAACCTGATTTCTTCTGGCATCCATAATCGGGCAGATGAATTTATTCGTTTCAAACACATTATATGCCAATGCATCCAATGTGGGAACGGCGACAATGGGCTTGTCCAACGCAAGCGCAAAGCCCTTCGCCGTTGCCGCGCCGATTCTCAGCCCCGTAAAGGAGCCGGGGCCGCAGGCACAGGCAATGCAGTCAATGCTTGCCTTGTCCGTTTCCGTCCGTTCCAGAATATCCGCAATCATGGGCAGGATGGTCTGACTGTGCGTCAGCTTATAATTCATGGTAAATTCCGCAATCAGCTTATCTCCCTCCACAAGAGCAGCACTGGCAGTCTGCCCCGTGGTGTCAATTCCTAAAATCTTCATCCTCAGCCCTCCTGTCTGATGGTGATGCGGCGGTAATCGTCATCCTTGGTGTAGTCCTTCTCTATCGTAATCCAGACGGCATCGGCAGGAATCAACTCCTTCACCAACTCCGCCCATTCCACCAAGCAAACGCCCTCGCCGTAAAAATATTCTTCATAGCCGGTGTCCTCCATTTCCTCCTCGCAGGAAATGCGGTACACATCAAAATGATACAAGGGCAGTCTGCCCTCGTATTCATTCACAATGGCAAAGGTAGGACTGGTCACATGCTCCGTAATCCCAAGCCCCTTGGCAAAGCCCTTCGTAAAGACCGTTTTGCCAACGCCCAGATCGCCGCTCAGGCAGTAAATCTGCCCTGCCCTTGCCTCTCGTCCCAGTTTTTCTCCCAAGGCTTCGGTTGCCTCAGGGTTGTTTGTTTCCATTCTTTCGTTCATCGTATCATCCTCAATAAATAAAGATTGCCGTAATGCCTGTATCTAGCTTGCGCGCTTCCTTACCGTCATAATAATACAAATCGCCCACGCCTGCATTCACATCATACTTGCCGATATAAACCAGCTTGCCGTTATCCTTATACTGGAAAGCAAATACATCCTTGGCAATGGTGGTTTCTGTCTTGCCATCCCATGCACGCAGCTCGCCGTTGCCTGTTGCTGCATCTGCATCGGCAACATAATACACCGCGTCCTCTGTGAACTGTACGCCGCTTGCGTTTGCAATGGTTGTTTTGCTGCCTGCTGCGCCCAATGTGCCTACGCCTTCTGTATAATCAAAGTAATAAATCAGGGTATTGCCGATGTAGCCGAAGCTCTGTACATTTGTGGCAACGGTTTCTGCTTTTTCCTTTCCCAGCTCGATTTCCACCAGAATGGTATCCCCTGTATTCGCATCGGTATCCAGATAAGCTGCCTTCTTGCCGTTTTCGGAAAGCTTCAGCCCATCCAGCTGCGGCTGACTGCCGGAAAGCAGATTTACCTTCCCTGTCGTATCCGCAAGGAATACCTCCATGCCGCCATAATTCAGAGACATATAATAAATATATTCCACCATGTCCAGTCCGCCATCCATTACAGAAAGATGCATGGGTGTAAATTCCTTTGTTTTATAGCCTGCCACATAGGTCTGCTTGCTGTCAACACCGACTGCCGCAACCACATCACCTGCTACCCGAACGCTCTTGCCGCCTGTCAGCACATAGCATTCCTGCAAAAGCGGTTCAAAGCCCTCGCCGTTTTTCATTGCCTTACGGATTTCGTCTCTCTGCACCTTCTGCTCATAGCCCTCATCGCCCTTTTTCAGCTTCGCATCCTGCTCTGCCATGTCATCCACGATAATGTCCTTATAAAGCACCTTTTCTTCGCTCTTTTTGCAGTAGAGCACATCTCTGCCGTTGGGCATCATTTCCATGGAAGAAACATTTTCGACTGCGGTCTTGGGCTCTCCCTTGAAATCATAGCTGAAAATGTTATAGCCATCCTTGCCTGCCGCAACGTAATACAGAATTCCGCTTTCCTCCGCCAATGCGTAGGTTTCCGCGGAATCGGTCAGGGGAAGAATGTTATCCTCCATATTCTTGCCGACTGCAACTGCATTCAGAAGCCCTGTGGTATCGGTGAACGCAAGATATTTGCCATCACCGCTCAACGCATAAACATCATTTTCCAGATTTATGCCCGTCTTTACGGTCTGCACCTGCTTGCCGTCATAGACACAAAGCGCGTAGGTCTCGCCGCTCTTTTTCAGATAAGCGACCACCTTGCCGTCCTTGCTTGCCATGTAATCGTAAACATCCGTATCAATCTGCGCCGCCTTTGCATCCGCATTTTTCGCATCCCTGCGATACAGCACAAATGCACCATTTTCATCCACATCATCGGAGAAATACAGATAGCTGCCGTCCTCTGTCACGCTTGCGCCCCAAGCAGTGTAGAAGTAATGATAGGTGCCGCCGTTGCTCAGTCCCTCCTGCACCTGATACGGTTCATTTTTCAAATCGTAGTAATACAGATTATCATCCTTGGTATACAGGATACCCGTATCAACAGCTTTTCCCATTGGGTTCATCCACGCATACGCCACAATCGCAATCAACGCAATCAAGCCAATCACAATCCCCAGTACGCCGCCCTTTTCCGCTTTCTGCGCCGCAGGGGCTTCCACAGGCTGTTCCTCCTGCTTCGGTTCTTCCTGCTTCAGTTCTTCCGTTTCCTCTATCTCAGGCTCTTCCGCTGTTTCTTCTACAGAAGCTTCTGCCGTTACGGATTCTTCTACCGTTTCTGTAGCTTCTTCCGCCGCAGGCGCATCCGTCACAGATGCTTCCCCCTGCGTCGGCTCCTCTTTGGTTTCTACTGCTTCTTTCGGCTCCAATTCCTCATTTTTTTCTAATTCATTCTTTTCCATCTCGTCCATTTTGGCGTTCCTCCTACCCATTGATTTTTGTCAGAAATATTTTCTTCGCACCACCAAAGCCACACGCCCGATGCCCTTGATGCGCTGTAATGCCTTCCGCCTGTCCTTCTTGCGGAGGGTCTTTGTATTTGCCTGCACCGCCTGCTTTTCCGCCTTCTGCATTGCCCTTCCGGCTGCTTTTCTTCTGCCGCCCGGCAGAAATTTCCGAAATGCCAAAGCCTTTCTTCCGAACGATACCGCGCGCAAACCGTTTTGGACTGCGCTGATGCCCATTTTTATTTTTGGCTCCATAAAAAAGCCCCTTCCTTTTTTCTCATTGGGACACACCTAACATATTTCTACCTATTATAGCATACGCATTACATACTGTTTCAGTATACCACACTGTCAACACTTCGTCTACTCTCCGAAATGTTACCGAATTGTTACAAAATTTAAACTTTTAATGAAGTTTTAGTTTACAAACCCAACTTCTTCCATTATAATATCCTATGGATATCATGAAAAGAAAGGTGAGATATTTCCGAATGAATGAAAATCAGAATGAAATTCAGAACGAAAATCAAGAGCAATCGCAGGAACCCCATAAGCATTTCCTGACACTTCATATTTCTCATAAGGGTCAGCAGAAAACGCTCCACTTCCGCATCCGTCATGCTGTGGCGGTCTGCGCAGCGACAGTTTTTCTGGTCGGCGGTTCTGTCTGCGCCGTTGGTGCATATCAGAAAACAAAAACAGATCTGCATACCTCTAAGGAGCAGCTACTGGAAACCGAACGGGAACGCCGTAAGCTGGAACAGCGTGCAGAGCTTCTGGAAACCGAAAATACCGAATATACCGAAAATATCGATGCTCTCCAGAATAAAACAACAGAGCTGGAGCAGAAAATGAACGAAATCGAATCCGTAAAAGAGGATTTGTATCATCAGATTACCAATCTGGATGAATCCGATTCCTCTGCTTCTCTGGATTTAACCGCTATGACATCTGCATTGGCACCCACAGAGGGAACAGAGGCGGCAGCTCCGACCTTTACTACCCTCGTCAGCACATCCTATAATAAGGCATCTGCTCTTTCCACCCATCTGGATAAGATGAGCCTTCTGATGGATGAAACAAGCATTTCCTTTTCTGCTGTTGCAGATACCGTAACCTATCTGGCAGCACTGAGCAATGCACCGAGCGGTTGGCCTGTTGACAGCCGTACCGTTTCCACAGAATTCAATCCCTCTGCCGATCCCTCCATCAGCGACGGCAGAAAACATTATGGCATGGATATCTCCACACAGAGCAGAATCATCCCCATTTATGCAACCGCATCGGGGACTGTTGTTACCGCACAGTATCATAGCGAATTCGGCAACTATGTTGTGATTGACCATGGCAACGGCTTCACCACCTTATACGCACACTGCACGGATTTGAACGTAGCTGTCGGCGATAAGGTAAAGAAAGGCGATACCATTGCAACCACAGGCAGTACAGGGATGTCCACAGGTGTCCACTGTCATTATGAAATTCAGCTGAACGGGGTATATCAGAACCCCAGAGATTATCTCGGCGAAGAATAAGAAAAATTTAAGGCTGTCTGATTTTTCAGACAGCCTTTTTTATTTGCTTAATCGTTTGTACTATCTCCGTTTCCACTGACGGGAATGGCATCCCCCAGCAGTCTGGGCTTTCGTTTCAGTGCCGCATTGCAGAAATCCTTCGCTCTTGCAAGCATTTCTCGTGCCTCGCGGTAGCTTTGCCCTCTGTAGCTCACATCTGCCGCCGCAACGCCATAGGCATCCAGGCCTAATTTCTCCGCAACATATAATGCCCGCGGCAGATGGTATCTCTGACTGACGATAATCACCTTTTCCGCGCAGAAAATCTCCTTTGCACGATAGACGCTGTCATAGGTGGAAAAGCCTGCATGGTCCATGAAAATATCTGCGGAAGGCACGCCGCTTTCCTTCGCAATTCGCTTCATGGTATTTACTTCATCATAGTCCTCTGTGCCATGATCACCGCTCATCAGAAGCTTTTCCGCCACGCCTGCCCGATAAAGTGCAATGCCCGTTTCCAGTCGGTCGGTCAGCATCAGGCTCGGTGTCCCATCAGGACGCACGCCGCATCCCAGCACCAGAATACAATCCGCATCCTGCTTTGCCGCTTCCTCCGTTGAAAGAATATGCGCCGCCGTTTCGCTTTTCACATAGGCACTCAGCCAGACCACCGCCAGACAGCCGGCAACTCCCACGCAGATTAGAAAAAGAAGGATTCGTTTTGTCCGTATTTTCATATTGTTTCCTCATTTCTTCCAAGCTGTTCCTGCCTGTAATATGCAGCCACCTTCGCATAATCCGCCCGTTTCAATTCGATTTTCCCTTTTTCCGAAAGGGCATAAACGCCCTTTTCCACGCGCACAAACCATTTCTCATAATTGCGGCTGAGAAGCGCAGCCAGCTCTTCTAAGCCCCTTGCGCGCAGCTCCGCCAGAGAAATTTCCCCTTTTCGCTCCAGAATACACGCCAGATGGATGACCCTTTCCCGATAGGCAGTGATAATTTTTCGTCTTGTCATGCCGCCGATATTTGCATCTAGCTGTCTGCCTTCCAGCTCCGCCTGCAGCTGCTCCTTTTTTCGCTTATTCTTACGAATCATGCTGTCCGCAGGTGTCAGTACCACGTCCACCGTTTTCAACGGGCTGTCCAGCGCAACAGTCAGCAGTCCCAATTCCAGACGCTTCAGCAGACGCAGCATGTCCTGCCACGCCTTTTCTCTTGCGCCCTTCTTCGGACGAGGGATTGCCACAAAAACCTCATCCGTCAGGCTTTGCCTCTCCAAGCCCTGATAAACCAGCTTCAGCCCAAAGGCCCTTTTCAGTTCCACCACAACCAGTCTGCCGTTCTTCTCGGCAGCAATATCGCAGTGCTTCACCTCTGCCTGCACCTGATAGCCTTCTTCCTCCAGAAACGCGCGAATCGGCTCATATAAATCTGTTTCCTTAAACTCCGTCATTTCTTATTCCTTCGCCATAAAGGCTTCGATCTCGTCCACTGTTTTCAGCATAGCGGCAGTCATCACCTCATTGCCTTCCGCAGTCACCAGAACATCATCCTCAATCCGAATCCCGATTTCCCATTCCTCGATATACAGTCCGGGCTCTACCGTCAGCACCATACCCGGCTCCAGTACACGGTCGCCGTATCTGCCGATATCATGCGTTTCCGCACCAAGGTAATGGCTCACGCCATGGTAATAATATTTCGCTACATCCTCTCTGGTTTCCACCAAGCCGATTTCCTTTAATGCCGTAAAATAATATTCCTTCAGCAATTCATTCAGACTACTGAACTGCACACCGGGACGAATGGCATCAATGACTCTCCGCTGTCCCTCCAGAACGATATTGTAGACCAGCTTCTGCCGCTCCGTAAATTTGCCGTTGACGGGGAAGGTGCGGGAAATATCCCCGTTATACCACTGCCACTGCGCACCTGCGTCAATCAGAATCAGCTCGCCATCGGCAACGGTCTGATTATTTTCCACATAATGCAGAATCGTCCCGCGCTTGCCGCCTGCCGCAATGGTGCGGAACGCCTTTTCTCTTGCGCCATTCACCATCAGCGTATAATCATACGCCGCTTCAATTTCATATTCCTTCTGATTGGGCTTTGCCGTCCGCATCATGGCTTCAATCCCCAGACGGGTAATATCCATGGCTTTCCGCATCCGCTCCAGCTCCCATTCTTCCTTAATCAGACGCATATCGCTGAACAGAGGGTACAAATCCCCAATGACCATCTGCGGTGCATGGCAGTGTACCTTCTCCGCAAACCGCAAAGCAGGGGTACGTTCCCCGTGCCATTCTCTGTTTTCCATATCAAGCCAGATTTTCTTAATGCCGCTTCTGAATAAATATGTGGCGAAATCCTCCTCAAAGGCATCAATCCAACCGATATTTTCAATACCGCTTACCGCGGTCGCCTCCTCTGCCGTCATGTTTGCGCCGACCCATTTTGCCATAACGCCGTTATCTCTGGGGATATACAAGGTTTCTTCCACGCCCGTTCTGGTTTTCGCCAGAAAAAGGATGCAGTCCTCCCGTTCAATGCCCGTTACATAATAAAAATTGCGATCGGGAGAAAAGGGGTAATTCTCGTCCCCTCTTTTGATGGGTGCTTTCCCTGCAAACAGCACTGCCGCCGAAAACATTTCCATCCGTGCAAGCAGCTTTTCTCTGTTCTTTTTCCAGATTTCGTTCATTTTTTCTCACCGTTCCCTTCCATCCGAAATAGTCTCTTTTTTCCGAAAAATCCTTACAGCATCTGAGGGGTTTTTCTAAATTTTTTATTCCGCAATCAAAAATTCCTTGTCTGCAAAAAAATTCTTCAGTGCTTTTTTCTCTGCTGCAACCCTGCCCTGCACCGCATCAGGCTTGCCGCCGCCCTTACAGCCGAAGGGCTCCTTCATTTCATCGGTATAGGCGCGCGCGTCCTTCTCCGTACTCAAGAGAACAAAGACATAGCCCTCGTCTGCCTTGGAAAATACCGCCGCACGCTTTGCGCCCTTCTGCAAAAGCAAATCCGCAAAATGCGTCAAATCCTTACTGTTCAAGCCCTCGCCGAAGAACAGGATATTTTCCGTTCCTTCGGGCACCTGTTCCGCCTTGAGCGTGAAGTATTTCCATTTTAACTGATTCAGATTCTGCAACAGCTCATCCCGCTCCGCCAGAACATTTTTCACTGCGCTGTCTGCCTTAACCGCAGGCACAGAAAGCAGCCTGCCAACCTCTGCGGAAACGTCGTTTTTCTTACGGAACTCCTGCAATGCACGCTTGCCGCAAAGCAGTTCCAAGCGTGTGCCGCCCTTATAATTCTGCGCGCCGATAATCTTAATCTGCCCGATTTCGCCTGCCAGCTTTACATGTGTTCCACAGCAGGCGCAGCAGTCATACTCGCCCACATTCACAATGCGCACCTGTCCTTCCAGTTCCTTTTTGCTGCGATATTCCAGCTTCGCCAGCTCCTCCTTTGAAGGATAGCGAATCCCGACGGGCACATTTTTCCAGATGGCCTCGTTTGCTTTTTCCTCTAAATAAGGCAAATCCTCCGCAGGAATTTTGGTATTCAAATCAATCGTAATGCTTTCCTTTCCCATGTGAAAGCCGACATTGTCACAGCCATATCTGCCGCAGATGACACCGCTGAGAATATGTTCCCCCGAATGGTTCTGCATCAAATCAAAGCGATGCTCCCAATCAATCTCACCTTCCACCTCTGCACCGACAGACAGCGGCTTATCTGTTGTATGAACAATGTCCTCACCTCTTTCATGCACATCCAATACACGCACACCTCCCAGAACACCGATATCCGCAGGCTGTCCGCCTCCCTCAGGATAGAAAAGCGTTCTGTTCAGTATGACTGTCCAATGCTTCTTTTCTTCTGTACAGTCCAGTACTCTTGCGGTGAATTTTGTTGCATAGGCATCTCTATAATATAATTTCTCGGTCATGGTTTTTCCTCCGTTTTTCTGAAATCCTACAGATAAAGTATAGCATATTTCAGACAAAAGAAAAAGCGGTGTGTCTGCTGACACACCGCCTATCATCAAATATGAAATTATTTGTCAACGGAAGGAGCAACATCGTCCATCCATTTCATCAGACCGCCCATTTCAGCGTCCTTATCCCAAACATATTTCTTCGTTTCGGAAGCGATTACGCCGCTCAGACCGAGCAGTGCAATCAGGTTCGGGAATGCCATACATGCGTTCAATGTATCGGCTACGTTCCAAACAACTTCCAGAGTCGCGGAGCAGCCAACCAGTACAACGATTGTCCATGCAACACGGAAAGGCTTAATTGCCTCTACGCCTACCAGATATACCCATGCACGTTCGCCGTAGTAAGCCCAACCAAGGATGGTGGACCATGCGAATGTAATCAGACCGAATGTCAGAACTGCAGGCCCGATAACAGGGATTGCATTGAAAGCACCTGCTGTCATCTGTGCGCCCTTCAAACCTTCCATACCTACGGGGTCTTTAATGATGGAGGATACCAGAACCAGACCTGTCATCAAGCAAACTACGATTGTATCCCAAAATACGCCAGACATGGAAATCAGCGCCTGTCTGGAGGTATTTCTTGTTGCTGCACATGCGTCTACGATAGGAGCAGAACCCAGACCAGATTCATTTGTGAACAGACCACGAGATACACCGGCACGGATACACGCTACTACCGTTGCACCAACGAAGCCGCCGCCGACTGCCTGAGGATTGAATGCGCCATGAATAATTGCGGAGAATGCTGCCGGAATATATGCGCCATTGATGACACAAATAACCAGACAACCTAAGATATACAGACCAGCCATCAGGGGAATCAGCTTTTCACATACTTTGGAGATGGACTTAACGCCGCCCAGAATTACCAGACCTGTAGCAATCATTAAAATAATACCTGTGATAACCTTTGGAACACCAAATGTACCGCTTACGGATTCTGCGATAGAGTTACCCTGTGTCATATTACCAATGCCGAAGCAGGCAATACCTGTAAGGATTGCAAAGAGAACGCCCAGCCACTTCTGACCCATACCTCTTTCCAGAGCGTACATGGGACCACCGATGAAGGAACCGTCTTTTGCTTTTACACGATATTTTACCGCCAGTGTTGCTTCACCGAATTTTGTTGCCATACCAAACAGACCTGTAAGCCACATCCAGAATACAGCACCGGGACCGCCTGCGCCGATTGCAGTTGCAACACCTACGATATTACCGGTACCGATGGTAGCCGCAAGTGCTGTTGCCAGCGCACCGAAGCCCGATACGTCACCGCTTGCCTCCGAATCCGGTGTAACGGAAAGCTTAATCGCTGTAATGGTTTTTCTCTGAATGATTCTTGTTCTGAATGTCAGATAAACGTGTGTACCTACCAACAGGATCAGCATGACAGGCCCCCACACAAAGCCATTGATTTTTGTTACAAAAGCGTTAAAAGTTTCTAACATACCTACTTCCCTCCTCTTTTCTTTTAAAAAAGATGATCTTCCTTTTTTGCATCAGCATCGAAATCAGAGTTGCGCGCGTTTCTGTTTTTCAAAAATACTCATACATCATTCCATTCGGAACACACCTATATGATACATAAAAAATGACTATAACGCAAGATATTTTTTGATAATTTTCAATTTTTTTCCATTTTTAACATAACTTTTTATATGTTATATCTATTAAAACTGTTGATTTTATCTGTTTTTTATGCACTTCGACATCAACAAAAAGACATCTGTCCGTTAAGAAAACGTGAATTTATTTCGTTCAGCGGATAAACAGAAATCCATTTAAACATTGAGAAATCAACATTTTCCGATGTTTTTATAAAAGCAACGACAAAATTCACATTTTACCGATATTGTTATATTGCACAAAAAATTTTTACGTTTTCTTAACACTGTATGCAAAAAACAGAGCACTCCTATTCCCGCTATATACGCCTCTCTTTCGACCCAAGCTCCAATAATCCAATCAGGCTCCGGAACGCCATGCAAAGTCATTGATGGCGCACTTATGAAACGTCTCCATTTCCTTTCCCTCCTTTTTTGAAAATATCGGAATGCTGTCCGAAGTGTTTCTGCTTCGGTATACTTGGAATTTATTCGTTTTCCGCGAGAAATATGCCATCTGCGCCCGTTCAGATTGTATTAAAAAACGGAAGAAACCCTTTTTTGAGGTTTCCTCCGCTTTTATAGGTGCTATGCTTACAGCTCTTTGTTTTCTTCTTCCACAATGGCTTCTGCGATTTCCTGCTCATCTGTTTCTTCTGCTTGCTCATCCGCTTCTTCTGTTTCCTCATCCTTCGGCTCACGCATCAGGCGCAGTGCCACAACCAGAATTACAACGGCAACCACAATCTGCGGAATCGTATAGCTGAGTGCCCATGCAAAATCAGGGATATAGAAAAACCGCTCCATCAGGTACATTGCCTGCTTCCACAGTTCGGAAAGGGCAATCAGGAGCAATACAAAGCCGAACACGCGGCGGTGCTTGGGACTGCATTTCCATTCTCTGTTCAAATTTACATAATCCGCAAAAATAAATTTGTCTTCAACTGCCGCAAATTCCTCCTCCGTCATGCGCCGCAGATTATGCGTGTGGAAAAAGCTGTAGCACCATACAATCGGGCAGATAAAGAAGATCAATTCCTCAAAGCCCAGCCATGCCGCTAAGGCAATCGTACCAAAAAACAGCCCCATCAGGCTGACCCCCTGCCGATACAGCCCCAGATACATCTCCCCCGCGCCCGGGCAGCAGGAAAATACCAATGTAAAAAACCGATTCTTTTTATTTGTCATAAAAAACGCCTCCTATATTTGATTTTTTCACCTGTCTGTATCATAGCAGAGAAGTTTTAGACTTTTTTTCAGCAATGTTTAAGGTTTTCTAAAGAATCGCAGAATATTTTCGCAATAAAAAAGAGCCGCAAGCGACTCTTTTTTTTATGACTACCTTATTCTTCTGCTTCCGTTTCAAATCCCGCCGCCTTTTCGCCGCCGGGGAGAAATTTTTCAATCTCCGCCCAGAGCTCCTCCACGCCCGTTTTCTTCTCACCGGAGAAGGGAATCAGCACATCCTGCGGCTGTAATTTCAGCGTTTTTCGAATCACCGCAAGCTGCTTTGGAATCTGGCTGCGGTTCAGCTTATCGGATTTTGTTGCCGCAATGATGATATCAAAGCCGAAATGCTTCAGCCAGTCATACATCATAATATCATTCTTCCCGGGCTCATGGCGAATATCAATCAGCAGGATAATCGCACGCAGCTCCTCTCTGCGTGTCAGATACTCCTCCATCATCTGCCCCCATTTTGCTACTTCGGATTTCGGCACCTTCGCATAGCCATAGCCCGGCAGGTCAACCACATACATCATATCATTCACACCATAAAAATTGATGGTGCGTGTTTTTCCGGGCTGAGAGCTGGTTCTTGCCAGTGCCTTTCTGCCCAGAATCGCATTGATAAGAGTAGATTTTCCGACATTGGATTTTCCGGCAAAGGCAATCTCAGGCTTGCCATCCATAGGATAATGCGAAAAATTCGTCCCGATATATTTCAAATCACATTGCTTTACCTTCATGCGTCTTTTTCTCCCTTCACCAATGCCGTCTGCAATACATCCTCCATGGTTTCTGCCAGAACGAACTGCATCCCGTCCTTGATTTCGTCCATAATTTCATCTAAATCCTTTTTGTTTTCCTTAGGCAAAATCACGGTTTTAATACCGACCTTTTTCGCCGCAAGCACCTTTTCCTGCAAACCGCCAATGGGCAGCACTCTGCCGCGAATCGTAATTTCCCCTGTCATGGCAACATCATTACGCACCTTTCTTCCCGTCAGCGCGGAAATGATTGCCGTTGCCATCGTTACGCCTGCGGAGGGCCCATCCTTGGGCGTTGCTCCCTCAGGAATGTGGATATGTATGTCCTTCTTCTTATAAAAATCAGGCTCCAGCTTGAAGCGTTCATTCTGAGAGCGAATGTAGCTGACAGCCGCTTCCGCAGATTCCGTCATCACCTTCCCCAGATTGCCCGTCACGCGGAATTTGCCTTCTCCGGGCATACAGTTCACCTCAACAGAAAGCGTTGTGCCGCCGACTCTTGTCCATGCCAGACCACGCACAATGCCGACCTGCGGCTCTTTGTAAATTGTATCCGGCATAAATTTTCTTGCACCTAGAAGCTGTTCCAGATTTTTCTTCGTAACCGTAAGTGTTTTTCTTTCGCCCGAAAGAATCATCTTCACCGCCTTACGGCAAACTTCGCCAATGGTGCGTTCCAGCTGACGCACGCCTGCTTCTCTGGTATAGCCGTCAATGATTTCCTCCATGGCATCCGCTTTTATTTTCAGCTGCTTTGCGGTCAGTCCATGGCGTTTTCTCTGCTTTTCAAGCAAATGCTCCTCTGCGATGTGCAGCTTTTCCTGCGCGGTATAGCTGGAAAGCTCTATTATCTCCATTCTGTCGCGCAGAGGCCCTGGAATGGTATCCAGACTATTTGCCGTACACATAAACAATACCTTCGATAAATCATACGGCAGCTCTACAAAATGGTCACGGAAGGTGCTGTTTTGCTCGCCATCCAGAACCTCAAGCAATGCCGCCGCAGGGTCACCATTATGGGAAACGCCAAGCTTATCCACCTCGTCCAGAAGCATCAGCGGATTGATGGTACCTGCCTGCTTCATGGCATTGATGATGCGTCCCGGCATTGCGCCGATATAGGTCTTTCTGTGTCCGCGGATTTCCGCTTCATCCTTCACACCGCCCAAGGACATCCGCACATAGTTGCGGTTAAGTGCCTTCGCAACGGAACGCGCGATTGAGGTTTTCCCGACCCCGGGAGGGCCGACCAGACAAAGAATGGTCGCATGCTCCTCCGGTGCATTTTTGCGGACAGCAAGGTATTCCAGGATACGCTCCTTCACCTTTTTCATACCGTAATGATCCTCATCCAGAATTTTTTCTGCTTCCGCTAAATCAAAGGATTCCTCTGTCGTTTCCACCCAAGGCAGGGAAAGCAGGGTCTCGATATAGGTTCTGGAAACATTCGATTCGGGAGAGGTTACGGGAATCTTGAGCATGCGGTCGATTTCCTTTTCAATCGTATCCCGCACATGCGCAGGGGGATTTTTTTCATCCAACTGTGTGCGGTATTTCGCCGCATCTGCGCCAACGCCGTCCTTGTCACCCAATTCCTCTTGAATTACCTTCATTTCCTCGCGGAGATAATATTCCCTCTGATTCTTGTCGATTCTCTGCTTTGTTTTGTTTTCGATTTCGCGCTTGATTTGCAAAACCTGACACTCGTGCTGCATGGTAGTAATCACCATTTCCAGACGTTCATAGGGATTCAGCCGTTCCAAGAATTCCTGCTTTCTGTTGTAGGCAAGCTCCATCCCTGCGGCAATGACATCCGCAAGCGCCCCGGGCCTTTTCGCCGCTACCACATTGCCCATCAGATCCAATGCGGCAGTATTATTCGCCAGCTTCAGATAATTATCATATTCCTCCACCGCAATTTTCATAATTGCCTGCTCCTGCTCGCTTGGCTCTTCCTCAAAATCCTGCGCAATGGTCGTAATTTCGGCATAATCGCAGTTTTTCACATGGATATTCAAAAGTCTGCCGCGGTTTTTCCCCTCCACCACAACATGTGTCAGATTGCCGGGCAGCTTCAGCACCTGCTTCACCTCTGCCAGAACGCCGATGTCATATAAATCATTTCTGGAAGGATCGGGAATAACAGGATCCTTCTGCGTTACCAGAAAAATTTCCTTTCCGTTTTCTTCTGCCGCCTGCAGCGCATCCAGAGATTTCTGTCTGCCTGCCGGAAAGCTGATTGCCATTCCGGGGAAAATGCTCATGCCCCGCAGTGCAATCATCGGCACAAGAATCGCTTGTTTCTTTTCCATTCTTTTCACCTCGTATATCAACTTTTAAAAAGCTTCATTTTATTTATTTTTATGTATTGATCCGACGAAAAAATCAAGCTTCCGCCTTAACTAAATAGTATACAATAAATCCCTTCCATGGTCAAATCCCAGCTTTCTGCCGAAAAATAAAATCCCGTATCCAAGCTGATTTTTCTTGTAATACTCATAAAAATATGATATACTATTAATGATACGAATAAGATATGGTAATAAATTGGAAACGCACACTCCTCCGGATGATAACGAACAACACATAAAGTTATGATTCAGGAGGATTTTTTATGCCAAAAAACAAATTTCAAGACGCTGTTTTCACCGCCATCATGGCAGCCGTAATGGTATACGGTATGATTGTGTACAATGTTGCATGGAACACAGACGGTGTTTCCGCCATGACATTTCTTGCCGCACTGCATGAAATGCCAATCATGTTCCCGATTGCCTTTGTGCTGGAATTTTTTATCGTCGGCAAACTTGCGGCGGCTCTCGCCTTTCGGGTGATGCGCCCCGATGACAGACCACAGCTGATTACCTTTGCAATCTCTATCTGCATCTGCTGTATCATGTGCCCTGTGATGAGTCTGATTGCCACAGTGCTTTTCAACAAACCTGATTTCTGTACATGGGTACAGACATGGGCACGCAACTTCCCCATGGCTATCTGCTATCAGCTGTTTTACTGCGGCCCCCTCGTACGATTGATTTTCCGTACTATTTTCAGAGAAACCGAATAATTCGTTTCAAAAAAGCTCCACGCGGAGCCTTCTCCCGCGCGGAGCTTTTGCATTTCATTTTTACCCGATTTCCTTTTCCTGCAAAAAATCAATTCCTTCCGAAAGCGCTGCCCCCTCGGAAAGAAACGCCGCACCGAGCAGCTCCTGCACCGTTGCAACAGGAATGACCTCTATTCCCAAATTGTGATAGTTCTCCTTCCAATTCTGCTTCGGAATCAAGACCTTCGTCGCGCCTGCCTCCTTTGCCGCCGCAAGCTTCTGCTCCACGCCGCCAACAGGAAGCACCTGTCCATGCAGACCGACTTCCCCCGTCAGCGCAAGGGTATGGGCTACAGGTATTTCCGTAAAAGCGGAATAAACCGCAAGAAACATTGCTACCCCTGCGGAGGGCCCATCCACGGGAATCCCTCCGGGGAAATTCAGATGCACATAGAAATCCTGCGCAGAAAAGCCGAACTGTTCCAGCAGTGTAAGCACATTCTCCGCCGCAGAACGGGCATTGCTCTTGCGTTTCGCCGTTCCCTGCCCGTTTTTCAGTTCTTCCTCCTCTACGATGCCCGTCACCGTTAAGCCATTGCCGCCCTTTTGCACCACCGCTTCTACGGAAAGTAGCGTCCCTCGGCCATTGCCCTGCACTCCCAAGCCGTTTACCACACCAACCTGCGGCTGCTTCGCGATTTTCTGCCGATACAGCGGCTGATATCTGCCTGCCTCTGCCGCCCATTCCAAATCCCTTGCCGTAATCTTCTTTTTCCCCTCCATCCACGCCAGTGAGGTCAGCGACTGCACAAGATTCACCGCATCTCTGCCACCGCCTGCATACGCCGCAATCCTGCCGCAAAGCCCCTCCTCATAGGAAATGCCCGCACGCCGCAGGCTGTTTTCTGCGATTTTTTCCACCGCGGTTCTGTCCAGTGGCTCAAAAAAGATTTCCGTACACCGGGAACGCAATGCTTCGGGAATTTCCTGCGGATTGCGTGTGGTCGCTCCAATCAGCCGAAAATCCGCAGGCATCCCCTTCCGAAAAATCTGATGGATATAGGGCGGAATGCTTTTGTTGCTGCTGCTGTAATAGCTGCTCTGAAAGCGTGCCACCCTGTCCTCCAGTACCTTCAAAAGCTTATTCATCTGTACCGGATGCAGCTCCCCGATTTCATCAATAAACAGCACGCCGCCGTGCGCTTCGCAGACTGCCCCCGGGCGCGGTCTGGGAATCCCCGCGTTGCCAAATGCCCCTGCGCCCTGATAAATCGGATCATGCACAGAGCCAAGCAAAGGGTCTGCAATGTTGCGTTCATCAAACTGCAGGGTGGTCGCATCAATCTCCACAAACCTTGCACCTGCACCGAAGGGGGAACCTTCCCTTTTCTTCGCTTCCTCCAGAATCAGCCTTGCCGCCGCCGTTTTCCCCACACCGGGTGGGCCATAAATCAAAATATGCTGCGGATTAGGGCCGCAAAGTGCTGCGCGCAGTGCCTTAATGCCATTTTCCTGCCCGATGATTTCCTCCAGCGTCTGCGGTCTGGTCTGCTCCGCCAATGGTTCTGTCAGCTTTATTTCCTCCATTGCCATCAGCTTATCCATCTCTACAATATTATCCTCGCACCGCAAGCCCTCTCCTGCACCTTTTCTGCGGCTGATCTTCCAAAAATACCATGCGCCCAGCCCGAAAAACAAAAGCTGCGCCCATGTCAAAAGATTCCATTCCAAGCTCCCATCTCCTTTTTCCAATCTTGGAAATAGTATCTCTCAACAGGGCTAAATTATCCGCACAAAAAAACGGCATCACATAACAAGCTTGTGACACCGTTTTTATCGTTTTTATCCTTTTTATCTTCTTTCTTCTCCTTACAGCACCAACACCGTTGCAATGCTGAAATAAACCACCAGTGCAATCGCATCCACAACCGTAGAAATCAAGGGGCCCGCCATCATCGCAGGGTCAAGCTTGACTGCCTTTGCCAGAATAGGCAGGATACAACCCAGTGTTTTCGCCAGAACAACCGCAACACCCATACTGAGGGAAACCGTCAGGTCAATATTAAACGGGGTCGAATGGTCGAAAAAGGTCATACGAATCATATTGACCATCGCCAGAATCAGACCACAGAGGATACCAACGCGCAGCTCCTTGAATACAACCTTAAACGTATCACGCATCTGAATATCACCCAGCGCCAGACCACGAATAACCATGGCAGAGGCCTGCGAACCGGCGTTACCGCCCGTACCGGTGATGATTGTCATAAAGCTGGAAAGCATAACAACCGAATCCAGAAGGCTTTGATACATCCCGATAACAAAGGCACTCAGCGTACCGGAAATCATCAGCACGCAAAGCCACGGAATACGATTCTTCACCAGTGCGAATACGCTCATTTTCAGGTATTCATCATCCGAAGGCAGGACAGCATTCATCAGTTCCATATCTTCTGTGGTTTCCTGTTCGATAACGTCCACGATATCATCGACCGTGATAATGCCGACCAGTCTGCCCTCCGTATCCGTTACGGGCAGTGCCATCCAGTTATATTTCTTGAAGATATTTGCAACCTCCTCCTGGTCATCTAATGTGTGTACGGAAATAACGTCATCCTCCATCAGATCCCCAACCAGACTGTCATCCTCCGCACAAATCAGGGTTCTCAGAGGAATAACCCCCAACAGCTTTCGCTGTGCATCCGTCACATAGCAGGTATAGATGGTTTCCTTATCCATCCCAACACGCTTGATTTCGCTCAGCGCCTTTGCAACAGTCATATTGGCACGCAGGCGCACAAATTCGATTGTCATCAGGCTGCCTGCGGAATTTTCGGGATAATTCAGAAAACGGTTGATCAGCTGTCTTGTGCCTGCATCGGTGTTTCGCAGCACCTTTTTCACCAGATTGGCAGGGGCTTCCTCCAGAAAGTCCACCGTATCATCCAGAAACATTTCGTCCACGATATTGCGCACCTCTCGGTCGGTAATGGACTGCACAATATGCTCCTGTGTATCATTATCCATATAGGAGAACACCTCTGCCGCAACATCCTTCGAGAGCAGACGGAAGATAAAAAGCTGCTTTTCCGCCGTCAGTTCCTCAAAATATTCCGCAATATTGGCAGGCTGTTCCTCATTTAATTCCTGCTTTAGCTGCAAATACTGTCCACCGTCCATCAAGGCCGTATAATTATCAAACAGAATCTGCATTTCTTCATTCATGTCACTCATTTTTTCACCCCAAATTCAAATAAAAAAGCACCATATGCCTTCCAAAAAAGTTTCTCCGCATACCGTGCATTCATTCAAAAAAGGGCATAAAAAACCACAGTCAACTCTGTTGTATCCAAAAAAGCTGACCGAAATACACGGTAAAATTTTTCTCAGATCGTCGATAGCCCTCAGGCTCTAAAGGAATGGTATCTTTACTATGACTGCCGTCCATTTCGTTCACCTCGCTTTGACTGTACGATTTTTCACTCACTATATCCAGTATATGCCTTGATAATTTTTGCGTCAACACTCTTTACAAAAATTTATCAAAAGTTTTTGAATTGTGTTGGATGAAATTGATTTTTTTGTTATACTGTGGTTGAAAAAATCGAATTTTGTAAAAAGCATAGGAGGAATTTTTATGGCTTTGAAGGAAACCATTCAGGAATTTAAGGAATTTGCCATAAAGGGCAATGTGGTAGATATGGCTGTCGGCGTAATCATCGGCGGCGCATTCGGCAAAATTGTTACTTCTTTTGTTAATGATTTGATTATGCCCATCATCGGCAAGCTGACAGGCGGCGCAGATTTCAGCCAGCTTTATCTGCCTTTGGATGGCAATCATTATGCCTCCCTTGCAGATGCGCAGGCGGCAACCGCAACCATCGCATATGGCTCCTTTCTCACACAGGTGCTTGATTTTCTGATTGTGGCAATCGTCATCTTTGCGGCGCTGAAGGTGCTGGTGAAGCTGAAACGTCCTGCCGCTCCCGTGGAAGAAGCACCCACAACGAAGGTCTGTCCCTTCTGCAAATCCGAAATTGCAATTGAGGCAACCAGATGCCCCCATTGCACCTCTCAGCTGGAGGGTTGATTTCCAAAAAAACAAAAGCGAAGTCCTCATTTTCACAAGGATTTCGCTTTTTTATTTTTTCTGTTTTTTTGCTTCAGCCTTCCTGTGCGGCAAAAACCTTTTCTATCTCCGCCAGAAGCTGTTCGGGGTCTATTTCCCGTCCCGTATAATCCAGCTCCATCAACTTTTCGCTGTCCCTGCAAAGCACATGATAGCTAACCGATTCGCTCCACTCCGTGCGGCAGACATGCAGATGGGAAAACGCAGGATATTCCATGGAAATTTCCTCGGAGGCAGGGAACTCATGCCCCCTCTCCTGCCATCTTTCTTCGGTCAGCCTTTCATTCTCGATATTCTTATCATATTGCTTTTCGGCATCCCGTTCCCGGCGGAAGCAGGTATAGCGCGTATTCAGATGCCATTCTGCTCCTTCTGCGTTCTGCATATACTGCTTGGTTTCCAAATCCCGTTTTGTCCGCAGTTCAAAGCGATGCTCCACGCCGTAGTTATAAAGTCCCCCCATCCGCTTTATCGTCTGATACATCATCCCATCAAACTGATTGGCGCTCATGTGAAGTCCCTCCTGCGCAGGGTCAACGCTTTCACCGCATCGGGTCAGGGGTTCATCTATCAGACTTTCCAGACGCACCGCAGGTAGCTTGGCGTAGGTGCTTTTCTTCGGCAGGTCGAAGGTTTTATCATTAAAGTTGCCGCCATAATAGGTTCCGCCGACAATAAGAACAACGCCCACCAGAGCCAGAAGCGCCTTTATCACGCGATCCTTTCGCCAGTTTGTGTATTCATCGGGGATATCGCCATCCTCGACCCTCTCCTTTTTCCGCCGCAGCTTGCGTATCTCCCAATAGCCGCCTGCAAAAGCAATCAGAGCAGTTGGCCCAAAGAATCTCAGTGCAATCAGAAGCGTATCTCCGCTCAGTGCCGCCCTTCCCATGCTAAAGACGCACACAGCCAGAATAACCAGAGCAATCAAAAGCCCAATCTTTGTTTCACGGATACTCCCTTTCTCCTTCTCTATTTTTTTATCCAAATCCCGCAGCACCGCTTCCTGCGACACCTCCGGCTCATCCGCACTGCATTCCTTTGCAAAAACATAGTCCAACTCATAATGGCAGACCTCCTGCCAGCCATCCTTCGCATATTCCGCCCGTTCCTCGTCCGTCGGCGCATGCTCCAACTCCTCGATACGGTAGCGCAGGTGCTGCGGCTCGTCCTCACGAAAGATGTATTTCAGAGGTGTCATCTCCTCCAGAAGCAAGCCCTGCTCTGCCATCTCCTTCAGATAAAGCTCGCCCAATGTTCCTGCGGATCTCCATTTTTTAATACGCTTATCATCTCTGCTCATGCATCTGTCCCCCTTACGATTTCCGTCCCTTCCTTCTTTGTCGAAATCTTCTGTTTCATATATACCATACCTTTGTCCAACAAGGAAGTCCTTTTCCGGAATCGTAAGAAAATTGTAAGAAATGGCAGAAAAAAAGAGAAAATTTCTCATTTTCCCTTTTTCCCTGCTCCCTATTCCTTATTTTTCGTGTATGCGCTTACCCGTCATGTGTTCAATCGTAATCTCGTAAAGCTGCACCGCATGGATACCCTTTACGATTTCCGCTTCAGCCTCCTCTTTTGTGGGGTAATATTTCAGTGCCAGCTCTCGCACTCTGTCCTCCGTCTGCCCTGCGTCCGCAACCAGCTTACATCTGCCGAACACAATCACGCTGTGCAGATAGGGTGCCCAGTCTCCTTCTTCAAAGGCTTCGTTGCCATAAACGGTAAAGCAGACCTTATCGTCCCTTTTCAGCGCATCCACCTTATGCCCTGCCTTGCCGCCATGGATAAAAATTTTTCCCTGCGCGTCATCATAATAATAATTGACAGGAATCGCGAAGGGGTAGCCCTCATCTCCATTCACCGCAAGAATTCCTCTTTTTTCTGCGGAAAGCAGTGCCTTCGTTTCCTGTGCGGAAAGTGCCTGCTTACTTCTTCTCATTGGTCTGAACATCTTCTTCTCCTCCTTTATATACTTAAAAAGCCCGAAGGAATCCCCTCGGGCGGCTTTGCTTAATATTTTTTCAGAAAATTGCCAAATTTCGTATACTGCCCCATCCATGTCAAATCGACCGTACCCGTCGGGCCGTTTCTCTGCTTCGCAATAATCAGCTCTGCCTGATTTTTCTTTTCCGTATCGGGGAAATAATATTCATCACGATAAAGAAAGGCAACTACGTCCGCATCCTGCTCAATCGCGCCGGACTCACGCAGGTCGGAAAGCATCGGGCGGTGATCCGCACGCTGTTCACAGGCACGGCTCAGCTGACTCAGCGCAATCACAGGCGCTTCCATCTCTCTTGCAATCGCCTTAAGGGAACGGGAAATTTCAGAGATTTCCTGCTGACGGGAATCGTTTCTGCTGTTGCCGCTCATCAGCTGCAAATAGTCAATCACGATAAGCCCCAACCCTTTTTCCACCTTCAATCGGCGGCATTTGGAGCGCACCTCCATCGGGGTCACCCCGGGGGTATCGTCAATATAAATCGGGGCTTCGGAAAGGGGGCCCATAGCGTTAATCAGCTCCGCCCAGTCGTTTTCCTCCAATTCCCCGGTACGCAACTTCTGTGCATCAATCATGGCCTCGGAGCAGAGCATACGGTTAACCAGCTGCTCCCGGCTCATTTCCAGAGAGAACACCGCCGTCGGCACATTGGCGCGAATCGCCGCATTCTGGATGATATTCAGCGCAAATGCCGTTTTCCCCATGGAAGGGCGCGCCGCAAGCAGAATCAAATCCGATTTCTGCAGGCCTGCCGTTTTGGCATCAAAATCCAGAAAGCCCGTCGGCACGCCTGTCAGCTTGCCCTTGGAACGGTAGATATCCTCGATTTTTTCAATCGAGCTGACCGCGATATCTCTGATATGATGGAACTGCTCGGAATGGCGCTTCTGCATGATATCAAAAATGCTTTTTTCCGCCGTATCCATAATGGCATTGACATCCTCTTTGCCCTCATAGCTCAGCTGAGAAATATCTCCGGCAGTGCGAATCAGACGGCGCAGAACGGATTTTTCCTCCACGATTGCCGCATAATGGCGCACATTGACGGAACTGCCGACTGCGGAAGAAAGGTTTGCCAGAAAAGGCAGACCGCCTATCTGCTCAAACTGCCCTTTTTCCTCCAGCTTATTCTTGACTGTAATCACATCAATGGGAGAGCCGGAACGATATAATTCCTCCGCCGCTTCAAAAACCATGCGATGGTCGGGGCGATAAAAATCCTCCCCGCGCAGCACCTCAAGCGCAACAGATGCCGCTTCTCTGTCCAGAAACATGGAACACAGGACAGCCTGCTCCGCCGTTTCATCATGGGGCGGCACACCGCGCATATATTCTGTTTGCTTTTCCTGTTCTTCCATGTTTTCCGCCTCCTGTACGGGGACTTACGCTTCTACGATTTTCACCTTTACCTCTGCCGTTACCTTGGGATGCAGCTTAATGACTGCGGTTCTTTCGCCAAGCATCTTAATGGGGTCACCGATAGAAACCTTCTTCTTATCAATATCCAGCTTGGTCTGCTTTACGATTTCCTCTGCAACCTCTTTATTCGTCACAGAGCCGAACAGCTTGCCGTTGCCGCCTGTTTTCACCTTAATGGTAACAACCTTATCCTCCAGTTCCTTTGCAGTTGCCTGCGCCTTTTCCAGCTCCTCCTGCTTACGCTTTGCCTCTGCCTTCTGCTTCAGCTCATAATCATTCAGATTGCTTTTTGTTGCTTCCACAGCCAGCTTTCTGGGCAGCAGGAAATTCTTTGCATAGCCCTCGCTGGCATTGATTAAGTCGCCCTTTTTGCCGACGCTTTTCACGTCCTGTAATAAAATCATCTTCATGTCGTTTCCTCCTTCAAATATTCATCAATGGCACTGCGTACCCTTTCCTTCGCTTCTTCCGCGCTGCAATCCTTAAGCTGCGCCCCGGAAACGGTGAAATGACCGCCGCCGCCCAGTTTTTCCATAATTCTCTGCACATTCACATCCCCAAAGCTGCGTGCGCTGACATAAACCACATCATCCACCTTGCAGCAGACAAAGGATGCCTTAACCCCTGTTACATTCATTAAATCATCCGCCGCCTGTGCCGCCGTCAATGTGGAATTCTCCCGATTGGCAGGGCATACGGAAAGCGCCATGGAGCCAAGATACAGCTCCGCATCACGCACAGCGGTTGCTTTTGCCTTATAGGAATCAATATCATTCTGGAACAGCATACGCACACGGATACTGTCTGCCCCGTTACGGCGCAGAAATCCTGCGGATTCAAAGGTAATCGCACCTGTTTTGACTGCGAAATTCTTGGTATCCACGGTAATGCCTGCCAGAAGCGCATCTGCCTCGATGGAGCGCAGCTTGATCTTCTTGCCGATATGCTGAATCATTTCCGTAATCAATTCAGACGTAGAGGATGCGTAGGGCTCATGATACAGCAGAACCGCCTGCTCAATGAAATCCTGCGCGCTCTTTCTATGGTGGTCAAACACAACTATTTTCTTTGCCGCCTCCAGAACGGAAGGGCCTTCTACCATACTGGTGCGGTGCGTATCCACAACAATCACCAGTGTTTTATCATCCATTTCCTTCAGTGCATCCTTTTCCTTCATAAAGGCAGTCTGATAATATTCATCCTGCGCCATCTGCTCGGAAATACACTTAATCCCTGTGCTGACCTCATTCATCACAATGCGGCATTTTTTGCCCATAGCTCTTGCAATGGCACAAATCCCCATGCTGGAGCCAAGGCTGTCCAAATCCCCATTGCGGTGTCCCATAACCATAATAGACGAGGATGCACCCATCAGCTCCCACAGAGCATCTGCCTTTACGCGCGCTCGAATACGTCCGTTTCTGCCAACCTCGCCTGCCTTTGCGCCGTAGAACAGGTATTTTTCGCCTTCCTTAATCAGCACCTGATCCCCGCCGCGTCCCAATGCAAGGTCAAGCGCCGCCTTCGCGCTCTGCATGGCATCCTCCAGAGAGCCGCCGCCAATGCCGACCCCCATACTCATCGTTACAGGAATATGCTCGCCAACATTGATTTCGCGAATGGTATTCATAATATCAAATTTCTTTTCCTTTAATGCCTCCAAATCCCCCTTGGAAAGCAGGAGGATATATCTGTCCATCTGCAGCTTTCGCATCACGCCGTTGGCATCCGCAGCAAACTGTGTCAGCTTTCTGTCCACGATTGCGGAAAGCAGGGGCTGCCTGTCCTCCGCAAGGGAATCCATAACATCCTCATAATTATCCAGAAACAGCATCCCGATAACCGTTTCGTTGCGGTCAAGTCTTTCCTCCAGCTCATACTGCTTGGAAATATCCACCAGCGTCATATTCAACACATTGCCGACTGCGCCGTTTTCCTCGACCACCTCGCACTGGTTCAGCATGGCATCGTAATGCTTTTCCTCCACTACAACCACAGCATGCTTGCCAATCCCCGCCTTTTTCAGCTGATCTACCACAGGCAGAATCAATTCCATATTTGGAAATTCCTTTGCGAATTTCTCGTTATACATTAAAATGTGCCCCCGAATATCCAGCACCGCATAGGGAATGGGCATATTCTGGGGAAGCGGGAAGTTGTGCTGCAAAACTGTCGTATCCAGAAAGGCTACTCTGTCGTCTGCATTTTCTTCCTTCCGCGTACCATTATCCTTTAAAAGTGACCATGCGAAAAAGCCTGCCGCCGCGCCAATCAGCGCACCGAAGCCGACTCTGGCATCAATCAGAAAACAGATGCAAAGCAGCAGAATCACTGCCGCCACCCCGATGGGGTTGCTTTCCCTTCCTGTTTTTTCCTGATATTGCTCACTCTTAGCGTTTTCGCTCATATCGTCCATCATCAGACCTCCATAAACGCAAAAAATCTTACCTTTTGTTTTTCCTCGAAAACTCTCTTTGCTAATGAGATATTATAGCATAAAAGCAGGTGTGACTCAATAAAAAAATGCCCTGCGGCAGGCTCTGCCATGGCGAAGCAGAAAAAATTTCGTCGAAAAAACAAAAATTTCACATCATCCTTATAGCTTTTCGGGAAAATTCATAGTATCATAGGATAAGATACTCTGGAAAACGGGTATCCTATTTATTGATTCGAGGTGTCAGTATGAGACGGTTTGATAATTTCAGACGCAGCAGAAATGAGCAGGATAAGCTGCTCGCAAAAATCTGTATCTATGCGTTTATTCTGCTTGCCGCATTGATTCTGTTTGAAAAGGTCATCGGCAATCTGCCAAATATCGGCAGCAGCATCGCCAAGGCAACCAACTATCTGAATACGCTGACCGCACCCTTTCTGATGGGCTTCGCGATTGCTTATGTCATGAATCCCTTCCTGAATTTTTTTGAAAAAGTCTTCAAAAAAAGCGGTGCCTTTTTTCAGAACCATATGAAAATCACCCGTATTCTTTCTATTTTAATCAACTACGTCATCATCATCGGCGGTACGGTCTGGATTGTGATTTATCTTGTGCCTGAGGTACGAGATTCCATCATTACTTTCGCGACAAATGTCACAGCCTATTCCGATGCCATGAATGTGCGTATCCAGAATTTCTTTGACCGGATTGTGTATATCAACAGTGCGGATGTGAATAACGTCATCAACCGCCTGCTTGCCCCTGTAAAGGATATTTCGCAGAATGCGCCGGAGCTTCTGGAAACGATTGCCGTAAATGTATACGGCTTCGGGCGTATCACCATTCAGTTCATCATGGCAATCTTCATTGCCTTTTATATGCTGCTGGATAAGGAACGGTTCAGCCTGAAGGCAAAAAAAGGGATTTACACCTTCTTTCCCAAGGAAAAGGCAGATGTTATTCTGCGCTCCGCTATTCGCACACATCATATCTTCCAGAATTTCATCGTCGGCAAGGCAGTTGATTCGCTGATTATCGGGATTCTGGCGTTTATCGGGCTGAATCTGATGAAAGCCCCCTATCCGCTGATTCTCAGCCTGATTATCGGCGTAACGAATATGATTCCGTATTTCGGGCCGTTTATCGGCGCAATCCCTGCCATCCTGATTACGCTGCTCATCGATCCCCCTCTGGCGATTGCAGTCGGCATCTTTGTTCTGATTTTGCAGCAGTTTGATGGGAACTACCTCGGGCCGAAAATTCTGGGCAATTCCGTTGACCTCAACCCCCTTTGGATTATTCTTGCAGTGTTGATTGGCGGTGCCTTCATGGGGCCTGTCGGGATGTTTGTGGGCGTGCCCGTTTTCGCGACTATCAAAACCTTTGCATCGGAATATGTCAACCGAAAATATATTGAAAAATATCCGACAGATGACCCCCTGTCCATCCAAACGGATTCGCAGGAAAAACCCGGAAAAATCAAATGAGATTGTACCATAAAAAAGGAATCTCAAGTCAGAAGCGGCTTGAGATTTTCTCTTTTTATCAGATTACGAACGGAGGTCTTTTATGACAGAAACAAGAAGAATCAGCTTTTTTGCGCTGCTATTTTTTATTTATTTCATCGGGGTGTCCTTTCTGATGGCATATCTTCCTTTGGCATCCCGCCTTTCGGATAGCGCCTATATGCTCCTGTCGCAGCTTATCTGCTTTGTGCCGCCGCTGCTGGTGTATTTTAAATGGTCGAAAAAAAATGTGAAGGAAACTCTGCGGCTAAACCCTTTGGGGTGGAAAAATCTGCTGCTTCTGCTCTCCTTCGGCATTTCCATTCAACCACTGATGAGTCTGCTTTCCTATCTGACGGCACTCTTCTTTCCCAACCCTGTGGAGCAGTCCGTCGGCGGCATCCAGTCCTCCGGCTTTCTGGTTTCATTTGTGGCGGTTGCGGTTTTGCCTGCGGTGTTTGAGGAATGCTTTTCACGCGGCATCCTGCTCTCCGGATATCATTTTCTGGGGAAATATAAGGCACAGTTTGCCTGCGCACTGCTTTTTGGTCTGCTGCATCTGAATCCGCAGCAGTTTCCGTATGCGTTTATTGTCGGATTTATTTTCGCCTTTCTGGTGGATCGGACAAATTCCATCTTTGCCTCCATCCTGCCGCACATGATTATCAACGGCACAACGATTTTCAGCATCTTTGCCACAAGCAGTGAAACCATGACAACCGCGGCGGCAGAGCTTCCGCAGGGCAGCGTGCTTGCTTCTCTGCTTGTTGTTTCCCTGCTTTCCCTCCCCTGGCTTGCCGCGCTGCTCTATCTGTTTCTGAAGGCAAACCCTCCCAGAGAGGAGCTTCTGCTGCTGGATGAAAACGGCAGTCCCTATCGGGAACGATTCCTTTCCCCTGCGATTATCACTATTTTCGCAATCTTTATTGTGTTCGGACTTTTGCCCTATATCATGGCATGAAAAAAGGAGCCTTTGGCTCCTTTCAGACTGTAGACAAAGTAATTTTGAGGCAGCGGAAGGGTTTGGGAAACAAACTGTTCATTACTTTGCTACGCAAAGCAGGCTTCGCCTGCCGCCCCTTCTTGGGCGGTAAGTAGTTTCCCAAATGGAATCCGCAGTCGGAATTCACTTCCGACGAGGAAAACAGCGAGTTTCAAGGCTTTTAAGCTGATGGAACTCGTCTGTTTATTCCTCTGTCTTAGCAAGTCGAAATCCTGATTTCGACTTAGGGTGTCAAAACCCACGGCTTTGACCTCTTACTGCTCCATCTGCTTCCCCAGAAAGCCTGCTGCCGTCTGCGCCAGCTTGCCTTCCACCTCGCCCATCTTCTGATCCTTGGAAAGGAAAATAATTGCGCCCATAGCGTCCCCCTCCGCAATAATAGGTACAATCAGCTGATGATTATACGCGCTTTCGGAATCATCCTCCAGAACGGGGACAAAGTTCGCATCATTTCTCTCCGCAATCAGCGAGGTGCGCTTGTTGATGCAATCTTCCATTTCGGAGCTGATATGCTTTTCAAAAAACTCCTTTTTCCCGCCGCCCGAAACGGCGATAATCTGATCCTTATCCACAATACAGGTGATATGCCCCACGGTCTGCGCTAAGGATTCCGCGTATTCCTTCGCGAATGTGCCCAATTCCCCGATGGGAGAATATTTTTTCAAAATAATTTCGCCCTCGCGATCGGTAAAAATCTCAAGGGGATCACCCTCGCGGATACGGAGCGTTCTTCTGATTTCTTTGGGTATGACCACACGCCCAAGGTCGTCTATTCTTCTGACAATGCCTGTTGCCTTCATTGTATCTTCCTCCTGCCAAATTTATTGTAAATGTAGTATTTGCAGGAAAAATTGAAATATGCGCTTCTCCCTCTCTGTGAAAATCTGGCAAGAAAAAAAGTCTTGCATGCATCTACATCCAAGACTGTCTGTTTTTATGATTTTCTTTCCTCTCCCCAGAAGAACAGTGCCACTGTTCCCGGGCCGGTGTGACTGCCGATGGTCGTGCCAATGCTGTTAATCAGCACCCTCCCGTTGAGGTTCGGGAAACGGCTTTCCACAAGGCTCGCCACTGCCTCTGCATCCGCTTGGCAGGCAGAATGGGAAATATAGCACTTGCCGTCATACGCCAAGCCGTTCTCCGCAAGCTCCTCCATCTTCTTTTCAATGGCTTCAATGACCTTCTTCTTTGTCCGTACCTTCTGTACGGGAATCAACTTTCCTTCATAATTCACATGCAGCAACGGACAAATACTCAGCATTGTGCCGACAAAGCCTGCCGTTTTCGTCACTCTGCCGCCCTTGATGTAAAACGTCAAATCTGTAGAGAAAAACCAATGCTGCACCTTGCGCTTGTTTTCCTCCACCCATTGGCGCAGCTCGTCAATTCCCATACCTGCATCCCGTAAATCCGCAAGCTTATCCATCAGAAGTCCGTAGCCGGAGGATGCCGAAAGGGAATCCACAATATAAATTTTCCGTTCGGGATATTTTTCCGCAAGAATATCCTTTGCGATATTCGCAGAATTCATCACGCCCGTAATGCCGGAGGAAAGGCAAAGATGCAGAATATCCTTTCCTTCCTTCAGAAAGGACTCAAAATATGCTTCAAATTCCGCCACATTGACCTGAAAGGTTTTTGTTTCCGCACCCTTTGTCATTGCTTCATAAAACACATCAAAGGGCATGGACTGCCCCAGATCATCAGGGTATACCGTTCCATTCAGTTCATAATGAAAACAGATATAATGGATATTTCTATTTTGAAAGTGTTCCAACGATAAATCCGCCGTGGAACAACAGCTGAGAACAAAGTTTTCCATGTGTACCTCCTTTTTCCGATTCTGCACAGGGCAAAATTATCACTCCCATAGTATAGAACCACAGTAGGAATTTGTAAACAAAATGCTATGTAAATTTCGTGTAAAGAAGTCAACAGAAGCCGCGGATGCTTATTCTGCCTTGTTGTCCCTTGTCATCAGCTCCAGAACGGCATCCTCCACATTTTTCCCCGCAAAGAGAACCGCATAAATGCTCTGTGTAATGGGCATGGAAACGTGATATTTTTCCGCAAGCTGACAAGCCGCCTGCACTGTATTCACACCTTCCACAACCATCTTCACCTCATCGAGTGTTTCCTGCAGGCTTTTGCCCTGCCCCAGAAGGATACCCGCTCTGCGGTTTCTGGAGTGCATACTCGTACAGGTTACAATCAGGTCGCCAATACCGGAAAGTCCCGCAAAGGTTTCCGCCTTACCACCCATTGCCATGCCAAGACGCTTCATTTCTGCCATGCCTCTTGTCATGAGCGCCGCCTTGGTGTTGTCCCCAAAGCCAAGCCCATCAGACATCCCTGCCGCCAGTGCCATAACATTTTTCAGTGCTGCGCCGATTTCCACGCCAATCAAATCCGTATTGGTATACAGACGGAAACGGGGGTTTGCAAATTCCTCCTGCACCAGCTTTGCCACTGCCTCGTTTTCGCAGGCAATCAGACAAGCGGTCGGCACCTTTCGCGCAACCTCCTCTGCATGGCTCGGTCCGGAAAGCACACAGACCTCACATTGGGGCGCTTCTCTTTTGATGACATCCGAAAGCAGGAACAGTGTTTCCGGCTCCAGGCCCTTTGCCACATTCACCAGAATCTGCCATGTTTTCAGATAGGGTGCAAAATCTCGCACGGTTTGTGCAACGGCTCTGGAAGGAACCGCCAGAATCACGATATCCGCGCCGTCCACAGCCTCCTTGCGGTCGGTGGTTGCCTGAATGGAATCGGGAATCACCACGCCGGGGAGATATTTCTTATTTGTTCTTTCTTTCAACAGCTCATCCACTGCGTCCTGTCTTCTGGACCAGATGAAAACCTCATGTCCGTTTTCCGCCAGCATCACTGCAAGGGCTGTCCCCCAGCTGCCGGAACCAATGACCGTTACCTTTTTCATAAGCTGTGACCTCCAGTCTTATTTCTTCAAATCACAATTTCCAAAACGCATTTATTTTTTAGAACCGAATTTATTTTCCGTACCGTTTAAAAGCTTTTTGATATTCCCTCTGTGCCGCCAGAATGCCATCGCACTGACAAAAATCGTCAGATAGAGCATTTCACGAGGGAAGCCCAAAAGATAGGCACTGATGGGCAGCGTCAGCGCAAACAGCAGCGAGCCAACGGAAACATATCTTGTTGCGAATGCCATGCCAAAGCCAATCAGTGCATTGGGAATGGCTAAGCGGATATCCATACTGAACGCCATTGCCGCTGTCATACCAATCATAACGGCAATCCCTTTTCCGCCCTTAAACTTCAGGTAAAAGGGGTAATTGTGCCCCAGAACCGCCCCGACAGAGCCATATACCCCTGCCAGGTTGCTCCCAAAAATCGCACGACAGATGACAAAAGCAATCACGGATTTCATAATATCCCCGATGAATACCAACGCGCCCGCCTTTTTCCCTAGCACACGCAGAGCATTTGTAGTACCAAGGTTGCCGCTGCCATGCTGACGCAAATCCACCTGCCATATTCTACCGACCACATAGGCTGTTTCGATACAGCCGATGCAATAGCCGATACATAAACAAATCAAACGAAACATATCAATCCTTTTCCCCTTTTTCTCTTACAATGAAATGAATCGGTGTGCCGACAAAGCCAAATGCTTCTCTTAGCTGATTTTCGATATAACGGCGGTAAGAGAAATGGAACAGCCCACGCTCGTTTACAAAAATAACAAAGGTAGGGGGTTTTACGGATACCTGTGTCATATAATACAATCTCAGCTGGCGACCCTTATCCGCAGGGGGCTGCTGCATTGCGGTTGCCTCGATTAGCACCTCATTCAAAACACCTGTGCTGATACGCAGGGCATGATTATGGTAAACCGTCTGAATCAGCTCCAGCATACGGTTAATTCTTTGCCCTGTCATGGCAGAAATAAACACCTTCGGCGCATATTCCATATATTTCAATTCCATGGAAATATCCTTGAGATATTTATTCATGGTCTTTTCGTCCTTTTCAACGGAATCCCATTTATTAACGGCAATAATTGCCGCCTTTCCTCTTTCGTGGGCAATGCCTGCAATCTTGGTATCCTGGTCTGTAACGCCTTCGTTGGCATCAATCAGAAGAATCGCAACATCACAGCGTTCCACTGCCGCAACCGCACGGATAATGCTGAAGCGTTCGATTTCCTCCTTGATTTTGCTTTTGCGGCGCATCCCTGCCGTATCAATGAAGATATACTTCTGTCCGTCAATTTCAATCGGCGTATCGACTGCATCTCGTGTCGTGCCTGCAATATTGCTGACAATCAATCTGTCCTCACCGAGAATCTTATTGATGAGAGAGGATTTGCCCACATTGGGCTTCCCAATGATGGCAACCTTAATCGCATCATCATCCTCCTCATGGATGTCCTTTTCAGGGAAATTCGCGATAATCTGGTCAAGCATATCGCCCAAGCCCAATGCCTGCCCTGCGGAAACAGGCAAAGGATCGCCGATGCCCAATTCGTAAAATTCATAAATCGCCAGCGTATCACGCTTTACGCTGTCCACCTTATTCACCGCCAGAACAACAGGCTTTTTCGTGCGGCGCAGCAGATTTGCAACCTTCACATCATCCTCTGTTACGCCTGTTTTTACGTCTGTGACAAATAAAATTACATCCGCGGTTTCAATCGCAATCTGCGCCTGCTGCACAATCTGCTTCTGAATCACTTCTTCGGAGCCGATTTCCATACCGCCGGTATCAATTAAAGTAAATTTGCGGTCAAGCCATTCCACATCGGCATAGATACGGTCACGGGTCACCCCGGGGGTATCCTGCACGATGGAGATACGCTCGCCTGCAAGTCTGTTAAACAGTGTGGATTTGCCAACATTGGGACGACCCACCACTGCTACGATTGGTCTGCTCATATACTACCTCCTGCTTTGCAGTTTTTTTCATTTTTCTGATAAATGGGCAAGAATACCCAATTTTCCATTCTGTTTAGTATACCACAAAAAGAAGGGAAGTACCACGATTTTTTGTACTTCCCTTCTTATGCTCTCCTTAAATCAGCTCTATTACTCCCGCCATCACGCCTCTTTTTTCGCCCATGCCTCTATGGGAATAAAAACGCTTCTGGTCGCATTTGGTGCAAAGACCCGAAATTTCGATATCCTGCACCCCCATCTCTGCCAACAGGCGGCGGTTACATTCCCATAAATCCATTTTATATTTCCCCTCTGCCGCAGGGTCTTTTTCCACAATCTCCTCCGTCCAGGGGATGTTTTTGCGGAACAGCGCAAGCACAGGTTCATCCATCTGGAAGCAGCATTTCCCGATGGAAGGCCCGATTGCCGCCGTCACATCCGCAGGGTCTGTTCCAAAGGTGCGCATCATCTCCTGTAAAATTTTTTCCGCCATGCGGTTGCCTGTGCCAACCCAGCCGCAGTGCGCCACGCCGATGGCATGGTTCTTTTTATCCAAAAGGAACACAGGCACACAGTCTGCCCCGAAAATCACCAAGGGAATATGCTTCTCGTTGGTAATCAGCCCATCCACATCCGTATAGCCACGCTCCGTCCAGACACCCTTGCCTGCATCTGCCGCCGTCACTCGGCGGACATTTGTGGTGTGTGTCTGCTGAGAGGTTACATAATTTTCCGCCGTAAAGCCGACCGCCTCCGCCAGAATTTTATAATTCTGCAAAACAGGCTCCCGTTCCTCGCCGCGCGCAAAGCCCATGTTCATGCTTGCCCAGTAATCTGTGCTGACACCGCCGTGCCGCGTCGTAAAGCAGTGCTTCACCAATCCTGTCTGCTCCAGATTATCAAATGTAATATATTCCAAGTCATTCTTTCTGTTAATCTTCATCTTTCTCCCCCATTTTCTTCTATCATTCAGAAAGCCAAAACGCATCCTCAGTATAGCGGAAATAGGTTTTCCCCTCGCTGTTCAGCACCTCTGCCACATCAAAGCGGAAATCATATCCCATTTCCATCAGACACTCCTGCGCAATATATGCCTTTGCCGCACGAATGATGTTCTGCTGCTTGCGGCTGTCCACCGCTTCGGCAGGTGTTCCCATGGTTTCATTTTTTCTGTATTTCACTTCCGTAAACACGATTGTGTTCTCTTTCTTCGCAATAATATCAATCTCGCCCCGGAGCGCATGAAAATTCCGCTCCAGAATCTCATAGCCCATTTTCTGCATCTGCTTCGCCGCAAGCGTTTCTCCTCTGCCGCCCTTATCAGTTGTGGTGTCCCCCTCCTGCGGACGGAGATTTTTCACAAAGCTTCTGCGGTGAATCGGGGTCAGCCCCAACTCCTGAATTGCCGCAATATGCTCCGCAGAGCCATAGCCCTTGTTCGCCCCAAAGCCATAGCCGGGGTAAGCTGCATCGTATGTTTCCATCAAGCGGTCACGATAAACCTTGGCAACAATGCTTGCCGCCCCGATGGACATACTCTTTGCGTCCCCCTTAATAATACCCCTCTGCGGCGTGGAAATGCGCGGAATCGTTACCGCATCCGCAAGGATATACTCCGCATGAGGGCTTAGCTGTGAAAGCGCCTCGCGCATGGCTTCATAGGTTGCCTGTAGGATATTGATTTCGTCAATCCGCTCATTGGAAACAATCCCGATACCGTAAGAAACGGCTTTTTCCAGAATCACATCATATAATTCCTCTCGTTTTTTTGCGGAAAGCTTTTTGGAATCATTCACGCCTTCAATTTTACATTCCTGCGGCAAAACCACTGCCGCCGCAACCACAGGCCCCGCCAAAGGTCCTCTGCCAACCTCGTCAATCCCTGCAACAAGCGCATAGCCTGCCGCCCAACAGCCCCGTTCATAGGTCAGAATTTCCTCTAAGCGTGCCTGCTCCTGCAAATGCCTTTCGTATTTTTTCCGAAAAGAGGTCAACACATTCTGCACACCCTTGCGGCTGTCCCCTTCCCATTGCTTTAGCTGCGCAGGCAGGGCATCTATCGAACAACGGCTCAAAATCTCTTTTATCTCATTGATTGACTGCATATTCTCCCTCTTTTCTTTTTTCATCCCTCGTATCATACACTATTTTCTCCGTTCTTGCAACGAAAGCGTATGCCATACAATTTTTGAATTGTGTGATATTCTCTCCTGTGCTATGCTGAGTACAGAAAAAATATATTCACCTAAGGAGGTCTTGTATTATGAAATGTTATCACGTTGACGCATTTGCAGAAAAGGTGTTCGAGGGCAACCCTGCCGCAGTCTGTGTACTGGACAAATACCCCTCCGATGCACTGATGCAGAAAATCGCAGGCGAAAACAACCTGTCCGAAACCGCCTTTGCCGTAAAGGAGGGCGCAGGCTATCACCTCAGATGGTTTACCCCCGGCGGCGAAATTGACCTCTGCGGTCATGCAACACTGGGTACGGCTTATGTGCTGTTCCGTTTCTTTGAAAAGGACGCAGACTCCATCACCTTCCAGACCCTGAGCGGCGCACTGACCGTTCTGAAAAAGGGCGAGCTTCTGGAAATGGATTTCCCTGCGTATGAACTGAAACAAATTCCTGTTACCCCTGCCATGGAGGATGCCTTCGGTGTAAAAATCACAGAGGCATGGATGGGGCGTGACCTGCTCTGTGTGACAGAAAATGCAGATGCCATCCCCACATTGACACCCGATCAGGCAAAGCTGATGGCGCTGGATGGTCTGCTGCAGCATATTACCGCAAGGGGCAAGGAATATGATTCCGTATCTCGCACCTTTGCCCCCAAGCTTGCAGTCGCCGAGGACCCCGTTTGCGGCAGCGGTCATTGCCATATCGTTCCCCTTTGGGCACAGAAGCTGGGGAAGGAAAAGCTGGTTGCCCGTCAGGCATCCAAGCGCGGCGGCACGCTGTACTGTGAAATGCACGGGGATAGACTGAGCCTTGCCGGCACAGCCGTTCTGTATTCCATCGCAGATTTGTATGTAGAAGAAGAAAATTAAGTCAAACAAAAAGGGCAGACATTTGATATTCTCAAATGTCTGCCTTTTTTCTGTCATTTTAGCCTGTTAACAAAATAATGCTTAGTGAAGATAAGCCACTCGCCCGTTTAGAACTTTCATGGCAAAACAAAGGCGTTCTTCCTTACTTTTTATGCTAAAAAGTAACAAAAACTCGGGACCCGTTTCGTAATGGGTCCCGAACCCCCGCAGACGAGGAAAGGGCAACAAAGTTTCCCTTTCCAAACCCTTCCCCACAAGCCGGAAACGGCAGGGAGAAAAGCGGCGCAGACGCGCCTGCATGTTCTAAACGGGCGAACCCCATATCTTCACCAAGCTATGCTTTTTTCTATTTTTCACTTCGTATATTCTTCCTTCAAATCAAACGCATGATTCATCGGGCCGCTGCCTGCGCCCAAATCAAGCATTGCCGCCAACGCACCGGAGATATATTCCTTCGCCCGCTCCACTGCGGTTTCCAAATCGTTTCCCTTTGCCAGATTTGCCGCAATCGCACTGGAAAGCGTACAGCCTGTGCCATGGGTATTGGGGTTATCAATGCGCTTTCCGCGGAACCAATGTGCCCCCTTTTCATCATAAAGCAGGTCATTCGCATCATTCATGCTGTGTCCGCCCTTGCAAAGCACCGCACAATGGTATGCCTTGCTGATGATTTCCGCCGCCGTTACCATATCCTCAGGGCTTGTAATTTTCATATCGGCAAGCACCTCCGCCTCGGGAATGTTCGGCGTAACAACCGTCGCAAGGGGCAGAAGCTTTTCCTTCAGCGCAGAAACTGCATCCTCGCTAATCAGCTTTGCACCGCTGGTCGCAACCATCACAGGGTCAACCACGATATTTTCCGCATGATATGCCGTCAGCTTTTCCGCAATCACGGAAATCAGGTTTACAGAAGAAACCATCCCGATTTTCACCGCATCGGGGCGGATATCCGTAAATACGCTGTCAATCTGCATCCCCAGAAATTCCGGTGTTACCTCAAAAATCCCCTGTACGCCGGTGGTATTCTGCGCCGTCAATGCTGTAATCGCGCTCATGGCGAATACCCCGTTCATCGTCATGGTTTTCAAATCCGCCTGAACCCCTGCGCCGCCGCTGGTATCGCTGCCTGCAATGCTCAATGCTGTTTTCATGCTGTCTTCCTCCAAACTTTTTCCTTGCTCTCGCAATTTTTTACGCCTGCACCATTTCCGCGGAAAGGGTCTTCAATGTCTTACATTCTTCCTCGATATTTTCTGCGCCGAAAATCGCGGAAACCAGAGCCACACCGTCCACACCGGTACCCTTCAGCTCCAGAATATTCTTCTTATTGATGCCGCCAATGGCAACCACAGGGATATCCACCGCCGCTGTGATTTCCTGCGCCGCTTCGCGAGAAACCTCCTCCGCATCCAGCTTTGTCCCCGTATGGAACATTGCGCCAACACCCAGATAATCCGCACCTGCCTTCTGTGCCGCCAATGCCTGCTCCACATTTTTTGTAGAAACGCCGATGATCATGTCCTCGCCAACCAAAGCACGCACATTGCCTGCCTCCATGTCGCTCTGCCCTACATGAATCCCGTCTGCCTTGCATTTGATGGCAATTTCCACGTTATCATTCACGATAAAGGGCACGCCGTATTTCGCACACAACGCCTTCATTTCAATGGCTTCCTTCAGAAAATTTTCCTCATCCAGTTCCTTTTCTCTCAGCTGTACACAGGTCGCGCCGCCCTTCAGTGCATCCTCAACCTGCTCCATTAACGTCTGCTTGCCTGTCCACATACGGTCTGTTACGGCATACAGCAGCATGGTTTCCTTTTCACATTTCATTGCTTTTCCTCCCGTTCTCAAAGGATTTCATATTTCGCACAGCTTTCCAGTTCTTCGCCGGTCAGCTTGCAGATGGCATCAATGATATAATTGCGGTAGCTGGAATTACCATCCTGCTCTGTCAGCCTTGCATGTGCCTTTTCGCCGCAAATGCCCATGGCGCAGACTGCCGCCGCCGTCGCCTCCAAGGGAGCTTCGGGGTTTGCCGTCACATAGGCCGCCGTCATCGCAGAAAGCTGACAGCCTGTTCCTGTAATGCTGCTCATCATGGGATGTCCGTTGTAAATGCAAAATGCCCTTTCGCTGTCCGCAACAATATCAATCGCGCCCGTAATGGCAATCACCGCACCCGTTTCCCGCGCAAATTTCTTTGCAAATGCAACCGTCTGCGGCAGATTTTCCTTCGTAACCTTGTCCGCGATATCCGCATCTACGCCCTTTGCGCCGCCTGTGCCCAGAGCCAGTGTCTTGATTTCGGAGATATTCCCACGCAGAACCGTAAAATGAATATCCTCCAGCAGTGCCTTGGCGGTATTCGTCCGCAGCTTGGATGCACCTGCCCCAACAGGGTCTAATACAACAGGGTGTCCCAATTCGTTTGCCTTTTTGCCTGCTAAATGCATCGCAGGAATGGTGCGCTGATTCAGCGTCCCGATATTGATATTCAAGCCGCCGCAGATTGCTGTAATCTCCTCCGCCTCCTCAGCATCGTCCGCCATAATAGGAGAACCGCCGCACGCAAGCAGAATATTCGCACAATCGTTTACGGTTACATAGTTTGTAATATTATGAATGAGCGGGCATTTTTCCCGCACATGATTCAGCATTTCCTTTAACATTTTCCTTACCTCCTTATCTGACTGCCGCCGTTTTCAGAATCCCTGTTTTCCGCAATGCCCCCAGCAGAATACCGGACAAAATCGCACCGCCTGCCGTGGAAATCAGAAACGGAATGACATAGGCATAAAACGCAATCTGCCCTGCCTGCATTCCCATAAACAGAATCGCAACGGGATACGCGCACAGACCGCCCAGAATTGCCGTACCAAATACCTCAGCCAGCAGCGTCAATGGAATGTTTTTCGTTTTCCAGAACATCAGTCCGCAAAGCAACGCCCCAAACATACTGCCGGGGAACGCCATCAAACTGCCGATACCCAGAAGATTTCGGATTAAGCTTGCGCAGAATGCAACACCCACGCCATAAAACGGTCCCAGAAGCACCGCACACAGAATATTTACCATGTGCTGCACCGGCACACATTTGCTCCCGAATACAGGGATATAGAAAAAGCTGCCAACCACTGCCACCGCGCATAAAATACCTGCATAACATAATTTTCTTGTTCCGAATTGCTTCATTTTGATAGACTCCTTTCTCAACAAGGAAGAACAGACAGCGTTCTTCCTGAAATACATAGACTTCCCCCTTGAAAAGGGCTTTCAGAAAAATCGGTCGAAACTCACTGGCTTCCTCTCACGCCGGAACACGGCTTCCCATCGCTGTTGTTCTTTCTGCAGGATATAGGGCGCTCCCCCTCTGTCCTCCCGATGCTCCATCGGGTCAGCTTCCTTGCTTCGGAATCCGTCAGAAAGTTTTTATACTATTTTGCAATCAAAAAGGGAAACCTCTCCTTTGGAAGTTTCCCAACGCTTTCACGTCTTTTTCAAGCGTCCCTACGTTGGCATTATCCAAATCAGGTTATGGGTCGAAGGCTTTTCCTTCCTCTCAGCCTGCAAGACAAGCTCCCCTTTGTGTTCACTTGTAAATTTAATTATATACCTCTCTGCCAAAAATGGCAAGACCTTCACTCTGCCAATCCTTCTAGCCCTCCAGAAGCTTCCCCACGAAATACGGAAACTGCTTCTCCCACCAGGGCCAATCGTGGTTCACATCCTCGCCCCAGAAATCAATCCACGCCGGCACAGCAAGCCGTTCAAACTGCTCCTTCAAAATCCATGCGTCCTTTTTCGCTTCATCCTCCCATGCGCCCTGTCCGCAGCAAATAATAATCCTTCCGCGGCGGAACTGCTCCACCAACGGATGATCCTGCGGCATCTGCGGCAAGTAATCCACAGGCGAATTATAATAAATATCCACATCATCATAATTCGGGAAGAAATACCCTGCATGGAACAGACCGCTCAACGAAAGGCATCCGCCGAAAAGGTCAGGTCTTCTCAGATAGAGGTTCACGCAATGATAGCCGCCCATGCTCATCCCTGCAAGCATCACTCTGCCTTCATAGGAAACGCCGTCCGTTTCGCTGTGAATCTGATGCAGGCGCGGCAGAAATTCCTCACAGAGATAACGAAACCACTGCTCATGCCAGAGAATTCTGCCATGCTGGTCACCCCATACCGCGCTCCACGTTTCCGCATCCACACAGCCTACACAGAACAGCTGCAGCTGTCCGTTTTCCAGCCTGTCCGCAACGGTATTCACCATGCCTCTATCCTCAAAATCATAGAATTTCCCGTCCTGACACGGAAAAACAATCATCGGCAGCCCTGCATGCCCATATACCTTAAACTCCATGCCTCTCTGCAAATGCTGTGAATATTCTTTGTAATATCGAACGTGCATAAAATCCCTTCTTTCTCCTTACGCCAGCAGAAGATACGCAAAATAGCCGCCATAGCAGGCAAGCATCAGCAGTCCGTGCCGGCGTTTCAAAACCCTTCCGCGGTAAACACATACCAGCAGAAGCACCGCTGCCGCAACCGCCACAACGCTGTCCACCCAGAATGTAGGCTGATACACAACCGGCACAATCACCGCCGTAATACCGACCACAAACATAATATTAAACAGGTTGCTGCCAACAATATTGCCCACCGCAATATCCGAATTGCCCCTTCTTGCCGCCGCCACACTTGTCACCAGCTCCGGCAGGGAAGTGCCAAAGGCAACGATTGTCAGTCCGATAAAACGTTCACTTATGCCGAAAATACGCGCAATGGCAGATGCCGCCTCCACAGCCACATGACTACCGAAAATAATTGCTGCCACACCAACCACAACAAGCAGAATCAACCTGCCGAAGGATACCTGCTTCGCGTATGCGTCCATCTCCTCATTCTCCACAACGCCTCTTTTTGCCAGCCGCAGAAGATACAGCATATACACCACCATGCATGCCAGAAGGATGACACCCTCTGCTCTGCTGATGATATTGTTCTGCAGCCCCATAACTGCCAATAAAATCGTCACACCAATCACCATCGGAATTTCATAATGAATCGTTGTTTTCTGCACCGCAATCTGACACACCACCGCTGTCAAGCCCAGAATCACCAGAATATTCATGATATTGCTGCCTACTACATTCCCTATCGTGATTTCCGCACTGCCGCGCAGCGCCGCCGAAATACTGACCGCCGCCTCAGGCATGCTCGTCCCCATGGCTACAATCGTCAGCCCGATGACAATCTGCGGAATCCCGAATTTATTTGCAATGCCTGCGGAGCCCTCCACGAACCAATCCGCTCCCTTTACCAACAGCACAAAGCCAACCACCAAAGCCACAAGGGCAAATACTATCTGCATCACGCACGCTCTCCTCTTTTTTTCTGACGTAAAATATATTGTCTCATTATACCCCTATGATACAGAAAAATCTACTGTCCTCCCTGATTTTCGGGCAAAAAAAATCTCCCTCGCGCATTGCCATTTTTTCGGAAAGCCATTTTCATAAGCTGACGCAGCAAAATATTCTGCAGAAAGTTTACAGATAGCTGTAGAAACTGTATGATAAAGATATCTGATAAAACGAGCAAAACAAAAAACAAACCGTATAGAAAAGGGGATGCTCATAGAATGACAGATAAGGATATCTATTTGTGGAGAACCACCGTAAAAACAGGCAGTCAGGATGGGAAAGCATTTGAATTCTGCCTGCAAAACAATATTCTGGGCGTAGGCTGGTGCTTACGCAATACAGATGGCATCCCCTATATCCCGACTTCTATCGAAGAATGTGAGAAAAAAGGGCGCATGCAGTATGATTCCTGTCGCGGCTTTGTTGTATCCATTCACGCCTTAAAGGAAATGGCTGTGGATGATCTGATTTGGACACGCCATAATGGCGTTTACTATTTATGTCGTGTGCTGAGCACATGGAAATATAGCTGTGATGCCGCGCATATCTATGAGGATGTCATCAACTATGTGGATGTCGAATTCCATGAAATCGGCACTGTTGAGATGGTGCCCGGAAGGGTTGTAAACAGCTTTCGGGCAAGCGCAGCATTGCAACGAATAAAGGGGGATGTTCCGTTGAAATACTCGGAGTACCTGTATAATACGATTACCGGAACACAATTCTATCCTGACTGCGCTGTGAAAAAAGAAGAAATTCTGGATTTCCTACAGCCGGAAGATGTGGAGGAGGTCGTCAGCTTGTATTTGCAGTTAGAAAAAGGCTATCTCCTCTACTCCAGTACAAATAAGCTGGGTACGCAGACCTATGAATTTGTTGCCGTAGCAAGAGACGGCAGCCACAAGGCATATCCGCAGGTCAAGACAGGAAAAACGCCTCTTGACGGCAGTCATTATAAGGAATTAACAGCCAACGGAGATAAGGTTTTCCTGTTTACCGTTGAGGGAGAATATAAAAACACAGCCGGAATGGATATCATTGACAGAAAAGCGCTAATTGACTTTATATATGGGCATAAACGCATTATGCCCGGCAGAATCAGGCAGTGGCTGTAATCGTTCACTTCATAGATAACAAAAAAGACCGATACTGTAAACTGAAATTGCTTTGCAGCATCGGTCTTTTATTATGCTGTTTTATAAAGTTCTCGGAAATTTCCGAAGGATTTTCTTATTCTGCGTCATCCAGCAGATTCCGCATATCCTGCAAGCTGATAACCAACGTAGAAATATTATGCAGCAATGCAGATGTTGCAGGCATAAATACGCCGGCTACGCCAAACGCGATTAGCCCTGCATTGATGCCGACGATTGCACGATAATTTCTGTGAATTCTCTTCATCAGCAGATTACTGAGCCGTTTCAGCTTTACCAGCTCATGCAAATCGTCCGCCGCAATCGTGATATCTGCGATTTCGCGGGCAATCTCTGCGCCATCGCTGATAGCAATGCCGACATTTGCCGCAGACAACGCAGGAGAATCATTGATACCGTCACCAATCATAATAACCTTGTTGCCCTTTTCTGTTTCCTTGCGTACAAATTCCGCCTTATCCTCCGGCAGAACCTCGGAAAAGTATTCCTCAATGCCGACCTTTTTTGCGATTGCTGCCGCGGTGTGCTCGTTATCCCCCGTCATCATTACGATTCTTTTCAGACCAAGCGCTCTCAAATTGCTGATTACCTCTGCCGCCTCTGCACGCAGGGGGTCTTCAATGCAGATAACCGCCGCCAGCCTGCCGTCAATTGCCAGATACAGGTGAGAATACTCCTTCGGCAGTGCATCGAATTTTTCCTGCTCCGCAGGGTCAATCGTGCATGCCTCATCTTCAAATACAAAATGGTAGCTGCCAATCACAACCTTCTGCCCTTCTACGGAAGATGCAATGCCGTGTGCAACGATATATTCCACCTTGGAATGGGTTTCTTCGTGCTCCAGACCTTTTTCTGCCGCCGCAGAAACAACCGCCTTTGCCATAGAATGAGGGAAATGCTCCTCCAGACAGGCCGCCAGACACAGCAGCTCGTCTTCCTCCTTGTCGCAGAAGGTGTAAACCCTGCGAACCGCAGGCTTTGCCTTTGTCAGTGTGCCTGTTTTATCGAATACGATGGTATTTGCTTCCGCAACTGCTTCCAGATATTTGCCGCCCTTTACGGTGATATGATAAGAACCGGCTTCGCGGATTGCAGAAAGCACGGAGATAGGCATAGAAAGCTTCAATGCGCAGGAGAAGTCAACCATCAGTACAGCCAGTGCCTTCGTCACATTTCTTGTCAGCGCATAAACCAATCCTGTCCCCAGCAGGGTATACGGAACCAGTCTGTCCGCCAGATGCTCTGCTCTGCTTTCCACTGTGGATTTCAGCTTTTCGGAATCCTCAATCATGGTTACGATTTTTTCAAACCGTGTGGAGCCGCTCATTTCTCTGACCTGTAAAACGATTTCGCCTTCCTCCACAACCGTACCTGCGTAGACGTATGTACCGACTTCCTTTCTGACGGGCAGGGATTCACCCGTCATGGATGCCTGATTGACCATTGCTTCGCCCTGACGAATGACCCCGTCGAAGGGAATGACATTGCCCATGCGAACAACAACGCTGTCACCAAGCGCAACCTCCTTCGCCGAAACCAGAATTTCCTGTCCGTCCTGCAGCAGCCATACCTTGCTGACATTCAAAGACATGCTCCTTGCCAGATCGTCAACGGACTTCTTATGTGTCCATTCCTCCAATGTTTCGCCGATCCCTAACAAATACATAACAGATGCTGCTGTGTTCATTTCGCCGCGGAATACGGAAACGCCGATAGCAACCGCATCCAGTACGCTGACCTCAATTTTGCGCTGCAGCAGGCAATGCGCCCCTTGATACAGATATTTTGCGGATTTCACAGCCGTAATTGCCGCGCGAACGGGATAAGGCAGGAACAGCTTTTTCCCGAAATGTATCAATGTCTGTCCAACCAGCCTGCTCTGATATTCCGCATTCATCTCTCTGGAAGAATGTCCGGAAATTGCCGTAGGCAGCTCCACCCTGTCATAGCAGAACTGCTTCAATGCAGTAATGATGTCTGCACGCTCCGCAGTGTATGTAACAACGGCATCACAGGTCTTTTCATATACCTTAGCGTGTGCCACGCCGGGCAGCCCCTCCAGATAGTATTGCAGGGTATCCGCCTCAGCAAAGGTCATTCTGTTCTGCATCATGTGCACACGAAGTCTGCCCTCTATTTCATGCTTAATTTGAAATCTCATGTTTACACCTCCAAAGAAAAACGGAGCCATAGGCCCCGTTATCAGAACTCTCGTTCCTTATGCTTCTGTTGCTTCTGTTGTTTCTTCAGCTTCTTCTGCTTCCTCTACGGAGTTCTCCTTTTCGTAGCGTTTCTCGTTGATCTGCTTTGCTTCAGCCAAAATATCCTCTGCGTTTTCCTGTACAACATTTGTTGTTTTCATCACGCAATCCTTTGCACGCAGCACTGCAGCAGTACCCTGTGTGTAAACCTTCTTCGCATCCTTGCTGCCCAGAACCTTCAGCCCTGCTGTACCGAACAGCACACCACCTGCAAAAACAGCAACCTTATCCAACTTAATATTTTTTACACAATCCAGACATTTTTTAAGCATATCAAAAACCTCCTTTAAATCTTATCATTTTCTCTTGTAACCGGTGAGCATGGTCATGAAGAAACAAAACACGCAAAGCCATGCCCATGTTTTATGATTTTTCATACAAAACCTCCTCATCTGTTGTTTTCTGTCTAATAATAGCACTTTTTTGTAAGATTAGCCAAGCATAACATCCTTTATTGATATTTTTTTTCAAATTACATCTGTTTTATAGGCATTTTTTACAGAAAGCACCCTTTCGTCCTTCAGGTAACCACAGTCTCGCAGACCCGTCTGCAACACCCTGTTCCACTCTGCCGCATCCAAATGCAGCTTTCCACCGTCCTCCAGCATCACAGTTATGACTCTGGCCTCCGCAGGCTCTGTCATTTCCGAAAATTTATAGAGATTTCTGCGGTTGATGGCACCGATTTCCTCCAGCATATTCAGCGTGCGGTATACCGTTGCCGTACCGATTTTCTTGTTGATTTTCGATGTTTTATATAAGATTTCCTTGCAGCTGCCGCAATCATTTTCCAGAATAATATCAATCACCGCAATACGCTGCTTTGTGATGCGGTAGCCGCCTTCCTTCAGCTTTCGTAAAATCATCTCTCTCTGCATGTGAATACGAAAATTTTCAAAATCTATTGGCGCTTCCTTTTCGATTTTTGTAAACTGTCTCACCCCTGCGCCTCCAATCCTTTTTATATCTGATAAAAACTGATTTTGTGATTAGTATAGACTAATATTAGTTAGTTGTCAATAACTGCATGGTATATCCGTTCGAAAAATCCCGTTTTTATAAATTAAAAATGTGACAGAAAAAGCTCCCCATCACATTTTTATATTTTTTCCTATATTTATGTAGAAAAAGAAATGCCCTATTTATTCTTGTTTCTGTCTCTTACGCCCACCAGCGTATACCCCGTTGGACGCAAAATCATTTTAAACTGCTCATCGGTATATTCCTTTTTCATCCGCACAAAAGCGGAATTTCTTTTCAAATCTGCCACGGCCCAAATGTCTCCCTGCTCATTCAGTGCATTTTCCACATACCGCACGCAGTTTTCGCAGGTCATCCCCTTGATATCCAGAACGGCAGTATAGGGGTAATCCTCCGGATTCTTGTCCGCTACCTCAACCCTTCTGCCCTCTCCGCTGTCCGCAGAGCCACAGCAGCCGTATTTCATACTCATTTTATATTTTTTCACCGTAAAAATCGCAATCACAATAATCACAACTGCCACGATACTGTTAAGCAGCATAAAAATCCCTCTCTTTCTCTCCTGCTTTTCCACATACAAAAAGATGGACAAAATATCCATCCTTCGTATGTAAAAAGATTTTTTTGATGTATTTTCCGATTGGCTCGATCGGATGAGTGATAATTTTTACTGTTAGCTTTGACTAACTTATGGATTTATTGTAGCACTGTTTTTCCTACCTGTCAACTGGTTTTTTCATTCCTTTTTGATTTATTTCTATCAATAATTTATTTCTACACAATAGCTGCACAAAAAAACATCCGCAGGAAAATTCCTGCGGATGTTAAGGATTCTTAGGATTTCAGAAGATTACTTCAGTGTTACTTTAGCGCCAACTTCTTCCAGTTTAGCCTTGATTGCTTCTGCATCTTCTTTGGAAGCCTGTTCTTTCAGAACCTTGGGAGCGTTGTCTACAGCTTCCTTAGCTTCTTTCAGACCCAGACCTGTTACTTCACGAACAACCTTGATTACTTTAATCTTTTCGGAACCAACTTCTGTCAGTTCAACGTCAAATTCTGTCTTTTCAGCTGCTGCATCGCCTGCTGCGGGGCCAGCTACTACTGCTACGCCTGCTGCTGCGGATACGCCGAATTCTTCTTCTGCTGCTTTTACCAGATCATTCAGTTCCAGTACTGTCAGTTCTTTTACTGCTGCGATGATTTCTTCGATTGTCAGTTTTGCCATTGTAAAGCACCTCCGATAATATTTTTTTCAAGTTTTCTTTGTTTTGCAAATCGCCGTGCCTATGCACATCTTCTTTGCTTATGCGGTTTTCTTTCTAAGATTATTCCGCTGCTGCGTCTTTCTTTGCGATCTGATCGATAACGCGTGCGAAAGAGGACAGGGGGGATTTGAAGCTGCCCAGCAGTTTGGAGAGCAGAACCTCTCTGGAAGGGATATCTGCAATCTTCTTCATGCCTTCTGCGTCATAAACAACGCCTTCAACCACACCTGCTTTGAATTCCAGCTCTTTTACATCCTTTGCTACCTTGTTCAGGATGCTTGCGCCTGCTGTTGCATCTTCATAAGAGAATGCGAATGCGCTGGGACCTGCCAGATATTCGTCCAGGCCTTCAAATTCTGTGCCCTGGATTGCAAAATGCATCATTGTATTTTTGTAAACTTTATAATCAACACCTGCATCTCTGAGCTGTTTTCTCAGTGCTGTGTCCTGTTCTACAGTCAAGCCTCTTGCATCAACCATAACTACGGATGCTGCCTTTTCCAGCTTTTCTTTGATTTCGTTTACAACTACCTGTTTCTGTTCAACTTTTGCCATTGTTTCCTTACACCTCCTCGGAATCCTACTTTTGTTTCCTGTCATTGAAAAAGCCTCTTTGCACATAGACAAAGAGGCTGAAACGCTCATAGCAATTTTTCCTCGGCAGGATTTACGCGGCAAACCGCACCTGCTGTCTACGGCAATGATTCAGTTTTTTCATTCAACTTGTTCATTTTACCCTATAAACAAGCGCCTGTCAAGGAATTTTCCAAAGATTATTCGGAAATTTTTGCAGGGTTTACTTTTACGCCGGGGCCCATTGTGGTTGTCAGTACAACGCTCTTCATGTACTGACCCTTTGCAGCCTGGGGTTTTGCTTTTATAATTGCACTCATCAGAGTCTGGAAGTTTTCTGCCAGTTTTTCGGAACCGAAAGATACCTTGCCTACAGGCACATGAATGATGTTTGTCTTATCCAGACGGTATTCGATCTTACCTGCTTTGATGTCATTGATTGCTTTTGTAACATCCATGGTTACTGTGCCTGCCTTGGGGTTGGGCATCAGGCCTTTAGGACCCAGCACACGACCCAGACGGCCAACAACGCCCATCATATCGGGAGTTGCTACTGCAACGTCGAAACCGAACCAGTTTTCATTCTGAATCTTAGGAATCAGATCCTCTGCGCCTACGAAATCCGCACCTGCTGCAAGTGCTTCTTCAGCCTTTGCACCCTTTGCGAATACCAATACACGAACTGTTTTACCTGTACCGTGAGGAAGAACTACGGCACCACGAACCTGCTGATCAGCATGTCTGCTGTCAACACCCAAACGAATATGTGCTTCTACTGTAGCGTCAAATTTTGTAGTAGATGTTTTCTGTACCAGATCGATTGCATCTGCTGCATCATACAGCATTGTGCTATCTACGAGCTTAGCTGCCTCGCTATATTTTTTACCTCTTTTCACTTTCGTGACCTCCTTATGTGGTAGTATCGGGAGAATTCCCTCCCACTCTATACGCCGTAATTTATCTGTTTAAAAATTCGGCTTATTCTTCAACAACGATACCCATGCTTCTAGCTGTGCCACAGATCATGCTGTAAGCTGCTTCAACGTTAGCTGCGTTCAGGTCGGGCATTTTCATTTCAGCAATTTCCATTACTTTTGCCTTGGGCAGTTTTGCAACCTTTGTTTTGTTAGGTGTGCCGGAAGCTGCTTCAATGCCGGCTGCCTTTTTCAGCAGAACTGCTGCGGGGGGTGTTTTTGTAACGAAAGAATAGCTTCTGTCCTGATATACTGTAATAACTACAGGGATGATCAGACCAGCCTGAGATGCTGTTTTTTCATTGAATTCCTTGCAGAAGCCCATGATGTTCACACCATGCTGACCCAGTGCGGGACCAACAGGAGGAGCGGGTGTTGCCTTCGCTGCGGGGATCTGTAATTTAATATAACCTGTTACTTTCTTTGCCATGATGGCACCTCCTATAAATGTGGTAATTAGCGGGGATTTTCCCTCCCACTCGGCAGAATTTTCTGCCGTTTAACAAACAATTAACTAAAAAATGTGTAAGCTGTTACAGCTTATCAATCTGAGCGAAATCAAGCTCTACCGGTGTCTCTCTGCCAAAGATGGAAAGACTTACGACCAATGTCTTCTTATTGGCATTGATCTCCTGGATCTGGCCAACAGATTCCGCAAAAGGACCTGTAGCAACGCGAACAGTGTCGCCAACTTCTACATCCAGATTTTCCACCTCGCCGCCGATGCCCATTGCACGCACTTCCGCGTCTGTCAGGGGCACGGGTTTGGAGCCCGGACCAACGAAGCTTGTTACGCCTCTTGTGTTACGAACGACATACCATGTCTCGTCATTCATGATCATATTCAGCAGTACATAACCGGGGAAAACTTTACGCTGTACGGTTTTCTTACGGCCATCCTTCATCTCAACAACGTCCTGCAGGGGTACGCTGACCTCGAAAATCTGATCCTGCATCCCTCTGTTTTCCACTGTCTTTTCGATGTTGGCCTTAACCTTGTTTTCGTAGCCGCTGTAGGTATGCACAACATACCATCTTGCCTCATCGGAAATCATTCTGGTTTCTTCTGCTGCAAGGCTTTCTTCTTCGACTTTTGTTTCCTCTGCTTTATTGATTTCTTCAGACATTCTAAACCATCCTTTTTCTATTTGTTTTCCTTATTAACCTAAAAGACCGATGATTGCACTGTAGCCGGCTGTAAACACCGTGTCCATGCAGAAAATAATAACGCCAATGATAAAGGATGTGACAATAACAGTTGCTGTTTTCTTCACAACTTCAATGCGTGTAGGCCACACGATCTTTTTGAACTCTGCTTTGTAATCCGCAAAAGTATCTTTGTCATTGTCTTTCTTTTTTGCTTTTGCCTGAGGAGCTGGCTTTGTTTGCTTCACTTCGTTCGTTTGGTTTGTGATGTTTTTTTCTTCCAATACGTTCACTCCTTAACTACGGAATGTCTCCACACCTCAATTATTTTGTTTCTTTGTGCAGTGTGTGAGATTTGCAGAATTTACAATACTTTTTGATTTCCATTCTGTCAGGCATAACTTTTTTGTCCTTTGTTGTGCTGTAGTTTCTCTGTTTGCACTCTGTGCAAGCCAAGGTAATTCTTGTTCTCAAGGTTTTCACCTCCGTCTCTGATGATGTGTTGTTTGCTTAAAATTCTGTCTGCCGAAAATTTTCTCAGCACACAAAAAAAAGACCTGCGTCTTCTCATAAAGAATAGCACAAGGTCCTCCTCTTGTCAACCGAAAATCCGGAAAAGCCCGTTATTTTCAGGCTTTTTACTGTTTTTTCCGGTCTGATTTATCGTTTTTCGGGAATTTTTTACTGATTTTTCATAAAATCCTCCAGTGCCAGCGCCAGCTGGTCGGGGCAGCTTGTGGTTCTTCTGCCGCAGGTAATGCCCTTCAGCTTCTTTGCCACCTCCTCAGGCTTCTGTCCCTCTACAAGTGCCGCAATGCCCTTGTGGTTGCCGTCACAGCCGCCTAAAAATGCAACATTTTTCACTACGCCGTCCTCCACATCAAATTCAATGCGAACCGCGCAGGTGCCCTTTGTGTTATATTTTACATGCATCTCTTTCTTCCTCCTTCTCTCTTATCCAAAAGAAAATACCACATTTTCCGCCTGATTTCAACTTTATTTTCGGCTTTTCCCAATCAGATAGGTAAGAAAGAACAGTACCGCCGCCGTCAGCACCATCGTTGCCCCCGCAGAGGTGCCGCAGGAATAGGAAACCCATAAGCCCACAACGGAAGAAAGCAAGCCAAACACAGTCGCAGTCCAATGATAGCTTCCGGCAGAGGAAGTAATATTTCTTGCTGCCGCCGCCGGCAGAATCAGAAGCGAGTTAATCATCAGTATCCCCACCCAGCGGATGGAAACCATAACCGCAACCGCAACCATTATCACAAATATATTTTCCACCAGCATCACGCGCACACCGCGGCTTGCCGCCAGAGAGCGGTTCACACTCAGCAGCAGCAGCTGATTATACAGCAATGCCCACAGCACATACGCCGCAACAAGCACAATCCCTATCGTCCATAAATCCTTCCGCCCGACCGTCAGAATATCCCCAATCAAATAGGAGGAATATTTTGCAAAGCCGCCGCTGGCGGAAAGAATCACAATCCCCAACGCCATTGCCGCCGAGGAAAATACACTGATGACCGTATCCGAGGAAACCATATTTGCGGATTTCACCTTTGTAATCACCAGACCAAGAAAAATCCCGAAGGCAAGCATCGCAAGCAGAGGCTCCTGCATCCCCAGCAAAACCCCAAGCCCTATGCCCGTAAAGGCACTATGCCCCAGTGCATCCGAGAAAAACGCCATTTTGTTGTTAACCGCCATCGTCCCAAGCAGGGCAAATAGCGGCGCAATCAGAACCGCCGCCAGAAAGGCGTGCCTCATAAAGTCATATTGAAGCATCGGAAATATCGTCAAAAGCTGCATCATTTCGCCACCTCCTCAAAGGAAAACCCAAACGCTTCCCGAAATGCGTCTGTTGCAAAAACCTTGTTCGCATCGCCCTGTGCCACAACGGTTTTATCCAGCAGCACCACACGGTCGGCATATTTGCGAATCAATCCCAAGTCGTGCGAAACCAGAAGGATTGCCATGTGCTGCTTATCCCTCAGCTCTGTCACTCTTTTGTAAAACAGGTCAAGCCCTGCCATATCCACACCGGAAACAGGCTCGTCCAAAACCAGTAAATCAGGAACCGGATCGGTTGCCAGTGCCAGAAGCACCCGCTGCAGTTCACCGCCGCTCAGTGCCCCCAGTCTGCGCTCCGCCAAATACCCACATTCCATGTCCTCCAGAATCTCTCGGATATGCGCCTGCATTTTTTTCTGCTTGCCAAACCAGACAGGACTGCCGCCCTTCGCCGCCGCAATAAAATCCGAAACGGAAATGGGCATACTCTTGTCAAAATCCAAATGCTGTGGCACATAGCCAATCCGAGGAACCGGCATCACAACACCATGATGGTCTGTAAAGGAGATACTTCCTTTATACTGCCGTTCTCCCAGAAGGGTACGCAGCAGCGTGGTTTTCCCTGCGCCGTTTTTCCCGATTAGGGCTGTCAGCTCACCGCAGTGAAACGTCAGATTGATGTTGTCAAGCAATATATCCTCGCCGCTCGTCACGCTGATATTTTTCATTTCAATGCTGCAAAGTCCGCAACTGTTATGGTTGCTCATGCCGCCGCCTCCTTCCAATGCTGTGCAACAGCCTGTATATTTCTTCTCATTCGCTCAGTATAAGAGGGGTTTCCTTCTGCCGCCGTTGTCAGTGGGTCTAAGAGCGTAATCGTTTCGCCCGTTTCCTGCGCCAGTGTTTCGGCATAAATCCTGCCGTCATCTGCCGCCGTCAGAAAGAATTGTATCTTATGTTCCCTCGCTTCATCTGCCGCTTCGGTCAGCTCCTTCGCAGAAGGTACCTGGTATTCGTCCACAAAAATACCGCTTGCAATTTCCATCCCAAACAGCTCCGCAAAGTATGCAAAGCCCTCATGGAATACCTCTGCTTCCGTGCCTTCCGGCAAATTCAGCTGCGCCGCCTCCTGCAAAAGCGCATCCGTTTCCGCCTTGAACCTCGCCGCATTTTCCGCAAAAACAGCCGCGTCCGCCTGATCCATCTCGCTTAATGCCGCCGCAATGTTTTCTGCCTGCTGCGCCGCCCTTGCAGGGGAAAGCCAAATGTGGGAATTGCCCTCATGTTCATGCTCCTGCTCGTGTTCATGCGCTTCCGATTCTTCCTCCTCATCATGGTGATGATGTTCTTCTTCCTCTAACAAAGCAATCCCCTCGGAGGTATCTACCACCGTCAGTTCGGGATATCGTTCCAGCGCCTGCTCCAAAAAGCTTTCCATACCGCCACCATTAATGATGAATATATCCGCCGTTTCCAACAGCTTCATATCCGAAATGGATAATTCATAATCATGCAGACAGCCCGTCTGCGGCTGTGCCATATTTTCCAATCTGATTCCCTCTGCTCCCTGCACAATCTCCTGCGCCAGCAGATAAACAGGGTAAAAGCTAGTCACGACCGTCAATTTATCTGTTTCTTCGGTTTTATTTTTTTCCGTGCCGCATGCCGTAAAAAGCAAGGCTGACAGCAAAAACAGCACAAGTCCCTTTTTTTTCATATTCTCTCCGCCATTTCGCCTGAATTTCTTATTGCAAATCATTTGCAATTAGATATGATAGCATTGTATACAATCATCTTTCTCTTGTCAAGCGTCCGCTTTCCCGATATGATGAGAATAGCATTTATTTTTTCTTTTGAAAGGAGCTCACCCATGATTCGTAAATATAAAAACCTGATTCCAAAAGTTCCCGCAAGCTGTTTCATTTTCCCTACCGCAGAAATCATCGGCAGTGTGGAGCTGGGCGAGGATGTCATTGTCTATCCCGGTACAGTTGTGCGCGCAGGCTATGGAAAAATCACCATCGGCGACAAAACAAATTTACAGGAAAACGTCACCTTCCATGTAGAAACGGGTTACGATATCCATGTCGGCGCAGGTGTCACCATCGGGCATAACGCCATCATCCATGGCTGCACCATTCATGATAACGTCCTCGTCGGCATGGGCGCAATCATTCAGGAGGGCGCAGTCATCGAGGAAAACTGCTTCATCGGCGCAGGCGCAATCGTCAAACGCGGTATGCGCATCCCCAAGGGGCACATGGCGTATGGCATTCCCTGTCGCATCGTCCGCCCCATCACGCAGGCGGAATATGATGAAATCCGCATTTCCACGCAGGAATATCAGGAATATAAGGCAGAATACGAAAGACAGGAGCAGGAAAATGACAGCCTTCTGTAAGAAGAAACCCTCCTTTTCTTTTTCAAAAAACCCATGACTTTCTGCCTTTTAATAGCTTTTTCTCATAAAAACATGAAATACACCTTGCAAATTACATTGTTCTGCGATAAAATAGGCATGTAAAAAGATGAAGGAGGTGTTTCCAATGGCTCATAAAATCGGTCCCGAATGCATCGGTTGTGGCGCTTGCGCAGGCGGCTGCCCTACAGGTTGCATCCATGAAGACGGCGGTGTTTACGTTATCAACGCTGCTGAATGCATCGACTGCGGTACTTGTGCAGGCAACTGTCCCACAGGCGCAATCAAAGCTGAATAATTTTTACTTAAAGCGAAAAAGTGAGCCGTCAGGCTCACTTTTTTTGTCTTTTTTTGTCTGAATAAGTCAAAAATCTGTTTTTGTCTTAATTGAGTATGCTTCCTTTTCCTCTTATGTCAAAAGAATTGCCTTCCCCATCGCAAAGGAATAAAGATAGGTCTCCCGAATGGAAATCCCCATTGCTCTCTCCAGCGCCGTCCGGTACAACTCCAGCTGGATGCGGTATCGCGCCTTCAGATCTTCTTCATCGTAAATGCGGTCACTCTTATAGTCAATCAGAATCCCGACATCTTTTTCCGTAAAGTAGCAGTCAATAATCCCGTTTACCAGAATTTCGTCCGTCACCTCTCGATATTCCTCCCCGAAGAATAATTCCTTCGGCTGCATCAGCACAGAAAACGGGCGTTCCTTCTCTATCCTCTCAGCCCCACGCAGCCGTTCCGCCAGTTCGGACTCGAAAAATTGCAGAAGCTCCCTTCTCCGAAGATATTTTCCTTCTTCCTCCGTCAGTCTGCCTCTCTGCACCAGCTCCGCCGTCAAGCTGTCAATTTCCTCCCTCGTATATTTCTTCCGAAAATCCGCTTCTTCCATAAAGGTATGCATCGCCGTACCCATCTCGGCACTGCTCAGCTTCCGCTTTTCCGCAAAATCGGGCAGTCTGATTTCCTGATGTGCAGGCATAATGATTTCGCCTGTCATTTCCTCCTGATATTTCCGCTTGATTTCCGAAATGGAAAGCTTCGCAGGCAGCCTTGTTTCCTTCCCATGGGGATATTGCCAGCTTAAAATGCGGAAAACCGCCTGCCGCTCCTCCGTCATTTCCGCAGGGCTTTCCCATGCCGCAAAAAAATCCCGCTGTTCCTCGGCAGTCTTCTGCTCCTGCGCCGTTTCCTGCAAGGCCTCGTCCTTTGTCATGCAGGAAAGCCTCCATGCCGATTCCTCCGCAGAAAAAACACACTGCTTCGGCAATCCGTCCTCCCATTCTGCCGCAAGCCGCTCTCTCGCAGGGTGCCGCAGATAGGCAGGCATCACCCAGTCCAGATAGCTTTTCGCGCGCCGCAGACGGGATGCAGGCAGAATCTCCGTATCGCAGTCCGCCGTACTGCCCCATTTCAGAAACGCCTTTTCAAAATCCTTCACCGTTCCCGTCAGAATCAGCTTTTCCTTTGCACGCGTCAGCGCCACATAAAGCACGCGCAGCTCCTCTGCAAGGTTTTCCTCTCTGATTGCCTCTGCCAGCGCACGCTTTGCCAGTGTGCGGTAGGAAACCCGTTTTTCGATATCCGTATAATCCATACCGCAGCCCCATTTCTGGTGCAGCAGCACCGCACTGCGGATATCCAGCTCATTAAAGCTTTTCCCCATATCCGCCACGAAAACCACAGGAAATTCCAGACCCTTGCTCTTGTGAATCGTCATCACCTGCATCCGATCCTCGCCCTCGGTCGGCAGCTTTGCGGAAGATGTTTCCGCCTCCGCCGTTTTCATATCCTCCACATAGCGGATGAAATAAAACAGTCCCCTATGGCTGCCCTTCTCGTATTGCTCCGCCTTTTCCAGCAAAAGCCGCAGATTCGCCTGCCTGAGCGTCCCCCCTGCCGTCACACTCAGATAATCATAATACCCCGTTTCCCGGTACAGCAGCCGCAGCAGCTCATGCAGAGAAAAATTCCGCACCTCGTTCCGCCAATGTGTTAAATCTGCAAGAAAAGCAGAAATCCGCGCGCGCAGTGCCGCATCCTCGCCCTCCTGCAAATAACGCCGCAGGCAGTCATAATACAATCCCTTGCCGCCCTGCAACCGAATCTGCATCAGCGCATCCGCAGAAAAATCATAAATGGGCGAGTGTAAAATCGAAAGCAGGGGAATATCCTGTCTGGGGTTATCCAGCAGCCGCAGCAAATGCAGCATGGTTTCTACCTCCGGCACCTCAAAATAGCCCTCCGCCGTTTCCGCATAATAGGGCATCCCTGCCTTGCCGAATACATCATCCAGCACACTGCTCCAATTCTTCATGGAGCGCAGCAGAATCGCAATATCCCCATACCGCAGGGGGCGATATGCGCCTGTTTTCTTATCCACAACCTGATAGCTGCTTTCCATCAGCGCGCGAATCCTTGCGACAATCGCGGTCGCCTCCACCTGCCGTCTGTCCAGCTCTTTCAGCTCCTCCGAAAGCTCGGAATCCTCTGCCTCCGCTGTCGCAATCAGAAGAATCTCATTCTCGCCGCCGTGCGGCTCTGCGCAGTCGGGGAACGTCATTCCTGCATATAACGCCGCCGCATCATCATATGCAATCTCTCCAAATTCCTTCTGCATGATCTGGCGAAAAATAAAATTCACGCCATCCAATATATTTTTACGGCTGCGGAAGTTCTTGGAAAGCACGATTTTCCGTTCCTTCCGTCCCTCCTCCGCAGGATACCGCTGATATTTCTCATTGAATAATTCGGGCATCGCCTGACGGAAGCGATAAATGCTCTGCTTCACATCACCCACCATAAACCGATTATTCTCGCCGATGCTTTCGCCCGAAACTGCCGCCAGAATCGTTTCCTGCACTAAGTTACTGTCCTGATATTCGTCAATCATGATTTCATCATACCGCTGCCGCAGCTCCGCCGCCGCTTCTGTCGGCGTGCCGTCCTCGTTCACAAGAATCTCCAGTGCAAAATGCTCATAATCATGAAAATCTATCATATTTTTCTCTCGCTTTGCCGCCGCAAAGGCATCCAGAAACAGCTTCGTCAGCCGCGCAAGCCCCTGCGCAACGGGATACATCCGCCGCACCAGGTCTGCCTGCATTTCGGGGCTATAAGCAAAAATCGTCTCCTGCAATTTTTTAATCATATCCTTCGCTTCGTTTCGCAATGCCTTAATGCGCTCCGCCGTTTCCTTTTCCTCGCCGCGGTAGGCAGGCAGGCGCGCAAAATCAATCGCAAGATACGCCAGCCGCCAGTCGGCATACTTTTTCTGCAATGCCGCCGCAAAGTTCTCCACCATCGCGACCTCGTTCGTCAGAAGCTTATGATAGCCGCCAAATTCGCCCTCATCTGCCATCTGCCATGCCTTTTTCAGCTGATAGCGCGCATAGTCCAAAGCAGTCTCCACACTCTGCCGAATCAGCAAAAACCAGCCGCAGGCATCTACCGTTTCCCCCTCCGCAAGGAAAAGGCTCTCCGCCAGCTGCTCTAACTGCCGTTTCGGGTTCGGGCTGCCCTCCGCAAAGGTATACAGCTGCAAAACCAAATCCTGCAAGGGCGTATCCTTCGTAGAGGAGGAAAAGGTTTCCAACAGGTCAAAAAACCACTGGCTGTCCTCTGCCGCATAAAGCGTCTCGAATAACTCCTCCAGCACCTCCTTCTGCAGCAGCTTGATTTCCGCAGGGTCGGCAGTGCGCACCTTCGGGTCAAGCTCCAACAAATGATAATATTCCCGAATCACCTGCAAGCAGAAGGCATGGATGGTCTTGATATCTGCCCTTGGCAAAAACGCCATCTGGTTTTGCAAATGGATATCTTCGGGCGTTTCCTCCAGCTGCTTCGCAATCGCCACGCCAATCCTCTGCCGCATTTCGGATGCCGCCGCATTCGTAAACGTCACCACAAGCAGTCTGTCTATTTCCTGCCCCTCCCGCAAAAGCTTCGTGATAATGCGCTCCACGAGAACCGCCGTTTTGCCGCTGCCTGCCGCCGCCGCAATCAGCAAATCGCTGCCCCTCGCATCAATCGCCTGTTTCTGCTCCTTCGTCCATCTGTTTGCCATCGCCGTTCCTCCCCACACTGCCCCTCGGCTTACTGCGCCCGTTTCAAGCGGATGTGAAAGGGAACATAGCCCGTAAAGGAGCTCATAAAACTACTATAGGAATTATACCAGAAATTCCCGATGAATGCGAAGGAAAAACCACTCAGGGTTTTGTCACCAAATAAATACCTCGCAGTTGTTTTATGAAATAGCTCCTGAAAGCCGCTCTGATACAGCTCCGCACAGCGGTGCAGAAGATCTGTCATCTTCCTCTCCTGTCCACTCAGCGAAAAAACCGCTGTCAACCCTGTCCACATGCGTGTCCAGTCCAGTCCACTTTTCCTACGGCGGACTGTGCGAATCGTATGATAAATTGCTGCCAGCTTAAAAAACCGAGCAAGCGTTTTTTCATCCATTCGCCCCAGATTTTCCCGAAAATAGTTATACGCAAGCGGCGTTTCCAGAAAAACCTCATACGCATCTGCCGCCGTGCTTTCCACGCACTGCGCGAAAAATGCCCGCAAAAACGCATCCTCCAGCGCATACGCCCGCGCCGAAAGCCGCTCCCGTTCCGCCTCAATCCAAAGCCCCAGCCGTTCTTCCTTCTTTCTTTTTTCCCACATAAAAAATCACCTCCCCTTTATTGTAAAAGGAAAGGTGTGGCGTTTCCTGTTTTTTCTCCGCAAAATCAGACAGGCTCCCGCAAAATACGGGAGCCGCAGAATATTAAGTCGAAAACAGGCTTTCGACTTGTTGAAACAGCCTTTCTGTCGGGTTATCAGCACCCGCAGGTGTTGCCGATGCTGTTGCTCTTGTTGTTGCCGCAGCAGCACAGCAAAATCAGAATCCACAGCCAGGAGCCGCTGTCGCCCCAGCTGCCGCAGCCATCATTATTGCCGCAGCAGCACAACAGAAGCAAGATCCAGATGATGTTTTCGTTCCCACAACCAAATCCACACATAATAAAATACCTCCTTAAGATAAAAGCATTCTTGTTACACTCCTATCCTATGAGGTATTTTGGAATTTCTTGCCTGTCTTGCTTTCGTTTTCCTGCGAAAAAAATCACTTCGGCAGAATCAAATCATTGATGCTGATGTCCACCGTAAAGCCGCCCATTTCATCCGCAATGCTGACTAGCCTGATGCTTTCTTCATCCACAAAATGCAGTACATGTGTCATTTTATTTATTTCCCCCAGAGAAACCAGATCTGCTTCCTCCGCAATGCCGTAGAAAAATGCCTGCATCCCGTTTTTGCGATAAAGCTCCATGATGGATAATGCGGCATCATAGCCTGCCTCTGTACAGGTGAAAAGCGCCTTTGTCTGCACCTCTGCCATAAAATCATCCCTTCTTCTTTTCCACAAGCAGCTTTTCCAGCTCGTCAATAAAGGTATTGATATCCTTGAACTGGCGATAAACCGATGCAAAGCGCACATACGCCACCTCGTCCACCTCTTTCAGACGATCCATCACCATATTGCCAATCTGCTTGCTTTCTACTTCTCTCTCTCCCAGACCCATCAGCGTATTTTCAATATCATCCGCCAGCTCCTGAATCTGCTGTGCCGTAACGGGACGCTTGTTGCAGGATTTCATTACACCGTTGATAATCTTGGTTTTGTCGAAAATTTCTCTTGTACCATCATTTTTAATCACCGTAATCGGAATCATATCAATCCGCTCGTATGTAGTGAAGCGTTTGCCGCAGCTTTCGCAAAGGCGGCGGCGGCGAATGACTGAGTTATCCTCCTGTCCGCGGGAATCGATTACCTTTGTATCATTATAATTGCAAAAAGGGCATTTCAAAGCCATTTCCTCCTTTAAATAGCATATAAACAGCATAAAAATCTATCCTTCAGTATAAAGGAGATTCTGCCGCAGGTCAACACCCGTCAGTCCCCATCTGTTCTTAGGATTTCCTCTCCATCCACCTCCACAAGAATGATATCGTCACCGATGCGGCGAATACACCGCCAAGGCACGAAAAATGCCCGTTCCTTTCCAAAGAAATTCCACTTACTGCCACATTCCGGAATAATCAGTGTGCAGATTTTTCCGGAAATCGCATCCAGCTCCAAATCGCAGACGCACCCCAACCGCCTTCCGTCGCAGATATTGATGACCTCCTTCTCCTGTAAGCAGGAAAACCGTTCCCATTTCATTTTTCTCTCCCCCATTTTTGGTAATCTTTTTTAATTTTATGCGAAAAAAGTCTGTCCGAAGGCTCACTTTCGGCAATCTGTTTAAATTCATATTTTTCACACTGTTCCCCTTGACGAGCTTCTTTGAATACCATACAATATATATGCTTGCTATTTTAAACAACACCCACATCTTGTGGTTTATTTGAGATAAAATTTCATTTGGATGGAACTAGAAAAAAAGGAAAAATCGAAAAGAGGGAATGATTATGATTACAACCATCACCAAAAGAGACGGGCGCACTGTGCATTTTGATATCAACAAAATCGCCAGTGCCATTGAAAAAGCCTTTGCAGCAACCATCGGCAAAAAGGATTACGCAATCTGCCTTGCACTTGCACAGGAGGTTTCCGATATTTTTGAAGAAAAACAAATTGACTCCCCTACGGTAGAGCAGATTCAGGATACCGTAGAGCGCGTACTGATTAACCACGGGCATGTACGCACCGCAAAGGCGTATATCCTCTATCGTGCAGAACGTACCAGAGTCAGAAACATGAACGACAGACTGATGAAAACCTTCGAGGACATCACCTACAAGGATGCAACCGACAGCGATATCAAGCGCGAAAACGCGAATATCGACGGCAACACCGCCATGGGTTCTATGCTGAAATACGGCTCCGAGGGTGCAAAGCATTTCTATGAAAGCTATGTGCTGAACCCTGCCCATTCCGAGGCGCACAGAAACGGGGATATTCATATTCATGATTTGGACTTCTATACACTGACAACCACCTGCTGCCAGATTGACTTAATCAAGCTGTTCCATGACGGCTTTTCCACAGGGCATGGTGTACTGAGAGAGCCCAACGATATCGCAAGCTATGCTTCTCTGGCTTGTATTGCTATCCAGTCCAACCAGAATGACCAGCACGGCGGTCAGTCTATCGCAAACTTTGATTATGGTCTGGCTCCCGGCGTTGCAAAAACCTACAAAAAACGCTATCGCTCCAACCTGACCTCCTTAATTGAAGTGATGGACTGCGCCGCGCATGCGAAAAAAACAAAGGAAATCTTCCAAACACTGACCGCAGAAAATCTGATCCCTACACTGGATGGCTCTCAGGCATACACCGAAAGAGAAAAGGAGCTGCTTCTGGAGGCAGGCGTACCCGAAGAAATTCTGGACAAGATTCAGTCCTTCTCCGCGAAAAAGGCAACCGAGGAAACCGATAAGGCAACCTATCAGGCAATGGAGGCACTGCTGCATAACCTCAACACCATGCACAGCCGTGCAGGCGCGCAGACCCCCTTCTCCTCCATCAACTACGGCATGGATACCTCCACAGAAGGGCGCATGGTTATGAAAAATATGCTTCTGGTAACAGAGGCAGGGCTGGGCAACGGCGAAACCGCTATCTTCCCCATCCAGATTTTCCGTGTGAAGGATGGCGTAAACTTCAACCCCGGCGAACCCAACTATGACCTGTTCAAGCTTTCCTGCCGCGTGAGTGCAAAGCGTCTGTTCCCGAATTTTTCCTTCCAGGATGCACCCTTTAACCTGCAATATTATAAAGAAGGCCATCCCGAAACGGAAATCGCATACATGGGCTGCCGTACCCGCGTTATCGGCAATGTGAACGATCCCGAACGGGAAATCACCTACGGCAGAGGGAATTTAAGCTTCACCTCCATCAACCTGCCCCGTATCGCAATTCTGGCAAACAAAAACATCGACTGGTTCTTCTCCGAGCTGGACAGAAAGATTGACTTGGTCGTAGAACAGCTGCTGGAGCGCTTTGAAATTCAGGCAAAGAAAAAGGTACACAACTACCCCTTCCTGATGGGCGAGGGTGTCTGGATTGACAGCGAAAAGCTGAATTATGATGACGAGGTAAGAGAGGTGCTCAAGCACGGCACACTTTCCGTCGGGTTTATCGGTCTGGCAGAGGCACTGAAGGCACTGCTTGGCGTACACCACGGCGAAAGCGAAATCGCACAGAACCTTGGTCTGGATATCATCGGGCACATGAGAAAACGCATGGATGACCTGTCCGCAGAAACACATCTGAACTTTAGCCTGCTGGCAACACCTGCGGAAGGGCTGTCCGGCCGTTTTGTCCGCATGGACAGAGAACGCTTCGGCTCCATCGAGGGTGTCACAGACAGAGAATATTACACAAACAGCTTCCATATTCCTGTATATTACCCCATCAGCGCGTATAAGAAGATTCAGCTGGAAGCACCTTATCACGAGCTGACAAATGCAGGACATATCACCTATATCGAACTGGACGGCGACCCCAGCACAAATCTGGATGCCTTTGAAAAGGTCATCCGCTACATGAAGGCACAGGGCATCGGCTACGGCTCCATCAACCATCCCGTTGACCGCGACCCCGTCTGCGGCTACAACGGCATCATCGGGGACACCTGCCCGAAATGCGGCAGAAGTGAAACCGACGGAGAATACGGATTCCAGCGCATCCGCAGAATCACAGGCTATCTGGTAGGTACGCTTGACCGCTTCAACAACGCAAAGCGTGCAGAGGTACGCGACAGAGTGAAACATTCTATTGTAACGGAAGTAAAATTAGAAGCAAAGGATTGATAGAGGCATGAGAATCAGTCTGAGCGGCGTAACCGGGGATTCCATTGTGGATGGCCCCGGACTGCGCCTAACCATATTTACGCAGGGTTGCCTGCACCACTGCCCCGGCTGCCACAACCCACAGACGCACGACCCCGATGGCGGCTCCTGGGCGGATACCGATGATATTCTTGCGGCGGCGGCAGAAAATCCCCTGCTGGACGGGATTACCCTTTCGGGCGGCGACCCCTTTTTACAGCCTGTCCCCTGCCTTGCCTTGGCGGAGGGTGCGCATAAAATCGGCTTGAATGTATGGACCTATACCGGCTATACATGGGAGGCGCTTTGGGAGGAAAACGATGCCGACAAGCTGGCACTTTTAAAGGAAACGGATGTGCTTGTGGACGGGCCTTTTCTTCTGGCAGAACGCTCGTTGGAGCTGCAATTTTGCGGCAGCCGCAACCAGCGGTTGATTGATGTAAAAAAATCCCTTGCAGAGGGCAAGGTTGTGCTCTGGGAGGAACCGAGCTATTTTTAAGATAAAAAATAAGGGAGTCTGCCGACTCCCATTTTTATTTTGATGTAAAATATTTTATTGCGATAATCACTGCCGATATCACGAGATACGGGATGACTCTGCTCATATCTATTTCTTCAATCGAAGGATCAACTTTTTCCAGAAATTTCTGCACCAGAAAAATCATGCCATAAAACACAAATACAAAAATCGGAATTGCAATCGAATATTCCATAATGCGTCCCCCTTTTCTTTTCAGCATAGCAGAAAACCCAAGGTCTGACAACAATCCCCGAAAATATTTAAGAAAATCTTACGATTTCTACTTCTTCTCCCCAAAAGGCGCGAAATGTGTTACACTTTCCTTAAAGAATCCGCAAGGATTAAGGAAAACTTAAACATTTCCCTGCGATTTTCTTAAAATCGTTTCGGTAAGATAGAATCACAGTATGACGGAGGTGCACCATGTACAACATTTTGATTTGCGATGACGAAAAGGATATCGTATCCGCTCTATCGATTTATTTATCCACAGAAAACTACAACATTTTCACCGCCTATACCGGGCAGGAGGCCTTGGATATCGTTGCCAAGCATGACATTCATCTGATTCTGATGGATATCATGATGCCCCAGATGGACGGGATTGCCGCTACGGTGAAGCTGAGAGAAACCTCGAACATCCCCATTATCCTGCTGACCGCAAAGAGTGAGGACAGCGACAAGATTCTGGGGCTGAATATCGGGGCGGATGACTACATCACGAAGCCCTTCAACCCGATTGAGGTGCTGGCAAGGGTGCGTTCGCAGCTGCGCCGCTATACCTCTCTGGGCGGCATGGCGAAGAAAGCTTCCCACCTGACAAACGGCGGCATTGAAATGGATGATGAATCGAAAATCGTGACAGTGGACGGCGAGGTTGTCAGCTTAACGCCAAGTGAATACAACATTCTCAAGCTGCTGATGGAAAACCCCGGCAGAGTTTTTTCCTCCACGCAAATCTATGAACGCATCTGGAATGAGGATGCCTGCGGCTCCGGCAGCGTGGTTGCTGTACATATCCGCCATCTGCGTGAAAAAATTGAGATTGACCCCTCGAACCCCCGTTATCTCAAGGTAGTCTGGGGTCTGGGGTACAAAATCGAGAAGGAGGCGAAACAATGACAAAGCTTTCCTATACCCTCGGCATGAAGGTGTTTGCCTGCTTTATCGCAGTGCTTTCGGGCATCACCGCCTTTTTCGACGGTATTGGTATCTTTCTGGCAAACAGCTACGACTTTTACAGCAGCAGCCTTGCAGAACTGAAGCTGGCCCATCCTTATCTTGATACAGGGATGCTGACGAAGCTTTACGGAATGCGCGGCTCACTTCTGCCGATTCTGGTGATCAGCCTGCTTCTGTTTGCCATTTCGGTGATTTATCTTCTGTGCGCGGCAGGGCATCGGCCGGATACGGATGAAATCGTTCCAAATTTGCAGGATAAAATCCCTCTGGATCTGTATTTTGCCATCGTCTGCCCGATTTCGCTGGCAATTCTGTTCCTTATTCTGGAAGGCCGCAATCCCCTTGCCGATACGGGGGCGCTTTCCTTTGTAGTAATTGGTTCGATCATTCTCGCCATTTTGGGACTGGCGACGCTTCTGACCTGTGTGACCCGTCTGAAGCTGGGAAGATATTTTTATCAGCACACGATTGCCTATCAGGTCATTCGCTTCTGCTGGAAAATGCTTGCGGCAGTCTGCTCGACGATTGCGGATGCTGTAAAATCCATTTCCACTACATGGAAGATTGCAGTGGCATGGCTTGTGATTTCCGCATTTTATACCATGGGCGGCTTTGGGGCGATTGTGCTCAGCTTTGCACTGCTGCTGGTATTCTGCTCCATGGCATCACAGATGCAGGAGCTGAAAAACGGCGGCGAGGAGCTGGCAAAGGGCAACCTGAACTACAAAATCAACACACAGCGGATGTTCCCCCTCTTTCGCGCGCATGGAAAAAACCTGAACAGCATTTCCAAGGGCTTTTCCATCGCATTAGAGCAGAAAATGAAAAGCGAGCATCTGAAAACGGAACTCATCACAAATGTTTCCCATGATATCAAAACGCCGCTGACCTCTATCATCAACTATGTGGATCTGCTGAAAAAGGAAAATCTGGAGGGGCAGGCGGCGGAATATATTGAGGTTCTGGACAGACAATCCCGCAGGCTGAAAAAGCTGACCGAGGACTTGGTTGAGGCCTCCAAGGCTTCGACAGGCAACCTCAAGGTACAGCTTGCCCCGACGGATATGGGCGAGCTGGCGGCACAGGCAGTTGCAGAATATGAGGAAAAGTTGGAAAACGCCCATCTGGAGGCAGTCATCAACGGCGGAGATACCCCCCTGTTTGCCATGGTGGACGGCAATCTGACCTGGCGCGTGCTGAGCAACCTTCTGAGCAACGCCTGCAAATATTCGCAGCCGCACACAAGAGTGTATATCGATATCAAAAAAGAGAAGGATACCGTGATTCTTTCCATGAAGAATATCAGCAGAGATGCGCTCAATATTCCTGCGGAGGAATTGATGGAGCGGTTTGTGCGCGGAGACAGCTCCCGTCACACAGAGGGAAGCGGCTTGGGGCTGAATATCGCACAATCTCTTGTCGGCTTGCAGAAAGGAACCTTCTCTCTGGAAATCGAAGGTGATTTGTTCAAGGCATTTGTCGCATTCCCTGCAACCGAGCCTCCTGCGCCCCCTGCGGAGGAAATGCCGGAGAAGGAAATGCCAACGGATGCAATGCCAATGGAGGATATGCCGATAGAAGAAATGCAAGAGGAAACGGAAAAAGGCGAATAAAAAAAAGCGACTCGAAAAAAAATTTCGGGTCGTTTTTTTCATTCTTACCATTTATGATGGTGCAGCTGCCCCTCCATCAGCATGCCGGGGAAGCCCTGCTGCCGCATGGCCTCATAAATAATAATGGCAACGGAATTGGAAAGATTCAGGCTTCTTGCCGCTTCGAGCATAGGGATGCGAATGGTATTTGCTTCATGCGCCATAAGAATTTCTTCGGGGATGCCCGCGCTTTCCTTCCCAAACATGATGTAATCATTTTCGCCGTAGGTCACATCAGCGTAAATATGACGCGCCTTTGTGGATGCCATCCAGATTTTCGCATTGGGATTCCTTTCGCAGAAGTCCTCGAAATTTTCATAATAGCGGATATCCAGAAGCTTCCAGTAATCCAGACCTGCGCGCTTGAGATACTTATCCTCAACGGAAAAGCCCAGAGGCTTAATCAGATGCAGGACGGAATTTGTCACTGCGCAGGTACGCGCGATATTGCCTGCGTTCTGGGGAATTTCCGGCTCCAACAAAACAATGTGCATAAAAAATCATTCCTTTCTTCTGCAAATTAGCATAGCATACCCGTTTGCAAAAAACAACTCTCGGTTTTCGGCGGAAATTTGCAGAACTCCTTGTATTTTGGTATATTTTCTATTGACATAAATAAGAACCCGTATTATTATTAAATAACAATAGTTATCATTTATAAGAGGGGTGTATTTGTATGAAAGAAACTGCGCAGCTTTTGCGAGAAAAAGGGCTGAAGGTCACCCCACAGCGTATTGCCGTTTATAATATGCTTTTGGGTACCACCGCGCATCCGAATGCGGAAATGATTTATAAAACACTGGAACCGACTAACCCCACCATGAGCCTTGCTACGGTCTATAAAACGCTTGATTTTTTCAAGCAGCTTGGTCTGGTGCAGGAATTGAACGTGGGCGAGTCAAGCTCTCGTTATGATGCCGTGGTGCGGTGTCATCCGCATACGGTTTGCCGTATCTGCGGCAGAGTGGATGATTTGCACATGGACGCATTAACAGAGGTTGCAAGAAAGCTTGTGCCGGATTTGGATTTTGATGTGGAATGTGAGCAGCTCATCCTCTACGGGGTCTGCAAGGAATGTCAGGAAAAATAACCGCCAAAAAGAGTATCTTTCGCTTAGAGGATACTCTTTTTTCTTTGCAATTCTTAAGACTTTCTTACAATGTTCGCGTCTTGTTGACATCCGTTTTTCGCCTTTGCTATACTGGAAAAAAGAACATTTTTCGGTAAAAGGGGGCAAACGAATGAAATATAAACGAAAGCTGGCACCTGCAACGACCTTTGATTTTGCCGCCATGGAAACATGGCTGTCTGATATGGCGGAGGACGGGTGGATTCCTGTTGACTTTCGGGGCGAAAAGGTAAAATTTCAGCAGGCAGAACCGCAAAAAAGAAGCTACCGCATTGCCATTCCGCGCTATTTCGATACCCAACCTACCGCAAAGCAGCTGGAGGAATATCATCAGCTTGGTTGGGAATTTATCTGTACCTACCGCTGCAAGGGCTATCTTCTGGCGAATATCACGGAGCATCCCCAAGAGCCTTACACAGACCCTGCCGTACAGAAGAAAAACATTGAGGAGCTTTATCAAGAGGAACGCTATCTTTATCTTGCAGGCATGGTTCTCGGCACTCTGTTTTTCGTCGGCTTAGGGCTGCTTACATGGCATTATTTAGGTCGAAATATCATAGACCCGAATTGGGTTTTGGAGTTTTATGGGCCAATCCTCTTCCTCCTTCTCGCTGTTTTCAATTTCTATGAGCTGCGTCTGCTCAAAAGGCTGAAAACAAGCTTGGAGCAAGGACTTCCCATCTCGCATGAGAAGGATTACACCAAAAAGCTGCAGCTCAAAAGAATCAGCAATCTCATTTACGCGATTCTGGGTATCACACTTCTCCTGCCACCCCTCTCGGACATCTATTCTGCTTTTAGACCGGACGAAACACAGGAGAAGGCTGCCGTTTCGGTTTCTCCTCTGCCTTATGTGCCGATGGAAGAAATCACAAAAAGTGCCTCCGATACCGAAATCAGCCTCTATTCCGAGCCGACACTCTTTGCACCCCTGCTTTTCCAAACGTTCGAGATGGGCGATTCCAACTCAATGGATACCATGCTCTTAGAGGTGCGCCCCTCCTTCCTGACGGAGCAGGCGTTTCTGACCTTAGGGGCAAACGGCACATTTCCCGATGCCTTCCTTCCCTCAACGGCAGAGCAGGCGTTGGTGCTTTCCTCCGATTCCTTTGACGAGGGGTATTTTTATCAGGAAACAAGCGAGATGCGCCGCCAGATGCTGACGCTTCGCAAGGGCAATCGCCTTCTGATTGTGCGCTACCGCGGCGAGAACAGACTGGTCGATTCTCTGAGCGCCTTTCTGCCCCTATTAGAGCAGGACTACACTATACAGGAATAACCGAAAACATCAAAAGGAGGACATTCCATGACGAAATGCAAAAGAAAGCTGCTCCCCGCAGAGCCATACGAAATTGATGCACTGGAAAGTTGGTTTTCCGACCTTTCCGCAGAGGGACTGCATGTGCAGAAGGCAAATGCCCTCTTTGCGACCTTCATAGAGGGCGAGAAAAAGCGTCTGCTTTTCCGCATGGAGCCGAAGCAGGACGGTATTTTCCCTGCTCTGGATGAAAGCAAGGCGGAGGAACGGAACGCGCAGCATAGGGAAAAGGGTTGGAGCTTTGTCTGCGGATTAAACCGTTTCTATGTCTATGCCGCAGAAGAAGGTACAGCGGATTACTTTGCCACACCGGAGGAAGAAGGTGCATATTATCCCGACAATTTGAAGGGAAACAAATTCTTCAACAGCATCTATGCAGAAATACTGATTATTGTTGTGCTGATTGCGGCTTATATTTTCGTTCTGCACAGACAGACCACATACGACTGGGTAGAGGGTTTCGCCAACCCCTTCTGTAATCCTCTTATTTTAGTTTTTGCCATATTTGCCGGACAGCGCAACCGCGGTACCATCAAGCTGCAAAGCTCTCTTGCGGCAGGCGAGCCGCACCATCAGCCGACCGATTGGCAGGCACCCCACCTGCGGCGGAAGCATCGGCTATATTATGTCTGCGTTGCCGGGATGATTGCATTCGTCCTCCTGCCGTTTCTGCCCAATGTATTTTCCTTTTCCGACCGACCGATTGCAGAGGTGAAAAAGCCCCTGCCGATGATTTCTCTGGCGGAACTGGAAAACGATCCTGATTTTTACGCTGTGGACAGCTATTATCAGCGGGACGGCAATGCCAAGGAGGACTGGTGGGAGCGGGAGGCAAATCTGGTCAACTCCTATCCGACCTTCGGCTCTCCTGTTGACCTTGCCTATAATCAGGCAGGGCGGATTCCGAATCAAACAGATGCGTTAGGCGAACCGTATGAATCGGTGCTTTGGGTGGAATATCGCAGGCTTGCGTTCTTCCTTTCCCCGAAGGAATATATTAAGGAATATCTGGGTCGTGCTTATGAAACCTATGAAACTACGGCTTTGGAGGATACACCGTTTGATTACGCCCTTCTGGCAAAGGGTAAAAATCATACAAGGCTATATCTGGTTTCGGGGCAGACGCTTCTGGAACTGCATTATTACTATGGTGATGCGGATTTGACAAAGCATTATGACCTGTATGAAAAGGCAGTGAAGGAAATGCAGAAAAAATAAGATAAGGCAGTGAACGTCCCATTTGGGTTGGTTCACTGCCTTTCGTTTTACTGATTTAAAATCTGACAGGTGTACGCATTGATGAGATACGGCTTTTCCTCATCCATCAGATAAATGCGGTAGCATGGCTCCAGATTGATCGAGGCAACGCCATCCGCCGCAGTATTGCTTTCCATCCGCGCATAGCCAAGCTCCATGCGATCAATGGTTGCTTCCTCCGCATGCTCGCCCTTTTTCCATTCGCGCATGAAGGCAAGCAGGGCTTCATCCGCATAGCTTAAATCCTGCTTTTCGCCCGTATAGCCGCGCACAGGGTAATAATTGAAGGTGATTTTCTGAATTCCATCGGCGGTGACGAAAAAGGAGAAATAATTCGCAAAAACCTTCTCCCGTTTATACTGCCCGAAGAAATTCACCCGAAAGCCCTCGCTCTCCTCCACAATAATAGCATCGCCATAGCTGCCGAAGAAATGCTCCGTATTATCAATGAATTTCTGCGCTTCTCTGAGGGCTTCCGTCTTGGTCATCTCGCCCTTGCCGCTTTTCACTGCTTTCGTTTCCCAGACACCGCGCGCACCGCTCATGGTCAGGCTGCTCTGTTTCCCCTGATAGACCGTTTCGCCGCCCTTTGTAGAAGCGGTTGTGCGCGCACTGCCGAAAAACAGCCGCTCCAGCGTTTCCTTATTATAGGAGGGCAGCTCCACCGCCAGACGGGACATGGGCGGATGCTCCGTCAGAAGGTCGGTATACATGGTGATGCCGTTTCGCGAAAGCACCTCAAAGATGGAGCGCTCCTGTGTCGCCGTCATGGTGTTTTCCCGATTTTGTTTATAATTCAGCCCTGCCAGAAGTACATTCAGCAGTACCAGCAAAACAATCACAAACTTTTTTGCATTGCTCCATTCCATGCCCTTCCTCCTTTCTTCTGCATAGTTTCTTCTGCATATTTCCCTTATCGCTTATTCTCCTGCCGTTACGCCCGTTAAATCCTTTTCCTGCTCCGTATCCACCACGAAGGTATACTCATAGAGGGTAACGAACCATTTCAGGCGGATATCGCCCGTCAAATCCACATGATAGCCCAATGCAATATTCTTAACATCGGTGATATCCTTATCCTCGACAACGGACTTATAGGTCTTATTTGCATCATCCAGTGCATCGATGAACTGGACGTTAATCTTCTGATTTTTCTCTGCGGCTTCGCTGAAATTGACCGCATAGCGGCGGTATTCCTTGACCGCCTGATTTCGCAGCGTTACTTTAATGGCATGGGATGCACCGATACGATCCTTCACATTCTGCGAAAGATTCACCGGCAGGTTATCCACTGCATAATCAAAATAATACACAACCTCATTATTGATGGTACGCTCGATATCCGCCAGATAAATATCCGTTTGCAGGGAATCATCATTTTTCAGGAAATTACAGCAAATCTGATAACCCTCAAGCAGGCCTGTTCTGTCATTGCCGGCGTAGTTTTCATAGCTGTAATACTCCAGAATCCGCACATCCGGATAGTATTTGACAACCGTTTCGCTGTCACTGAAGGTATAGGTGCCGTCCTCGTCACGCTCGCTCCAGTCCACAGAGAAATTGCGGAAGAAATTTTTCACCGTATTTTCCAATGTAGCACGGCTCGGCTCGCCATCCTTTTCAAAGGCAAACTCCTGCTCCAGAGCCGGATATTCATAGGGCAGATATGCCCACTGGGGCAAAAACATATTGCGCCACAGCACCGATGCACTGGTGCGCTGCCCTGTGGAGATATAGCGCATATCGCCGTTATCCGCCATCAGAGAATCATAGAGCGCGACAGACGCGCCGCCGCCCTCGCAATGAAACGCGACACATTCATTCGTATCGGAATTGACGAAATAGGCGTAGCTTTCCTCGCCGCTCCTTCTGGCAGGCACAATCGTGATATAATCGAACTGCTCCAGCTTCTGGTCTGTTTTCAGATCCTTATAATTTTCCAGATATTCCTCCGAAGCAATCATAAAATCATACTGCATGACAATGCAGCGCGCCGCCAAAATTTTTTTCCAATCAGCGGTTGTTTTCTGAGGGAATGCGCCGCTTTGGGACAGAATCTCCCCCAGAGCCTTATTCGCCGTTTCCAGAAGCGTACTATTCCCCACATTATCGGGATAATAGACCGAAAAGGTACCTTCGCCCTCCCCAACCGCATAACGGGTAGCAAGAAGGACATCCCCATCCGCCTCCTCCTTGCCGAAGCTCAGCTGCTTCGCCAGGGCATAAAAAAAGTTATGGCCGCTTGTTCCTTCCAGCCATAACTCTCCTGTCTGATAAATCGCAGTTATGACCAAAGCAACAATGATAAAATTTGTAATCCTGTATACTTTCATTTGATCTCACCGCTTTTTCTATTCAATTTATTTTCATCTGATTTTTTATTTTTTCGCACCCATGCCGGGCAGCGCAATCATCCGTTGCAGCTGACTTTTTACCTGTTGGGGCACCTGCTTGATGACCGTTGTGGTCTTAGCTTCTCCCTCTGCTGCAAAGGAAATATAGTTATTCCCTCTGCTCAGGGGCAGGGTTTCGCTGAACAGCCCCATAGAGCCGACAGTTACGGTTTCTCTGTGGGTTTCGACCATATTGCCGAAACGATCCATTTTGGATACCGTAAAAGTAATATCCGTGCCGGGCTTCGCTTCCCCATAGAGGATTCGGCTACTGTCAAAGGTACATTCCACCTCATCGCCGCCGATTTGCAGCCCACTTGTAATATTCACCGAGGAAGCAAATACACTGACAGGAGAAAAAGAAAACACTGCCGCCAAAGCCAGACCAATGAGTTTTTTTCTATATGCTTTCATTCCTGTCACCTCCTCTGCAATCTCGTCATATTCGGAAAAGCCTTTCCATTCTATTGTATGGAAATTTCTGCTTTCTGTCTACTATGATTATATCGCACGAAGATTACAATTATGTTACAACGCCCTTACAGTTCTATAACAATCTGCTCAGACAAGCACGCCGCGGTTAAGCCATTTGTCTGAGGTGCTGTTTTCGTCTGTATTTCGGCGTAATATTATGCTTTCTGTTCCTCCCTTTCATATTCCAGAATCGGGCGTTCCTTCGGGAACCATATAATCATCGTTGTTCCCTTGCCATATTCGCTTTCTGCCGTCAGCTTACCGCCGTGGCTTTCCATAATTTCCTTTGCAATGGCAAGCCCCAGACCTGTGCCGCCCATGGCACGGCTGCGCGCCTTATCCACACGATAGAAGCGCTCAAAAATACGGGGTAAATCCTCTCTTGTGATGCCCATGCCCGTATCCTTCACATGAATCTTATAGAACTGCTCCTCCTCCGTAATGAAGATGCGGATGCTCGCCTGCTCTAAGCTGTACTTGATGGCATTGGTCACAATATTATTCACCACCTGCCCCACACGGTCTCTGTCGCCGAAAACAACAACCTCATGCTCATACGGCTCAAAGGTCAGCGTCTGATGCTTGGCTTCCGCATGGATTTTGTTCTGGCGAACAGTCATGCTGAGAAATTCATTCATTTCGATTTTCGTAATATCCAAACGCACCTGCTTATTATCAAAACGCGTCAGCTGCAGCAAATCACGCACCAGAAATGCCATACGGTCTGCCTCGCTGTTAATGATGCCAAGGAACTCCTGCGCAATCTCCGCATCCTCCATAGCACCGTCCAGAAGGGTTTCCGTATAGCTTTTTACGGTTGTCAGCGGTGTTCGCAGCTCATGCGACACATTCGCCACAAATTCCTTTCGCATATCGTCCAGCTTTTTCTGCTCTGTGATATCCTGCAAAACAACAACTACGCCTTCGACCTCGCCCCTTTTATCGTAATAAGGAGAGAAATTCGCATTGATAAACTGCTTGCCGACAGGGAAAATAACCTTCTTAGAGGGTTCATTTCCCATATCCAGATAGACAGAGGAGCTGATATCATACGCACGGATAAATTCCGTAAAATTCATTTCTATTTTTTCCAGACCAAGCATCCCCTCTGCCGCCGCATTGGCAAGCATCAGCTCGCCGTCCTTACTGAAGGAAATCACGCCGTCACTCATGTTATGCAGGAGAATTTCCAGACGGTTTTTCTCTCTTGAAATTTCCGACATATTCTTGGAAAGCTCCGCCGCCATGTTGTTAAAGCTGCTGGTCAGCTGGCCGATTTCATCATTGCTGCGCACCGTTAGGCTCTGATCCATATTCCCTTCCGCCAGATTTTTCGCACCCGTTGTCAGCGCAAGAATCGGGCCCGTCAGTGTCTGCGCAAAAACATAGCCCATTACTGCCGCCAGAAACAGCGCAATCATAACCGCCGCAACAATCGTCTGCGTGGTTTTATCCAGACTGGTCTGCATATCGCTTGCGTCCAATCTGGTATAGATGATATAGGAGGGGGTTGTCCCGCTCGTCTGCACAGGTGTGGCATAGCTCATCCATTCACGCAGAAGCCCGAAGGAATCGGTGCTTTTTTTCTGTGTGGAAAAGGAGGTCATGCCGTTCATTGCCGCAATAATTGCCTGATCCGTATAAACCGGATAGGGTGCCTCCGTTACGGTGGTGGAGGCAATCGTCTCCCCATCCGTATTGAGGATATTGCCCTGTATGCCGACGGCATTTGATACGGTTTTTAAGAGCTTCTCCTGAAATTCCTCATCCTTGCCGCCCTCAATCACCTGTTCATTGATTCTCTCCGCATAGGTTGCCAGCTCCTGTCTGGATTTATCAATCTCGATATTTCGCAGGCTGAGCAGGATATAGGTGCCGCTGACAATCATCACAATCAGCACCAGCCCCAGATACATGATAATTAACTTCCATTTAATACTTCGCATTCGCAAAAGCTAATCCCTCGCTTTTCTCAGCAGTCAAAATAATACCCTACGCCTCTTTTTGTGAGGATATAAACCGGCTTGCCGGGGTCATCCTCGATTTTTTCACGCAAACGGCGAATGGTGACATCCACTGTCCGCACATCACCGAAATATTCATAGCCCCAGACCTTCTCCAGAAGCGTTTCTCTGGAAAAAACCTGTCCCTTCTGCGCGGAAAGGTATTTCAGAAGCTCAAATTCTCTGACAGTCAGATCAATGATTCTCCCATCCTTCCGCACCTCATACCGATCGGGGTTGATATCCAGCTTGCCAAAATTCCCCTTACCGGCAGGTGCCTGTTCGGGAGTCTCCTCGCGCACAACGGATTTTCTGAGGTTCGCCTTCACCCTTGCCATCAGCTCTCTGACACCAAAGGGCTTGGTCACATAATCATCCGCTCCCAGCTCCAGCCCCAGCACCTTATCCAGCTCCTCGGCTCTTGCCGTCAGCATGATAATCGGGGTATTTTTCTTTTCTCTGATTTTTTTGCAGACTTCATAGCCATCCAGCTTCGGCATCATGATATCCAGCAGAATCAGATCCGGATTTTCCTCCATGGCTTTCTGTACGCCTTCCTCCCCATCTGCCGCCGTGATGACGGTATAGCCCTCCTTTTTCAAGTTAAACGCAATGATATCGACGATGTTTTTCTCATCATCGACAATCAGAATTTTTCTGTCCATAGTGTCCTCTCCCCCTCGGAAAGTCTTATTCTTCATTCTATTCTTCTTCGATTATACTAGAAAGTGCCGCAAAAGTAAACAAAACCGCTTGGCATCCAATATTTGACGAAGCTTTTGCTTGCCAAGTTTCACCAAAAATGCTATTTTGTAAGAAAAAAGCGAAAAAAATCAAGGAGGGTGTTTCATGGGTATCCTAGGCGCAAAAAATAAGGTTATCGCAGGCGACTATATCGGCGGCAAAATTATGCATTCCGGCGGCAAGGTGGTTTTATCCATCAACCTCGGCAATATGATTATTCTCAACAAAAAAATGGTTGCCGCCCACAAAATCGAAAGCGAGGTCAAGGGCAATCATAAAATCTCCGTTACCTTTGCGGACGGAAGGAAAAGCCTGCTCGAATTGGATGATGCACTTTGCACCGCCTTACTGGCGCAGCTGTTTTAACCATTTTCGGCAATCAAAAAGAACTTCTCATTTTTATGTTGAGAAGTTCTTTTTTTGTCTTAAAGTCTTGCTTCCAATTCAGCTTTTCTGTCCTCGTAGCCCGGTTTTCCCAGAAGCGCAAACATATTTTTCTTATACGCCTCAACCCCCGGCTGGTCAAAGGGGTTTACATCCAGAAGATAGCCGCTGATGCCGACTGCCTTTTCAAAGAAATAAACCAACGCCCCAAAATGATAAGCGTCCATCTTATCCAGCGCAATCACCAGATTGGGTACGCCGCCATCCATGTGGGCGAGCATTGTGCCTGCAAATGCCTTGCTGTTGACGAAATGGATTTCCTTTTCCGCAAGGAAATTCAGCCCATCCTCATCCTGTGCATCAAATGGCACCACTGCGGCAGATTTCGGCGTTTTCACCCAAAGCACCGTTTCAAAGAAGCACCTAAGACCATCCTGAATATACTGCCCGATGGAGTGCAAATCCGTTGAGAAATTCGCCGCCACAGGGAAAATGCCCTTATGCTCCTTCCCCTCGCTTTCGGCGAAAAGCTGCTTGAACCATTCCCCGAAGGAGGTCAAATGCGGCTCATAATTTGCCAGAATTTCAACCGTTTTGCCCTGCTGATAGAACAAATGGCGCAGTGCGGCATACTGATAGCAGTCATTTTCCCTTAAATCAGGGTTACTGTATTTTTCTCTTGCATCCGCCGCGCCCTGCATCACAGCATTAAGCTCCACGCCGGCAGCTGCCATCGGTAAAAGCCCGACAGGGGTCAGTACGGAAAAGCGTCCGCCGACATCATCGGGGATGACAAAGGTTTCGTAGCCCTCTCTGTCGCACATGCCCTTCAGCGCGCCCTTTGCGCGGTCGGTTGTGGCAAAAATACGCTTTGCGGCTTCTGCCTTTCCGTATTTTTTCTCCAGAAGCTGCTTGAAAATGCGAAAGGCAATCGCAGGCTCTGTGGTCGTGCCGGATTTGGAAATGACGTTGACGGAAAAGTCCCTGTCTCCCAGAATTGCCAGAACATCATTCAGATAGGCAGAGCTGATGTTATTCCCTACGAAATAAATATCGGGGGTGTCTTTTTTTCGTTCATTATAAAACGGGGTCTTGATGAAATCGAGCGCCGTTCTCGCCCCCAGATAGGAGCCGCCGATACCAATGACAATCAGCACCTCGCTGTTTGCCTGTATGCGTGCCGCCGCCTTTTTGATGCGGTCAAATTCTTCCTTATCGTAATTTACGGGCAAATCCACCCAGCCTAAAAAGTCATTGCCCTTGCCTGTTTTTTCATGAAGCGCATAATGGCAGCGCTCCACCTCCTTTTGCAGTGCAAAAACCTCGTCCTTTTTGATAAAATCTCCTTTCAGAGAAAAAGAAATACCCATAGGAAATCCCCCTCCTTTTTTTCATAAGTACAATTCCGATATCAATATATTACCACAAAAAAGCCGTTCCGCAGCAGAAATCTGCGGAACGACCCTCTTTTTTTCGCTATTTTTTTATTGTGTTCCCTTGACGATGATTTCAGGCACAGCCTCCTGGATAATCTCCTTATCCACTTCCTTTTCCTCCGTCACCTCGCCGTTGATACGCGTAATGCGGATGGTGCTTTTCTTCTGCCCTGCCTTGCCCTGCTGGATGACCTTCTGATAGCTCGAAGGCTTGGTATCATCATACTGCGTTTGGTAGGTCTTTGGCTCCACTGCCGTCAGCACCTGTGTTTCCACTGTTTTTACGGAAATCTTCGGCTTCTGTACCGGCACATTGATGACCTGCCCCACACGAATCCCGCCGGTAAGATTTGCGCCTTCATTCAGCTGATTCAGCTTTTCAACCGTTGTTTTAAATTCATTTGCAATCAGATACGGCGCATCGCCGGACTGAACGGTATAGCTCTGGGTTGCCTCTGTAGTGGATTCCAATACCTTCACGGCATTCTCCTGCTCCAGAATCTGCGTGGAATCCACAAATTCCTTCACAACCTCAACATCCTCCTGCCAGCTGATTTCCGCATCCTCCGCAACGCCCTCCTTGGGCATGAGGTCGGTCTGCACCTGCTTGAGCACGGCATTCGCCGCTTTTTCATTTGCAAGGATGGCAACCTTTTCACTATCCACTGTAATAATCGCCGCTTCCACCTTATACGTCACCTTGCTGCGCATTTTCGGCAGCAAATGCTCCATCGTGCAGACATCCTTCTTCTCCTTGGAGCCGATATGGATGCCCTCTACCTTGATTTTCTCGTTAATCTGCACCTTCGAGCCGACAATACCCTCCAGCTGACTTTCCAGTGTGGCAGTCAGCTCCTTTGCCGTTACCTTTCTGGTTTCCAGAATCCCGACCTGCTCATCCGCGATATAAACCGCAGAGCCGTTTTTGCGCACAAAGAGAAACACGATGAATAAAATCACTATAATCCCAATCAGATAAAGTGCATTGCGGTTCAGCTTTTTGCCGTCCTTTTTGCCGCGCTTTTTTTCTGCGGGCTTATTGCGGTTCGTTCTGCCTGTTTTTTTGCCTTTTGTATTTTTTCTGTCCCGTCCGGCAGGTGTTCCGCTGCCATAGGGCACACGCTCCTCCCGTTTCGGGAACAATGTATCCGCCATGGGTTTTCCCCCTTATTTCTTCAAATTCTGACAACTGATGCTTTTATTTTATGATATCCACAGGAAGATTGCAAGCAAAAGGCAAAAATTCCGTTTTTCTGTAACGAAACTGTAAGATAAGCCCTTCCGCAGAAGCTCGTTTGCATCAAAAAAAGCCTCCGCAAGGGAGGCTTATATTGTCTTATTTATTTTTGATAAAACGCAGAATGGATTCTGTCTGGTATTTGATATGACCCTGTGCCACTGCTGCGCCTTCCTCGCTGTCATGATTTTCCAGCGCACGCAGAATACTTCTGTGGTGTGCCACGATGGTGGACATGGAATTATCGTTCTTCGCCTGTGCCATTCTGTAACGATACAGCTGGATTCTCAGGTTTCGGAACATCTGAATCAGCTTATCGTTTTCTGTTGCCTGAAAGATCACATCATGGAAATCTTCGTCAATATCCACAAAACGCTCTACATCATTTTCCGCAACCGCGCGTTCAAAATCCACTTCCATATTTTTCAGCTGCTGCAAACATTCCTTTGTCATCTTCTTACAAGCCAGAGAGGTTGCAAGCCCTTCCAGCGCGCTTCTGATTTCCAGAATATTTACGATATCCTTTTCTGTCATATCCAGCACCTGCGCGCCCTTTCTGGGCACCAGCTCTACCAGATTTTCCAGCTCCAGCATACGCAGTGCCTCTCTGACAGGAGTACGGCTTACGCCAAGCTTTTCCGCCAGCTGATTTTCCATCAGTCTTTCTCCGGGAACCAGCTTGCCTGTCAGAATCGCATCCCTCAGTGTGTTAAATACGACATCTCGCAACGGTAAATACTCATTTGTATTGATGTTGAATTTTGTTTCGGTCATTATTATGTTCTCCTCTCAGCTCTCTTCGTACCCGATAGGTTCTTGTTGCCAAGCAATCCTTCAGGGCAAACTCCCGTTTCACCAGAGCCGCCGCCTTTCTTGCCTTTGCTCTGTCCGTAAACAGGGCAAACACCGTTGGACCGCTGCCGCTCATGAGGGCACCCTCCGCCCCTAATTCCATCAAACGTGCTTTTATTTTTGCGATTCTTGGATGCAGCTCAATGGTCACGGTTTCCAGAACATTGGAAAGCAGCTTTCCCATCTTTGCCACATCTTTCTCTTCCATGGCTTTGAGCATTGCTTTTGTATCGGGGTGCTGCTCGATTTCCTGCCAACGCAGCTGCTTATAAACAGAAGCTGTGGAAACGCTGACGGGCAGCTTTGCCAATACCACATAGCAATCCGGACAAGGATGTGCGACATTTGTCATCACCTCGCCGACTCCCTCGCACAAAACTGTGCCGCGACGGATGCAGTAAGGGATATCCGAACCCAATCTGCCCGCCACCTCCTCCAGCTGTGCTTCGGAAAGCCCCAGACCAAACAGGCGGTTCATGCCCACCAGAACAGCCGCACAATCCGTACTGCCGCCGGCAAGCCCTGCCGCAACGGGGATTCGTTTATCAATCTCAATAAACACACCCTCCTTTATGCCGAAGGTCTCCCGCATCAGGTTTGCCGCCTTCCACGCCAGATTGCGCGCATCCGTCGGCAGCCATGGCAGGTTGGTTTTCAGCTTGATTACGGGCTTTTCCAGCTTCTTCATATAGATACCGTCATACAGTGCTACCGTCTGCATGATGGTTTCCAGAAGATGATAGCCGTCCTCCCTTTTGCCTGTCACATCCAGGGTTAAATTGATTTTTGCTCTTGCCTTCAGTCGTATTTCTCTCACGGTGTAGCCTCCCGTTTTTTCTATACTGTATACATTTTTATTATGGATATTGTACACTACATAAAACAAACACGCAACCATCAACTTACACAAAAAAAGAATTTTTTGTCGAAAAAGTTAACATTCTTTTAAAAAACGGTAAAGATGAAATTCCTATTCTTTTTTTGTGCTATAATAATGAAGAAAAGAAAAATTTTTCCTTCCCTGAAGGGGGTATCTTTATGTGGACATTTTACGAAAAAAATAAACAAGCCATTCATGATATTGTCCTGCTGCTTGCGGCGGTGCTCGGCTGCTGTCTGTTCTTTCGCTATCTTTTTCGGATTTTCCTGCCATTCCTCATCGGGTGGCTGTTGAGCCTGCTGTTTAACCCTCTGGCAGACCGCCTGCAGAAATTTCATATTCCCCGTGGCATCAGTGCCATCATCGGGATTCTGCTGCTGTTTGCCCTGTTGGGACTGCTCGGCTTCTGGAGCGGCACAGGGCTGATTGCCAAGCTGAAGGAGCTTTCCGAAAATCTGCCGCACTATATCAACCTGTTTGAAACGGGGCTTGCACATTTCTGGACACGGTTTGATACCCTTGCGCAGAGGCTGCCAAAGACATTACAGGTCTTTTTCTCCAGCCTGCAAACGGATTCCTCCGGCTTTCTGCTCTCCCTTGTTCCCAAGGGCAGCGCAACAGGCAAGCTTGGCGGTGTTTCCGGCTTTTTCATTGCGTTTTTTGTATCACTGATTTCCGCCTATTTCTTCACAAAGGACAGAGACCTGCTTCGCCGGCAGTATGAAATTCATATTGCGCCGCTGTTCGGGCTTTCCGTCTATACCACAAAGCAAGAATTAAAGGCTTCTGTCCTGGGCTATCTCAAAACGCAGCTGATTCTGATGGGCTTTATTTTTATCGTCACTCTCATCGGGATGCTGGTGCTGCATTCGCCTCATCCGCTGCTGCTGAGTATTCTGATTGCCATTATCGATGCCCTGCCCTTCTTCGGCAGCGGGTTCATCCTCTGGCCGGGCGCAATTTATTTCTTCACCAGAGGAAATACCTTCCTTGCCATCGGCTATCTGGCACTTTATGGCATCATCCAAATAACGCGGCAAATCCTACAGCCGAAAATTCTTGGCACGCAGATTGGGCTGCATCCCCTGCTGACACTGTTCTCCATGTATTTCGGCTTTAAGTGCATCGGGGTATTCGGGCTGATTTTAGGGCCTATCGTTGCGGTTGTGCTGAAAGCACTTTTCCACGCAAGGAAGCAGAACAGAGAGCTACAGAAGCCTTTATAATTTTATCAGCATACAAAAAAGGATAAATCTCAGAACGGGATTTATCCTTTTTCTTTTTTGATTTTTATTCGATTTCTGTTGTCTGCAGCATAATATTGATAGCATCCAGCACTTCCTGCTTCTGTGCATCCTCATAATAGGTGCCGCCATAAATCACCAGATTGCCATCCAGAATTCCGTACACAACAATGGAATGGGAATCAGGAATAGCAAGAATCGTTTCTCTGCCGCCCGCCTGCTCCAAGGACTCCTCTGTCCAAAGCTCATTTTCAATCATCTGATCAATAACCGCATCGTTGAAGGTGAAGGAATTTTCCATATAGATGACAGGATTGCCGTCAAAGCTGCGCAGCTCACATTTCTCAACCGTCAGAGAAGCATTCTTTTCCAGCTGCTCCAGCACCTGATTCATCAGATCCTCGTCAAGGGCTTTCTTTCTCTCCCCTGCAATCTGTACGTTGATGGCAACCGGCTTCTCTGTCCCAACGGTATCCCTTGCATATAACACCAGACTGTTTACAACCTCGCCCTCCGTTGTCCAAACATCCGCATCATACTGATATTTTGCCGTGCCGTTTTCCACTGTCGCCAGCTCCATCTTGCTGATATCCAGCGGCTCCATGGCAGGATATTCCGCCGCCTGATTGTCGGAAGCACCGCAGCCTGCCAATGCAAGAATCATCAGCCCTGCCGCCAGAATTCGTTTCATTTTTTTCATAAATCGTTCTCCTTTGTCTTTTGGGTAAATGGGTTAAGTAAAATTATACCACAATTTCGGCAAAAAATGTACTATGAGATTCCTGCCTTGATGCCCCAAAGCACCAGTAGATGCAGGGGATAAAACACATAAAAGAAATAACGTGGCAGTTTTTTTGAAAACGCCGCCACACGCCATTTCTCATCCAAAAAGCCAAAGGAAAAGAGAGACAATAGCTGAATCCATGCCCTTGTTTTCAAGCCATACAGAATATTCAGCAGCAGCTGTCCGTAAAAGCAGAGGCTTTCCCGTTCCGCATAAAGCCCGAAGCAGAAAATCGTCCAGACACCATACCAGCCATAGCTCATGTCAGCAAAATAAGAGCCGATAAGCAGTACCGCCGCAACCGCCTTTTTCCTCTGCCGAAAGAAATACAACGCCGCCGCACCCCATGCCAGCATGAATAAGGGATTGCCCTGTGTGATGCCGAACAGAAGCATATAAATCGGCTGAGAAAGGACCGCCGTCAGAAGAATTCGCCCGAAATACCGCCAAAAGCAATGCGTATAGCGCACCCCCTCGGCAATACCGAAGGCAAACAGCGGAAACGAAAGCCGCCCGATGGCACGAAAGCCGATGACACTCGGAAAAAAGACCATGCCGATGTGGTCAATCAGCATGGTCAGTGCCGCAATAAACTGTATGAATTGCCGCTGTTCCCTTCCCATTATTCCTGGAACATAGGAGTGGAGAGATATCTGTCGCCCGTATCCGGCAGGAATACCACAATGTTTTTGCCTGCATTTTCGGGGCGCTTTGCAATCTCCTTCGCCGCATGTACCGCCGCACCTGCGGAAATACCGGACAGCAGACCTTCCTCTCTCGCAAGGCTTCTGCCTGCCGCATACGCATCTTCATTCGTTACAGTAACAATTTCATCATAAATCTCTGTATTCAGAACATCGGGTACAAAGTTTGCGCCAATCCCCTGAATCCCATGAGGGCCTGCAACACCCTTGGACAGCAGGGGGGAGGCTGCCGGCTCTACTGCGACAATCTGCACCGCAGGGTTCTTTTCCTTCAGATATTTGCCTACGCCTGTGATTGTGCCGCCTGTACCGATGCCTGCAACGAAAATATCCACCTTGCCATCGGTATCTGCCCAGATCTCAGGGCCTGTGGTTTCATAATGCGCCGCCGGATTGGAGGGGTTCACAAACTGCCCTGCAATGAAGGAATCGGGGATTTCCTTTGCCAGCTCCTCCGCCTTTTCCACCGCACCCTTCATACCCTGCTTGCCCTCTGTCAGCACCAGCTCCGCACCAAAGGCTGTCATCAGCAGTCTGCGTTCCATGCTCATGCTGTCAGGCATAACGATGATTGCGCGATAGCCTCTTGCCGCCGCCATCAATGCCAGACCAATGCCTGTGTTGCCGCTTGTGGGCTCAATGATGGTTGCGCCCTCCTTCAGGATGCCTGCCTTTTCCGCATCCTCCACCATGCGCTTTGCAATACGATCCTTCGCACTGCCGCCGGGGTTCAGCGCTTCTACCTTTGCCAGCAGAGTTGCGCCCGTTTCCTTTTCAATCTTTGTCAGCTCCAGTAAGGGTGTGTTGCCAATCAGTTCTTCTACACTTTTATAAATCTTAGCCATAGTTGTTATCCTCCGTTCAAAAAATCTGTTTTCCGCATTTCATTAGTGTAACATAAATTTGCAAGCCTGACAGCAACAACAGCCAAAAATTGTACTTTTTAAAAGCATAACATCACTCCCTATTTCATATCGATTAACTATGATTTAAGAGGATACACCTGTTTTTTCTATTTGTCAATCGTTTTTTCTCATTTTCTTCTATTGTACCATCTTCTTTTTTGTGCTACCATTGTTTTGGTAAGTAGTCTATACAGAAAAAAGGAGAAATACTATGAAAATCGGTAGAAATGACCCCTGCTGGTGCGGCAGCGGCAAAAAATACAAATCCTGCCACGCGGCTTTTGATGATAAGCTGGCGGCGTATCAATTAAAGCATATTCCCGTTCCCAATCATAAGCTGATTAAAACCCCCGAACAGCTAGAAGGCATCCGCAAGGCAGGCAAGCTGAATACGGCAATTCTGGATATGGTTGCGGAAAATATCAAGGCAGGCATGTCCACAGACGATATCAATACACTGGTGCATAACTACACCGTAGAGCATGGCGGTATCCCTGCGCCTCTGGGCTATCAGGGCTTCCCCAAGAGCGTCTGCACCTCTGTGAACGATGCCATTTGTCATGGTATCCCCGATCCCAATCAAATCCTGCAGGATGGCGATATCATCAATGTTGACGTTACCACCATTCTGGATGGCTATTATGCCGATGCCTCCCGTATGTTCCTGATTGGCAATGTCTGCGACGAAGCGAGAAAGCTGGTTGAGGTGACAAAGGAATCTGTTGATTTAGCCCTGAAGGAAGTAAAGCCTTGGGGCAGACTGGGCGATATCGGCGCAGTCATCAGCGAATATGTCCATCAGCATGGCTATACTGTTCTGCGTGATATCGGCGGTCATGGGGTCGGCAATGATTTCCATGAGGACCCGTATGTCTGCCATATCGGCAAGAGAGGAACAGGGATGCTTCTTGTGCCCGGCATGGTCTTTACGATTGAACCCATGGTAAATGAAGGCAAAGAGGATTTCTTCGTAGATGAAGAAAACGAATGGACGGTTTATACCGAGGACGGTTCTCTTTCCGCCCAGTGGGAATATACCGTTGCCGTAACCGAGGACGGCGTAGAAATTATCACACACTAAAATTTGCTTATGAAACAACGAACCCCCTCCGTACGCTGTGTATGAAGGGGGTTTATTTTTATAAACATTATTCTGCTTTCTGCGCCTGTTCCGCCAGAAATTTTGCCGTTTTCTCAATCATCTGCAATCTGGTGTCGCTGAAGGAATGGTCGGTGTCCAATGCTTCATAAACCACATTTCCACCCATTTTCTTCAGCTCCTCTACCCAAGGCAGGCAATGCGCCGCAGGCGGACAGCACTCATCCTGCACCGCACCTAAGCAATAAACCGGACGTTTTCCGAAGCGTTCCAGCAATGCCCCAATGCGATAGCTTGCCTGATTGGCGAAAACCTCCTCATATAATGCCGCAGGAGAGGTTCCGCTCAGCCAAATCGGGCCACCCTCAAAAATATCCAGCAGCAGCCGCTTCGGCTCCGTATCATCCGCAAAGCCCATCACGCCGCCTAAATCGCAGGGCGCAAGCAGAACCGCCGCCTTCAGCTCCGGATGCGCCGCCAAAAGCTGTGCCGTCACAAAGCCGCCTACACTATGCCCTGCCACAAACAGTCGCTCCCGATCAAAGCCGTAGGTCGTATTCGTTTCGATAAATTCCAGAAGGGTGTCTGCATCCTCCAGATTATGCGCATAGGCATACGCCCCATCACTGCCCCAGCTGCCGCTGTAATGATACAGCACCACATGAAAGCCGATGCGCCGCAGCGCCTGCGCTAAGTCAAAATTCTTTTCAATGCCCGGAAAGCCATGACTCAGCAAAACCGTCGGATGCAGCCCTGCGCCGCCTGCGCGGTAAATTGTCACCAGAAGCCTGCCACGCTTTCCCTGCAAAACCTCCGCCTGTAAATCAGGGGGATTTTTCTCCCATGAGCCTTCCTTCGTCAAATATTTCAAATCCATCGCATGCGCCTCCTTCGGTTTTTCTTTCGTATATTTTTTATATCATAGCATTTTTGTAGAAAATTGCAAGAATAAAATTTCTGCCGAAAAATCAATATAACCACCGGTAAACCGGTGGTTATGCTTTTTCAAAACCTATTTGTCCAGAACCGCAACCTGAATTGCCTTTACAGCCTCCTCCATGCGCTTGATATCCTCCGCCTTCAGCCTGATATCCAGACACTTCGCAGTATCCTCTACGCTCGATGCACGACGCATGCCAACCAGAAGGCTCATTCTGTCATACTGAGACAGCGCCCAAGCCTCCACCAATGCCGCATAGCTGCAATGATATTCCTCGCACATCGGTGCCCAGAGTGCAAATGCACGGCGCAGTCCTTCCTTCTTTTCGGGTGCCACCCACGGCAGTCTGGAACGGATGTCCGTTTTCGCAAATTCCTTATCCAGAAATGCAGGAGAGGTCAGAAAGCCCTCCTCCAATACGCCGTAGGTCTGGAATACAGTATTGTTTTTTCTGCACATCTCAAAATATTCTCTGCCATGGAAGGGCGAAAGAATACTGAAAAATTCCTGCACAACGGATACCTTGCCGCCAACCCTCCGATATGCCGCCAAATCCGCAGGCTGGCTGTTGGAAAGCCCATAGGTGCGGATTTTCCCTTCTCTGACCAGATCCTCCAGCGCGCCGACCGTTTCCTCTACAGGAAAGCTGCCGCAGACATAATGCACAATCACGGAATCCAGATAATCCGTCTGCATCCTGCGCAGAGAATCCTCCACGTCCTTTTTCACTGCCGCCGCACGGGTGTCATTGTTGACGGTGTACCCATCGCGTTCATAATGGAAATTACCGCCCTCATTTCTCCAGTTCAGGGAGCATTTGCTTTGCAGGATAAAGTCCTGTCTTCTGCCCTTCAATGCCTTGCCGAGCAGCTTCTCGCTTGCACCTGTGCCGTAAACCGGCGCGGTATCAATATAATTTACGCCATATTCCCGACAGATGTCCAACAGATTTCCGGTATCCTCTACCGTAGAATCTCTGTCCGTCCAGACACTGCCGCCGCCAAGTCCCCATGTGCCTAATGCAATCACGGAAACATCAATATCCGTATTGCCAAGCTTCTGATATCTCATTGTTATCCCTCCGTTTGCTTTGAAAACTGCTTACAGTATACCATATAAGTATCGAAATGGGCACCGCATCACAGCATACACCGCCGCAGATGGTCAATCACAATCCGCATCGGCTCGGAAACCCATTTTTCCCGATGGTGCAGCAGCTGTGTCCAGATTTCAATTTCCATTTCAGGCACATTCAGATAGCACAGTGCCCCCTTTTCGATATACGGCTTCGTGATATAATCAGGCAGAAGCGCAAGCCCTGCATTCTGCTCCACCAGAGATGCAATCAGCCCTGCATTCCCGCTGACAAAAACAGGCTGAATCTCCAGGGAATGTGCCGCAAGCTTCTCATCCAGCATCCGGCGGTAGCTCATACCCTTTTCCGTCAGCAGAAACGGCTGCTTCACCAATTCTGTCAAAGCAATGGCATCCCGCGCGGCAAGCACATTTTCCGACGCGCAGACAAAATGCACCCCAATGCGGCTCTCCTGCTGTATCACATAATTCGTATCGTAAATATGGTTATCCAGCGTATACACAATATCCGCTTCATTCTGGTTTAAAAGGCGAAACATCTCCTGCGTGCCTGCGGAAATACACTCCAGCATAATGTCGGGATATTTGCGATGCAGCTCCGGGAAAATGCGCCGAATCACCTCACTGCTCAGGGAATCCGCAATCGCCAGACGCACACGCCCATGCACCTTCGTTTCCGCTTTCGTTTCCTCCTGAAAGCTTTCCAAAAGCTCATTGATTTTGTAAGCAGAGCGCAGCAGACGAATCCCATGCTCTGTCAGCGTAACCGTGCGGTTGATTCTCTCAAATAAGGGCACCCCCAATTCATTTTCCAGCTGACGAATCTGGAAAGAAACCGTTGATTGGGAATAGCCCAGCTTATCCCCTGCCTTTGTGAAGCTGCGCAACTCCGCTACATGTATGAAAGTAACCAGATTTTTGATATCCATAACTGCTCCTTTTTCCCATCCTTCAACATTCTTTCTCTCACTCTATCCGAAATGCAGCAAAAAATCAAGATAGAATCTGTCTTGATTTTTTTCTTTCTCCATCAGCCGTATTGCTTTTCTCCGCCCGCTGCGGTATAGTAGAATGAAGAAGGATAAACTTAAGCAGCGTTTCGGGCGTAGGCCGGTGGGCTTTGCATATCGGCACTTGATAGTCTTTCTTGAACGGATACCGCTTGGCGGAACGATTCGGGGAATTGTACCCCGCTATTTAGGGAAACCTTGCGGAAATAGGATTGGGAATAAGGATTGACGCAGAATACGCCTTCCTGCCCTTCGGGCATAGCCGAAGCATTTGCGGCATCTCGGAAATACGCTATTCTGCAGGCAGAGGCAACGGAATGATTCCTAGATAATGGAGGACGCTTCGGCGAGGAATCCCACTAGGCTTCCGTTGCAAGTAAAAAAAGAGCCTGATTTCACTGTGCACATGAAATCGGCTCTTTTTCTTTTATACTTCCATAATAATCGGCAGAATCATCGGACTTCTCTTTGTCTTCTGCCAAATATAATTTTTCAGCGTATCCTTAATGACACCCTTGATATAATTCCAGCTTGTAACATTCTTTTCCTCGCATTTCAGCAGCGCATCCAACACGCAGGCGCGCGCCTCATCCATCAGATTTTCTGCCTCGCGGACATATACAAACCCTCTGGAAATAATATCGGGGCCGGAAACAATCGTCCCCATTTCTCGGTCCATGGAAACCACAACCACCATCAGTCCATCCTGTGACAAATGCTTTCTGTCACGCAGAACGATATTGCCGACATCGCCAACGCCCAAGCCGTCTACCATAATCTGTCCCACAGGCACAGTTCCGGTAACCTTCGCCTCATTTTTGTTGACCTCCAGCACCTCACCCAGCTTCATCACGAAGATGTCATTTTTATCCATCCCCATGGAAATCGCCAAATTCTTGTGACAGGAAAGGTGCATGAATTCCCCATGCACAGGCATGAAGAACTTCGGCTTTGTCAGCGCCAGCATCAGCTTCAGCTCCTCCTGACGGGCGTGACCGGAAACGTGGATATCCTCAATATCTCCATAAACCACGTTTGCGCCCTTTTTCAGCAGCTCATTCACCACACGAGAAATGCTTTTTTCATTCCCCGGAATGGCAGATGCACTGATGATAATTTTATCATCAGGCTTTACGTTAATCTGCTTATGCTCGCCGGATGCGATACGGGACAGGGCGGACATTGTCTCCCCTTGGCTGCCTGTCGTAATGATAACCAGCTGATCATCCCGATAATTTCTTGTTTCGTTAATATCAATCAGCGTTCTGGGCGGAATCCAGAGATAATCCAGCTCGGATGCCGTTTTCACCGCATTGACCATACTGCGACCGATAATGGCAACCTTTCTGCCGTACATATATGCCGCATTGATAACCTGCTGAATACGATGGATGTTTGAGGAGAAGGTCGCAACCATGATACGGTTCTTCGGTGTTTCCTCGAAAATCTTCTCGAACACCTTCCCCACGTTCTTTTCGGACATCGTGAAGCCCCTTCTCTCTGCATTGGTGCTGTCGCTCATCAGCAGGAGAACGCCCTCCTTGCCCAGTGCAGCAAACCGCTGTAGATCAATCACATCACCGTCAATGGGCGTATAGTCCACCTTAAAGTCGCCCGTATGCACCACAACGCCCACAGGTGTATGGATTGCCAGTGCGACCGCGTCTGCGATAGAGTGGTTCGTATGGATAAATTCCACAACCATCTGTCCCAGCTTTACCTTTTCGCCGGGTACAACCGTATGCCTTGTTGTGGAATCCAGCATTTTATGCTCTCTCAGCTTATTTTCCAGAAGCCCCAGTGTCAGCAGTGTCCCGAATACGGGTACGTTAATCTGCTTGAGGATATAGGGCAATGCGCCGATATGATCCTCGTGTCCGTGTGTTAATACAATCCCTTTGATTTTGTCGATGTTTTTTGTCAAATAAGTCACGTCAGGGATAACCAGATCGATCCCCAGCATATCATCCTCAGGGAAGGCCAGACCGCAGTCGATGATGATAATATCATCGCCATATTCCAGAACCGTCATATTTTTACCGATTTCATCCAGACCGCCCAGCGCGATCACCTTCAGGTTCATCTTAGGCTTTGCCTTTGCGCGGCTCTTTGTGCGCTGCTTCGGCTTTGCCGCCGGTTTCGCCGTCATCTTCGCAGTCGGCTCCTTTTTCGCCTTCGGCTCTGTCTTTGCCCTGCTGTCCGCCTTTGTCTTTGCTGTTCTCGTTTTGGTTTCCTTCGTGGAATCCTTTCCGTTTGTCTCCTTCGCGGATTTTTTCTCTGCCAAAAAACACACCTCCTTTTTTGTTTTCTCTGTCATTTTCTTTATAGTATGGCGTAAAAAAGTTCTCTTTAAACGGCAGAATCAGCGTCCCTTTTCCAAAAAAGGGCAAACAGAAAAAGAGCAGTCGATACTCAACGATTACAAAAACATTTCCGCTCCGTTTTTCCAATCCGATGAGTGCTGCTGTTTTTCCTTCCGTATTCTGCTGTTTCTTTTTCCGCTCATTTTTGTATAAAAAGGGACCTTTGCAGACCGCAAAAAATCACCCTAATACATTCGTCAATCAGTCATCCGTTTCTACGGTATAATCCTCTGCCTTCTGGGCAAACAAATCCGCCACGCGGTCAAATTCCGCGTCATCCTCCACCAATTCATACGTCACATCATCCGTATTGATGGAAACCTCCTTCAGAATGATGGCATCTGTTTCATCATCATCCATCAATTCTGTTTCCACTACCAAAAGGTAGCGTTCGCCGCCGCAGGCAACATTATCAATGATGGAAAACTCCACTGCATCACCATTTTCATCTGTCATAGTAACCACTTCAAATTCCAGATCATTGATTTCGTCATAAATATCCGCCATAAAATTCTCCTCTATTCTTATCCTTTCGCCTTGCTGTCAAGATAGCCCTGCAAAATATGCACCGCCGCCATCTTGTCAATGACGCTTTTTCTCTGATTATGGTTCAGCCCCACCTCGCGCAGAGAACGCTCCGCCGCAATGGTGCTGAATCTTTCGTCCCAGAGCAGAACCTCTGCCTTGGGAAATCTTCTTTTCACGCATTCGCAGAAATCTTTTGTTTTGACACATCTGTCCCCTTCGGAGCCGTCCAGATTTTTCGGATAGCCCAAAACGATTGTCTCTGCCTGGTATTGTTCCACCAGATCTGCCAGTCTACGCATACATTTCTTAAATTCCATGGGATTTTCCCTGCGGATAATCTCCACGCCCTGTGCCGTCCAGCCGAAGGGATCGCTGACCGCCACACCAATGGTTTTGTCACCAAAATCCAAACCTAAAATACGCAATTCGGTTCCTCTTTCTTTTCCCGACGATTACTCGTTACGGTCTAAATAATCCTTTACCAGCTCCTCCAGAAGCTCATCCCGTTCCAGCTTGCGAATCAGCACACGGGCATTCTGATAGCTTGTGATATAAGTCGGATCACCGGAAAGGATATAGCCTACAATCTGGTTGACAGGATTATAGCCCTTTTCCCGCAAGGCATTGCTCACTGCCATCAGGATTCGCTTTGCTTCGTTTTCGGGTTCTTTTTCCAATCTGCCGAAATATTGTGTTTCATGTAAATTTGCCATATTTTTCACTCTCCATTCTGCGGCATTGCCGCCCCCCTTATATCCCAAATATATTCACAGGAAAATTTCCTGTTATCTGTAAAATCAGTTATCTTTATGATACCCGAAATGTAATTCGATTGCAACCATATTCTCTTTACATAATTATTACAAATTCCTTTTCTTATACCTCAACATCCCCGAAAAGCATTTCGCCCTCCGCCCTTGTGATGTGGGTTTTCGCAATGCGGTTTGTCAGGTCGGCTTCGCTTCTGCCATGCACCTTCATGTAGTTCGTGGTATGCCCTTCATAGATGCCCTCTCCGACGGCTCTTTCATACAGTACCTCCGCATCCGTCCCAACGGCATCCGCCAGAAAGTCTGCCGCCATCCTGTCGCTCAGCTGAATGAGCGTATGGCTTCTCTCGGATTTCACCGCATTCAGCAGCTGATCCTTCCTTGCCGCCGCAGGTGTGCCGCGCTTGGGCGAATAAGGGAATACATGAATCTTCGCAAAGCCGATTTCCTCCGCAAAGGCATAGCTTTCCCTGAAATCCTCCTCGGTTTCTCCGGGGAAGCCGACAATGATATCCGTTGTCAGCGCAACCTTCGGCAGATATTTCCTGAGCGTTGCTGCCGCCTGCCGATATTTCTCCGTATCATATTTGCGGTTCATTTCCTTTAGGGTTTTATCGCAGCCACTCTGCAGGGAAAGATGGAAATGGTCGCAGACCTTTGGCAGTGCCGCCATGGTCTGTGCAAATTCCTCCGTCACCACATTCGGCTCAATGGAGCTGAAGCGAATCCGCTCAATTCCTTCCACCTCATGCACCTGCTTGAGAATATCCAGCAGAGAGGTATCCCTTCTGTCCTTGCCGTAGCTTGCCACATGGATGCCCGTCAGCACAACCTCTTTAAAGCCGTTCTCCGCCAGACGCTTTACCTCAGCCACAACCTCCTGCGGCTCTCTGCTGCGGATAGGGCCTCTCGCATAGGGAATGATGCAGTAGGAGCAATACTGGCTACACCCATCCTGAATTTTCAGATAGGCTCTTGTTCTGTTTGCCAGCTTTTGAATGGAAAGCGGCTCAAATACACGCTCCTTCATAATATCGGAAACGTGGTTTTCCACGCCGTTTGCCCTGTCATACTGCTCCACCATTTCCACAATCTGCGCTCTGTCCTTCGTTCCGATGACCAGGTTCACGCCTGCAATCTCCATCAGCTCCTTGGGTGCGGTCTGCGCATAGCAGCCGACAACCGCCACAATGGCATTTTCATTCTGCCGCTTTACCTTACGAATCAGCTGACGGGATTTCTTGTCCCCGAAATTCGTCACCGTGCAGGTATTGATGACATACACATCCGCTTCTTCATCAATCCCCACAATTTCATAGCCCTTTTCTGCGAACAACTCCGCAATGGCTTCGCTTTCATACTGATTTACCTTGCAGCCCAATGCAAAACTTGCTGCTTTCTTCATATTAAAACGCTCCTTCGCGGCAGAAAAATTTCCTTTCACTCTGCCGCTCTCTATTATTCATCAATTTATTCTGAAAAACAACGGTAATATCTTCATTGCTACCGTTACATCCTTCCCGGAAAGCCAGACCAGATGCTCTCTGAGCATTTCCCAGCGTTCCTTTTTTGGCGTAACCTGCGCGCAGATGGTCTCCATGGCATCCAGATGCACCATGATATCCTCCCGCTCCGCAAGGGAAAGCCCCTGCATCATGCCGATTTCCAGCCGCACCGTTGTAAAATCCGCATTAAAATTCAGCTCCTCCCGCTCCTTGGCAATGGAATATTCGATTAAGCCTTCGTTGCTGTATCCATTTTCCCGAAACAGCTTCATCCGCTCCAGTAATGTCCGCACGTTCTCCCGATAATTCTCCGCCATATCCGCGATATCCTCATACGGCTGAATGACCTTTAGCCTTTTCGTGAAGCCTTCGATTCTTTCGGCATAATGCTCCAGAAGCAGGCGGAACAGCTCCTCCAAGGCATCGCTGTCATAGGAGGATGCCTCCCAAACACGTTCCACGCGGTCAATATCCTCGTCAATCATGGTTCGTATATCCTTTTCCTCCGGCATATCCTCCACCGCCCCTTCTGCATTTAAATTATCTTTTAGTATAGCATAAAAACAGGGGCTCTGGCAAGAAGCCCGCCCCGTTAAAACCGTTTTTTCGCAAAAATCGCAAAAACACTGCAAAAGAACGCCCGATTCCGATTGATTTTTCCCTTCCTTTATGCTATCATAGCAGTAAGAAAGGATTACCGCTTGTGGAAGGGCGGTCAGTCCGTAATAGTTGTGAATGACCGTCTAACTTCTGTTAGGCTGTCACTTTTTATTTATTTCCTGTTTCACGCAGGGCGATAAGAGCTATGAAAAAGGATTACCGCTTGTGGAAGGGCGGTCAGTCCGTAATAATGTGGTTGACCGTCTAACTTCTGTTAGGCGGTCTTTTTCTTATCATTTCTTATGCAAAAAGCATAAGGTGATAATTCCAATGATTACTAAGCTATATTGAAACAATTCAGCGTATGTAACCATAAACATCACCCCCTTTACAGGAAGTGACTGAACCGCCGAGCGATAATCCTCGTTTATACCATATCACATTTTTCTTTTTTCGACAAGCAACAAAAAAGCCGCATCCCCTATAGGTAATACGGCTCTCTTATCTTTCCGCTTATTTTTCTTCTTCGTCATCCTCAATGATTACAACCATGCCACCCAGTCTTCTGTTCAGCTCTTTTCTTGTAATCTTTATGATATTGGGTGTCACGCCGTCCGGCTGCTCCTCGATAAAGTATGCTTCCTCCTTATCGCAGTCGTTTTCATCCAACCAGCCGCTGAAATAGGACAGAATGGAACGCATAATTTCCACGCTGTGCCCCCAATAATCCAAATCCAGGAAAACCAGTCTGTTCTTCTCGCCGTTTTTGGAGAATTTACGGCTCTTGTAAACCATTGTAAACAAACGTCTTTCCTCTCCCTTATAGGTAAAATATACAGCCATTTCATTGCTTTCACCAAAACGATTCTCGTAACGGTTTACCTTTGCCTCGGGGTCAAAAAATTTCAAAATAAACTGATAAATCTGCTCCAGTTCAATCTCTTTTGTAATGTACCCATGCGTTTTTGCCGTCATTTGAAAGGCCTCCTTTTTTCCTACTTTCATCATTTCCGCATCAATATTTTGCGTACAAATTGTTTTTGATTCTGATTGCATTATACAGGAAGAAAATCCCCTTTACAAGAGCAATACCTTCCATGGAAAGCCAAATTTTCCGCCTCTTTTTTAGGCAGTTTTACGCCAGCTTTTCCAGCATTTTTTCCACCAGCTCACTGCTGCGCTTTGCCGCCAGAAGCACAAACTGCTCATAGGACATATTCGCCTGTTCATCCGCGCTGTCGCTGATGGCACGAATGATAACAAAGGGAATTCGGTTCAGCCAACAGGCATGGGCAATCGCCGCACCCTCCATTTCCGCACAGTCCCCCTGCACATACTTTTTGATATGCTCCTTGCCTTCCTTTGTGCCGATGAATTTATCCCCACTGGCAACTCTGCCGAGAATCACATGATAATTTTCCGCCGTTTCCGCCGCAGCCTCCTGCGCCAGCTTCACCAGCATCTCATCCGCTCTGAAATAGCTTTCCGCCAGGCGGGGAATTGTCCCGATTGGGTCGCCCAGCGCAGAAACATCCATGTCATGCTGTACCGCGTCCGTGGAAATGAGGATATCTCCAATGCCCAGTTCGGGGTGAATTGCCCCCGCACAGCCTGTATTGATGATATAATCCACACCGAAATGGTCAATCAGCACCTGTGTGCAGACAGCCGCATTCACCTTGCCGATGCCGCTGATGACCAGCACAATGCTGTTGCCGCAATATTTCCCCACATGGAAATCCAGCCCGATGATATTTTTTGTCGTCACAATCTCGATTTTCTCTTTTAAATATGTGATTTCCTCCGACATTGCACCAATGATGCCAATGGTTTTCATTTCGTTGTCATCTCCGTTTCTGTTGTCTCGCGGATATCTGTCCGCATACTTCAGCCGTTTGGTTTTTATCTCGCATACGAATTATACCACAAACTGTATACACTCTGCAAGTCGAAGCCGATTTTCCCATCCTTCCGTTGCAAAAAAAGAGCATCTTCTGTATACTGAGGAGAGAAAAAGAAAGTAAGAGGTGTAACCAATGAACACAAAACCGATTATCGGCATTGCGCCGAATTATTCTTACGAAAAAAAGGAATATACCCTCAGTGAGGATTATGTCCTTGCCATCGAAAAGGCAGGCGGCTGTCCCATCGTGCTCCTGCCCCATCAGGCATTGCCCCTCTTTCTGGACGGACTTCTGCTGACCGGCGGCGGTGATATCGATCCGCTCCTGTTCGGAGAGGAGCCCCTTTGCCAGAGCGGCGAAATTAACCCCCTCCGTGATGCCTGTGAAATGCGCATCTGCGAGACTGCGCTGGAAAAGGATTTGCCCATGCTCGGCATCTGCCGCGGCATGCAGGTCATGAATATCGTCAAGGGCGGCGGCATCTATCAGGATATCGGCGTGCAGGCAGGCACAACCCTCAAGCATATCCAGCAGGCACCCCGTTCCTATGGCACACACAGCATTTTTGTCGAGGACAACACCCTCTTAACCGACCTCTGGGAAAATAAACGCACCGTTGTCAATTCCCTGCATCATCAGTCCTGCTCCACGCTTGGGGAGGGCTTTATTGTCTCTGCCCGCAGTGCGGATGGTCTGATTGAAGCCATTGAGCATAAGGATAACCGCTTCGCCGTCGGCGTGCAGTGGCATCCCGAGGCAATGAAAACAGAGGAAATGGGGCTGCTGTTCTCTGCCTTCTTGAAGGCGGCGGCAGAATATCAACAGGCAAGGAGGTAAGAAGCATGGATGTTATCAATGATCTAACCTCGTCTCTTTCCTCTGATTTAAACAGCACGGAGCTTGCGAAGGATTTAGGGCTTGGCTTCCTTGCCAAATCCACAGCCATCAATGGTGCCGTCAATTTGGGCATCAAGCTTCTGGAAATTCTGTTCACGCTCTTTCTTTGCTGGCTCATGATTCGCATTTCCAGTAAGCTGGTCAATAAATTCCTGCGGACACAGGTACAGCGCGAAAAGCTTTCCATGTCCGAAAGAAAAGCAAAAACTCTCAGCACCGTCACAGGCAGCATCCTGAAATATGTGATTTATTTCATCGGGCTGATGTCTATTTTAAAGCAGCTGGGTGTTTCCTCAGAATCCCTCGTTGTCATTGCCTCCGCAGGCTCGGTTGCCATTGGTCTGGGCGCACAGAGCATCGCAGGAGATATGATGGAGGGCTTCTTCATCCTCTTTGAGGACCATTACGCCGTCGGGGATATCGTCACCATTCAGGGCATTACGGGTACGGTCGAAAGCGTCACCCTGCGTTCCACAAAGCTGCGCGATTTCGGCGGCGCTGTGCATATCATCCCGAATGGCTCTATCGGTACGGTCACCAATAACTGCCGTGAATTTATCAACGCCGTTGTCACCGTCGGCATTGCCTATGGCGAAAGCATCGACCGCGCCATTGCCGTTCTGCAGGATGAGATGCAGAAAACCGCAGATATGGAGGCTGTGCTGGAAACCCCCACCGTTGCAGGTGTCATCGGTCTGGATGATTCCGCCGTTACCATTAAAATTGTTGCAAAATGCAAGGTAAAAATGAATTACGCTGTGGAAGCGGAGCTGCGCCGCCGCATCAAAAACCGCTTTGATGCAGAGGGCATTGAAATCCCCTTCCCCCAGCAGGTTGTCCATTTGATGAAGGAGGCGTAACGTATGGATTTTTCTGTCGGAGATATTGTGCAGATGAAAAAAAGCCACCCCTGCGGCTCTGCCCAGTGGGAAATCCTCAGAACCGGCATTGATTTTCGCATCAAATGCTGCGGCTGCGGACACATGGTCATGCTGCCCAGAGCAAAATTCGAGAAAAACGTAAAAAAAATCATTCCGAAAGAGCAATAAAAAAACAGGGTATCCGTGGATACCCTGTTTTTTTCTGTCGAACCCTCTCGGCTTAAGCCTTCTTCCGCATTGCATTCAGAATTGCCAGTACGCAAACACCGACATCCGCAAATACCGCCATCCACATCGTCGCAATGCCGGGAATGGAAAGCAACAGCACCAGAATCTTAAAGCCCAGTGCAAAGGTCACGTTCTGGTTTACAATCCTTCTTGTGCTTCTTGCAACCTTCATGCCGACTGCTAGCTTACCGATATCATCATCCATCAGCACAACATCCGCCGCCTCGATTGCCGCATCGGAGCCAATCGCCCCCATGGCAATCCCCAAATCAGCCGCCGCCAGTACGGGTGCATCATTGATGCCGTCCCCCACAAACGCCGTCTTGTCGCCTTCTGCGCCCTTCTGCTTTTCCATCCATTCCACTTTGTTTTCGGGCAGCAGCTCACTGTGGAATTCATCCAGCTGCAGCTCCTCTGCCACAGCCGCCGCTGTTTCCCTTCTGTCGCCCGTCAGCATTACCATCTTCCGAATCCCCTGCTTGCGCAACGCCGCAAGGGAATCGGCAATGTTTTCCTTCAGCGTATCCGCAACCAGAATGTACCCTAAGAATTTGCCGCCCTTTGCAACATAAACCACCGTACCAATGCCGTTTGCCTTTTCATACGCAATTTTTTCATGCTCCATCAGACGGCTGTTCCCCAAGAGAACCGTTTCGCCGTCCAGCTCATAGGAAATCCCGTAGCCGCCCAGCTCCTGATAGCTCTGTGCCGCAGGAAGCTCGCCTTTGTATGCCTGTACGATTGCCTGTGCAATGGGGTGATTGCTCATTGCCTCCCCGATTGCCGCCGGCTTCAGCACATCGCCCTTTACCTCCGTTACAGAAAATCTGCCCTTTGTCAGCGTCCCTGTTTTATCAAAAACAACCGTTTTCAGTCGGCTCAGCGTATCCAGATCGCCGCCGCCCTTTACCAGAATCCCACACTTGGATGCCGCGCCAATCCCCGCAAAATACGTCAGCGGCACAGACAATACCAATGCACAGGGACAGGAAACAACTAAGAATACCAATGCTCTGCCAAACCACAGGGAGAATTTCCCAAGCCCTGCCAACGGCGGCAGAACCGCAACCAGAACCGCCAGCAAAACCACAATGGGTGTATAAACTCTCGCAAAGCGTGTGATGAATTTCTCCGTCTTGGATTTCTTTGCAGATGCGTTTTCCACCATTTCCAGAATCTTCATCACCGTAGATTCGCCAAAGCCCTTTTCTACACGAACCTTCAGACTGCCGTCCATATTGATGCAGCCGCTGAGCACCTGATCTCCTGCCCCCACAGAACGGGGCAGGGATTCGCCTGTCAGTGCCGCAGTATCCAGCATTGCATGTCCTTCCGTGATTACCCCGTCCAGAGGGATTCTTTCTCCTGCCTTTACCAGAATCATATCCCCCACCTGCACCAGAGAAGGGTCTACCTTCCTTTCCTCGCCATCCACGATTAAATGTGCAAAATCGGGACGGATATCCAGCAGTGCCGTGATGGATTTTCTGGAACGTGCCACCGCATATTCCTGGAATGCCTCGCCCACCTGATAGAACAGCATAACGAAAACAGCCTCTGCCATTTCCCCCAGATACAACGCGCCAATCGTAGAGAAGGACATCAGGAAGTTTTCATCAAAAACCTTCCCCTGTCCGATATGCTTCGCCGCACGCAGCAGAACATCATACCCGAAAATCAGATATGCGCAGATATAAAGAATCGTGCAGATCGTTCCCTCATGCAGGAAAACAGCCGCAAGGAAGAACGCAAGCCCTATGCCAAACCGCAGGAAAAATTTTCTGCCGAACACATTCTCATCCCCATGCGCATGGTCATGTCCACAGCCACAGCCACAGGCACAGCAATCGTCATCATCGTCACAGCCGCAGCCGCAATGGTCATGATGATGCTCATGCTCATGATGCGCATGATGATGCTCTGCCTTCTGCCCCTGCAAAAAGGCAACCTCTACCTCCGGCTCAAATTTATGCACCACCCGTTCCACCGTTTCCTGCATTTCCTCTGCCGAAGCATTTGGCGCAAGCTTTACTGTCATTTCCTGCCGCAGCAGATTGATGGAAACCTCCTGCGTTTCAGAAAGCTTAGAAAGCGTATCCTCAATCTTTCCCGCACAGTTCGCGCAGGTCAACCCTTTTAATGCTACCTTCATTTCAGACATAGTCACACCTCTTTTTTCGCTGTTTGCTTTCTCATTTGTTCGTTTGAATAACTGTTCATATAACATTTGAAAATTTAGGCTGTAATTTCCAGATATCCTTACACCTATATCATTACAGCCTGTTCCTTTTTTATTCGTGATATCCACGCTTATGCCGCAGATGCGTCATACCCTGCTCCAGAACCATCCGAATATGCTCATCGTCCAGAGAATAGAACACGGTTTTGCCCTCCTTGCGGTATTTTACAAGATCATTCTGCCGCAGTACGCGCAGCTGATGCGACACAGCGGATTGGCTCATTTCCAGTACGTCTGCCAAATCCCCCACATTTCGCTCCCCCTCCAGCAGGGTCTGCAAAATGCGGATACGGGTCGCATCCCCGAAAATCTTGAAAAATTCTGCCAGCTCCTGAATAAACTCCTGCTGCAGTTCCTTTTCCATATCAAATTCTTCCTGCATCGGTGTCTCCTTCATGGCTCGCTCCTTTTCTTATATGAATATCTGTTCATATATTAACGCATTATTTTTACTTTGTCAACGCTGCTATTGATAATTTTTTCATCAATAACACACCGAAATCCCGATTTCGATTTAATTCTTTTCCTTCGGAAACTCAATCAGGTCGATAAATCCCTTTAACGCATGCGGCATTGCCACATTTTTCAGCCGCACCATCCCAATGCTCCGCTTCGGTACGGGCGGTTCCACGGGAATCTCAAACAGGTGCTTGTTCTGCAGCTCCCTCTGCGTAAACTCCTCGATCACATACGTCAGTCCAAGGTTGATTTCCGCAAAGCTTACCAGCAAATCACTGCTCCCCAGCTCCAGAATCGGGTTCAGCACCACGCCGTTTTCCTCTGCATAGCGGTCAATATAGCGGCGCGAATTGCTCAGATCCTCCAATAAAAGCAGGGGATATTTCGGCAAATCCTTCAATTCCATGCCCATCTCCGCAAGCATCCGATACCGCTCGCCCCCCACCAGAACATCATGAATTTCAATGCAGGGCGTTACCTCTAAATCCTCATCCTCCGCAATCGGCAAATTGATAAAGCAGACATCCACACTGCCGTTTCTCAGCAGCCTGAGCGATTCGTAGGTTGTCTTATTCGTCACCTTAATATTGATATCGGGATACAGCTTATGATACTTTTCCAGATAAGGCAGCAGGAAATTGGCAATGACCGTATCACTCGCGCCAATCTTGAGCTCCCCCATCTCCATGTGTACCATCTGATAATATTTTTCCTCCGCCGCTTGAATCAGTCCCAACGCCTGCTCCAGATAGGTATATAACAGCTTGCCCTCCGCGGTGGGATAAACCCCCTTCGCCGTACGCACCAGAAGCGGACTGCCCATGCGGTCCTCCAGCTGACGAATGGACATGCTTACCGCAGGCTGTGAAATAAAGAGCTCTCTTGCCGCAGCAGACATATTGCCCGTGCGGACAACTGCACAAAAAATACGATATAAATCTAACGAAACATCAACTTTCATGAGGGGAACCTCCCTTTTCTTTGGTTTCTTCTATTATACAGAATTCAAAGAGCCAACGCAAGCGCGATAAGTAAAAATGATAACAATTTTTTCATTTTTTTCTCCGCCGCCTGTCGCACAGCTTTTCTAATTCTACAATCGGCAAGGGTGCCAATGCCAACGCCGCAACCACAAGCCATTCCTTCCCATTCAGCGGACATACCTTGAAAATCTCCGCCAGCGGCAGCACCATAATCACCCCAATCTGCATCAGACACCCGATAAAAAACGCCAGCAGCAGCATCGGGTTCCCCAAGGGCGAAATCCGGAACAGCGAATGCTCCGACCGCATATTAAAGGCGTGTATCAGCTGCGAAAGCGAAAGCACCGCAAACGCCATCGTCCGCCCTGTAATATATGCCCTTTCCTCGTCAAAATAAATATGCCCGATCCCGAAGGCAAGCAGTGCCAGCATCCCAATCATCGCCCCCTCTAAGGCAATCCTGCTCACCATGCCGTCCGAAAAGAGGGAATTTCCCTTCCGCGGCGGCTGCTCCATGCTGTCCGCGTCCGCAGGGTCAACCCCCAATGCAATCGCAGGCAGGGAATCCGTCACAAGGTTCACCCATAACAGCTGAATCGGCAAAAGCGGCGTTGCCCAGCCAAAGCACATCGCCACGAAAATCGTCATAATTTCGCCGATGTTGCTCGAAAGCAGAAAATGCACCGCCTTGCGGATGTTTTCATAAATGCCGCGTCCCTCGCGCACCGCCTCCACGATTGTCGCAAAGTTATCATCCATCAGAATCATATCTGCCGCACCCTTGGCAACCTCTGTGCCGTTTTTCCCCATCGCACAGCCGATATCCGCCGCCTTGAGCGCAGGCGCATCATTCACGCCGTCCCCCGTCATGGCAACCACGCGCCCCTCCTTCTGAAATGCCTTCACAATCCGCACCTTATGTGCCGGCGAAACGCGCGCAAAAACCGTACAATCCTCTGCCGCCCGCTCCAGTGCCTCATCCGACATCTGTTCCAGCTCCTGCCCCGTCAGCACGGTATCCCCTGCACGGTAAATCCCAAGCTCTGCGGCAATCGCCTGTGCTGTCAGCGCATGATCTCCCGTAATCATCACAGGACGAATCCCTGCCTTTTGGCAAATCTCCACTGCTGTCTGCGCCTCCGGTCTCGGTGGGTCCATCATCCCTGCCATCCCTGCAAATACCAGTTCCCTTTCCAGCTCCTCCGCCGTAAAAAAGAGCGGCTCCTCGTCCCATTCCCGAAACGCCACCGCCACCACGCGCAGGGCATTTGCCGCCATCTCGCCGTTTTTCAGCCTTGCCTCGCTTTTTCTTCTGCCATCAAATACAGCCTGTCTGCCGCCATCCAGGCAGTATGCGCATTTCTCAAAAAGAATATCGGGTGCCCCCTTCGTCACAGAAATCCATTTCCCCCCACTGGGATGCACCGTTGTCATCAGCTTTCGCTCCGAGGAAAACGGTACCTCGCCGATTCTGGGCATTTCCTCCCAAAGCCCCTTGAGCGATACCCCGCCTTCCTCTGCCGCCTCCGCAAGTGCCTTTTCCGTCGGCTCCCCAATGATTTTTGTCCCCTGCCGCTTCACATCATTGCAAAGCGTAAACAGCGTCAGAATGAATCTTCGCTTTTCCTCGTCCTGCTCCAAGCCCTTCCCGATTGCCGCAAGCCGTGTCACCTTCATGCGGTTTTGCGTCAGCGTCCCCGTCTTATCCGAGCAGATGACCTCTGCGCTCCCCAAGGTTTCCACCGCCGGCAGTCTGCGGATAATCGTATTTTTCCTTGCCATCCGCTGCATCCCAATCGCAAGCACAATCGTCACAATCGCAGGCAGTCCTTCGGGAATTGCCGCCACCGCAAGGCTCACAGAGGTCATAAACATCGGAAACGGCGGCTGCCTTCGCAAAAGCCCCATCCCGAAGATAATGCCGCAGATAATCAGCGCCCCCATGCCAAGCAGCTTTCCTGTCTCCCCCAGTTTTTTCTGCAAGGGCGTTTCGCGCTCCTCCTGCTCCGCCAAAAGGGCTGCAATCTGTCCAATTTCGGTCGCCATGCCCGTTGCCGTCACCGCAACCGTGCCTCTCCCCGCGAGAACGTAGCTTCCTGCAAGCACCATGTTTTTGCGGTCACCCGGCAGTGTTTTCTCCGCCAGAACACCCTCCTCCTTCTCAATCGCAAGCGCTTCCCCCGTAATCGCGCTTTCCTCCGTTTTCAGCCCTTGGTTTTCCAGAATCCGCCCATCCGCGCAAATATAATCTCCTGCCGCAAGCAAAAGGATATCCCCCTGCACTACCTCCTCCGCCGGAATTTCCTTCTCCTCGCCGTTTCGCAGCACGCTTGCCCTTGGCGCAGAAAGTGCCTTCAATGCCTCCAATGCCTTTTCCGCTCTGCTCTCCTGCAAAACGCCCAGAAACGCATTCAGTGCCACAATCGCCAGAATGATTGCCGCATCCAGAAAATCCTTCTCACCGTTCCAATAGGAAATCGCAACCGAAGCCACAGCCGCCCCAATCAGCAGCAGTATCATAAAATCATTAAACTGCGCCAGAAACCGCCGCCAAAAGCCCTTTTTGCCCTCTCCCTGTTCCGTTCTGTTCCTTCCGTCCGTTTCCAGCCGCTTTTTTGCCTCGTTTTCGCTTAATCCCGTCCGTTCCTCCGTCCGCAATTTTTTCAGCACCTCTGTCGGTGTCATGCTCCACCATTCCATATTCTCACGCTCCGTCTTTTGTTTTTCTGCTTGTCTTTTTTCCCAGTCTATGCGGACAAGCGCAAAAAAAGACCATCCGCATAGGATGGTTAGCAGGAGGTGTTATCCATGCTTTTTTCTCTCTTGCTGGCGTTTTCCCTCAGTCTGGATGCGCTGGGCATCGGTCTTTCCTATGGTCTGCGCAGCATCCGCTTTCGCCCGTCCGCCCTTCTTCTGCTCACGATAGAAGCCTTTCTCATGATGGAGCTGTTTCTTTTTGCAGGGCGGCGGCTTGCAGCAGTCTTCCCCGCGCATCTGGCGGAGCGGTTTTCTCCCATGCTCCTTCTTTTCTTCGGTGTGTGGCTTTGTCTGCAAGGCATGGGGCAAGGAAAGCGGAAGGAGACTTCGCCCCTGCATTCCCCCTCCCTCTGCGATAAAAACGCCTCCTCCCTCATCGAGCCGCAGGAAGCCCTTCTCCTTGGGCTTCTGCTTTCTGTGGATTCCTTTGCCATCGGGCTGAGTGCTGCCGCAGGAGGGATAAATGTAACGCTCCTGCCCCTCTTTTCTGCCCTCTTTCAGACATTTTTCCTCGCGTTGGGCGAAAAATGCGGCGCAAGGCTCATCCTCTCCCCTGCCCCGAAGGAAAGCCTCTGGTCGCTCCTGTCCGGCGGCATTTTAATCCTTCTTGCCGTCCTACAGCTTTTGGACAAAAAATAAGCGTACCTCGTAAAGAAGTACGCTTCAGACTGTAGACAAAGTAGTTTTGAGACAGCGGAAGGGCTTGGGAAACAAATCCGTTTCCCAAATAGAATCCGCAGTCGGAATTCATTTCCGACGAGGAAAACAGCGAGTTTCGAGGCTTTTAAGCTGATGGAACTCGTCTGTTTATTCCTCTGTCTTAGCAAGTCGAAATCCTGATTTCGACTTAGGGTGTCAAAGTCCTGCCTTCGACCTTATATTTAATTTCTATGGAAGAGCTTCTTTGTTTCGTATCTTGCCTCACAGGTCAGGTTGATGCCCAGCTTCTTGAATACATTTTCATCCACAGAGGACAGGATTACCGTCGAATGTACCTCGCAGCATTTCAGCTTTTCCAGCTGCTTCAGCGCCAATGCCGCCTTTGGCTCATTCACCGCACAAATACTCAGCGCAATCAGCACCTCATCCGTATGCAGGCGCGGATTTCTGTTGCCCAGATGTCCAACCTTCAGCTTCTGAATCGGTTCGATAATTTCAGGTGCAATGAGCTTCACTTCCTTTGCAATTCCTGCCAGCTTTTTCAGTGCATTCAAAAGCATTGCGGAGGATGCCCCCAGAAGTGCGCTTGTTTTGCCCGTCACGATTGTCCCGTCCGGCAGCTCGATTGCCACAGCAGGATCGCCTGTTTCCTCCGCTCTCCTGTTTGCCGCCGCCACAACGGTTCTGTCGGCAATGCTTGTGCCCGCCTGCTTCATCAGAAGCTCCAGCTTATAAATCACATCGTCCGCCAAGAGTCCCTTTCTGTGGTCGCAGAGTGCCTTGTAATATCTTCTGACAATTTCCGTTCTTGCCGCCTGACAAACCGCTTCATCGTCAAAAATACAGTTCCCGACCATGTTTACGCCCATATCCGTAGGGGATTTATAAGGAGATTCCCCGTAAATCTGCTCAAACATTGCGTTCAGCACAGGGAATACCTCTACATCACGGTTGTAGTTGATGGTTGTTTCTCCATACGCCTCCAGATGGAAGGGGTCAATCATATTCACGTCATTCAAATCCGCCGTTGCCGCCTCGTATGCCAGATTAACCGGGTGGCGCAGGGGAATATTCCAAATGGGGAAGGTTTCAAATTTCGCATAGCCCGCCTTCACGCCGCGCTTGTTTTCATGGTAAAGCTGAGAAAGGCAGGTTGCCATCTTGCCGCTGCCGGGGCCGGGTGCAGTAATCACCACCAGAGAACGCTCTGTCTCAATATAATCATTCTTCCCAAAGCCGTCCTCGCTCACAATATGGGGAATATTGGCAGGATAGCCCTCAATGGGGTAGTGCTTGTATACCCGAATTCCAAGACCCTCCAGCTTCTTTTCATACGCAACCGCGCTTGCCTGTCCGCTGAACTGCGTCAGCACAACGCTGCCTACATACAGCCCATAGCCACGGAACGCATCAATCAGCCGCAGCACATCCGCATCATAGGTAATGCCAAGGTCTCCTCTGACCTTGTTTTTCTCAATATCACCTGCACTGATAACAAGCACAATTTCCGCATCGTCCTTCAGCTGCACCAGCATATTGATTTTGCTGTCCGGTTTAAAGCCGGGCAGAACACGCGATGCATGGTAATCATCAAACAGTTTTCCGCCGAATTCCAGATAGAGCTTTCCGCCGAACTGGCTGATACGCTCTTTGATTCGCTTTGATTGCATTTGCAGATATTTTTCATTATCAAATCCTAAACGTAACATAATTAACTCTCCCCGATATTTCCTTCGTCAACATCTATAACACAGAAAATTATAACCCTTTTTCATGCTATTTACAAACAAAACTTAGCAAAAAATAACTTCCGTCCATCAAAATATAAAATACCTGTTATAAGCAGCCGCCATTCTATACCTTTATTTCGACCCTTAAAAGAAAAGAGATACCCTAAGGTATCTCCTCTCTTTTGGATGTATTTTGTTTGGATGTATATATGGATGTAAATTCTTACCTGTGTTAAAAAATTCCTTCGGAGTATCAGACTGCATGCTTCTGTGTTGCGGAAACTGCATGCTTCTTCTGTTCTTCCTTTTCTGCCTTGCGCAGCTTGAAGATTTTGTATACGCCGACTGTAATCAGAGGCAGTACATAGATTGCAAGGAAAGCGTAGGACAATGCGTTGTAAACCGTTGCGATCAGGTCGATGATGCCAACCTTGGACAGAACCATAGAGCCAACCAGAACGATGATAGTCAGGATTGCCTGCTGTTTGCCTGTCATAGGAGGCTTATGCGCTTCCTTCAAGCCATTGTTTACACGCTCCAGAGCCGCATGGATGATGCCTGTAGAGGTTTCAATCAGTGTCCAGCCCATTACAATACCAAAGATTGCGATAACAACAGGGCCTGCGGTTCCCTGCATCATTGCCAGCCAGGGTACGCTTGCACCGAGAACATCAGGATTCGGATAGAAGCACATAACCGCAAAGTATGTCAGGAACCAGGGAATCGTAGCCAACACGCCGCCGATAATACCGGAAACAACGGATTCTACCCTTCTGGTCTGTCTTTCGATTGTAAAGAAGGTTGCAGGCATTACAACTAGATTGTATGCGCAGTAAAGAACGCCGCTCCAAAGAGCCTTGCCTGCGGATACAGAGCCTCCGATAAAGCTTGTGTCATGGTTTGCAAATACAGTAGAAATGTTCTTGCCAAATGTACCGATAACCAGTACGGCGAAGATGATGTAGCCTGCATACAGGGCAACCGTACCCAGTGTTTCAAAGCGTTCAATCAATCTGGAGCCGTAGAAGTTCAAAATCGCAACAACCACTGTAATGGCAACAACGCCGACCCAGTAGTTCAATCCCAGCGTTTGTTCTACGATATTGCCGGTTGCAGATGCCATAACAGCAATGATAACAACCATAAACAGCAGATAAACGATATCGAATACAATCCACAAAGGGCCGCCGATGGTCTTCATAAATGTTTTGAAATCGTATGCCTTTGTCAGTCGAATCAGCTCATAGGTCAGTGCTGCGATGACCGCAAATCCTAAGAATGTCCCCAGGCCGGACAGCCAGCCCAGCGCGCCGTATTTCGCACCGTATTCTACGATTTCACGACCGGTTGCATAGCCGCCGCCGATCATTACGGACTGAAGGATAATGCCGGGCAAAACAAATTTCCCGAAGCTGCCTTCAAAAAAGCCTTTTTTCTTTTCCATAAAATTCCCCTCTTTTCTTTTGTGTAAAGCCAACTCATTGTAAAAATAAATGCTGAAAAATAATGAGTTTCTTTTGTACCTTTGCCATCCCTTAAAAGCTACTCGGAACAGCTTTTTCATCTGTATAATTGCGAAAGCTCTTTTGTACTTTTTCCCGTACAAAATTGAACTTTTGTAAAAATTTACTCGTTTTTGGCAAGAAAGTCAATAGGCGCATTTGTATTTTTTTCTGCCAAAAAAACGTTTCACCTGTAAAAAAACGTCATTTTTCGGCGCTTCGCCCCCTAAGTTGTTTGACAACGCAGTCATTTTCTGCATAGAAACACCTGCTATTTTTCCTTCCCTTCTCAAAATCCAAAATTTTTCCGTTTAAATGCGTCATTTTCAATAAAACCGCACTCATTTTTTCCGCATTTTTTACACTTCGCACAAAAAAATATGTATGGATTTCTGCATATAACGTATAATTATGCAATTTAACCCTTATGTATACAGTTTTTCTGCATACAATGTGGCGTATCCCTCTGTGTTTTTCCACAAAAAAAGATACGACAGCCATCATTCCATCGTATCCCTTTGATAATTTTCACTGATACCTCATCACTGAAGTATTTATGGATAGCGGAAGGGTTCGGGAAACAAATCCGTTTCCCGAATATCATCCGCAGGCGGAATTCACTTCCGCCGAGGAAAACAGTAGGTTTCAAGGCTTTTGCCGCGGAACCTATCTATTTATTCCTCTGCTATAACAAGTTGAAAACCTGTTTTCAACTTAATTTTCCTGCCGCCGAAAGGCAGCAAACAAATACCTTCTGCGCCCCTGCGCGGTATAATTCCTTCGCACATTCGTTGCAGGTTGTTCCCGTTGTGAAAATGTCATCCACCAAAAGCACCTGCTTCCCTGTCAGATCCTCCGTCACCGCAAAGGCATTTTTCAGGTTCTGCCGCCGCTGCTTAGAGGAATCCAGCGTACTCTGCGCCGCCGTTTCCCGCTTTCGCACCAAAATATCCCTCCGAAACGGAAGCCCTGTCCGCGCCGAAAGCTGTTCGCAGAGAATGTGAGTCTGGTTGAAGCCGCGCTTCTTTTCCTTCTTCGGGTGCAGGGGAACGGAAAGCACAAAATCCGTCTTTGCCAAGATTGCTTCATGGTATTTTTCCATGTAATCCGCCAACAGCTGCCCTAAGCCATCGCCAATTTTCTTTCCGCCGTCATATTTGAACAAATGAATTGCCCTTCGTACCGTTTCGTACGGAAAAGCGGCGCAGGCGCTTTCAAATGCAAACTCCTTCAGGCAGAAATCGCAGAATCCTGCCGTTTCCGTCACGCCGCCGCAATGTGGACAAATCCCCTTCGGCACATAAGGCAGCTGCTCCGCGCAGTCGTGGCAGAGAATCCCCCTTCTCTCCTCCATGTCAAGCACCTCTGTGCAGACCGCACACCGCGGCGGAAAAATCAATTCCAGAAGCTGCTCCTTCATACGATATCACCCCCATGCATAAAATCGTACAAATTCTGAATCCGCTGTGCCAATCCCGTATATCTGTCAATCTCTCTGTCGTTACAAATCATAGCGGAAACCGTCTCCCGCAGTCCCACCAGAACCACAAGCTGTTTTGCGCGTGTCACCGCCGTATAAAGCAGGTTGCGCGTCATCAGCATCGGCGGGCCGCTGTAAACAGGCAGAATCACCACAGGATATTCGCTCCCCTGCGATTTATGAATCGTAATGGCATACGCCAGCTCCAATTCCTCCAGCTGGCTGAAGTCATAATCGACCACCTTGCCATCATCAAATGTCACCCTTAGCTGCTCCGCATAGCTGTCAATCGAAAGAATAACGCCTGCATCCCCGTTATAAACACCCAGACCCTCGTCCTCACGCTTGCCAAGGCTGTTGAACATCCGCCAGACGGTATTGTAATTATTCTTAATCTGCATCACCTTATCTCCCTCGCGGAAGGTAATCTGGCGAAACTGTACCTCTCGCTTATCGGGCGCGGCAGGGTTCAGCGTCTGCTGTAAAACTTGATTTAAATTCTGCACGCCAAGCGTCCCCTTGCGCATCGGGGTCAGAATCTGCATATCCTGCAAGCCGTCGCACCCCGTAAACTTGGGCAGCCGCTTCGTCACAAGCTCCCGAATCGTTCCGGCAACCTCGTCCGCGTATGCCCTTCGCATGAAGAAAAAGTCTGTCCCCTCCTCATTCAGCACAGGCTCCTCCCCTTGGTTAATACGGTGTGCGTTCATGATAATTGCGCTTTCCTGCGCCTGTCGGAACACATGCTGCAAACGCACCACCTTCAGCCGTTCGCTGCGGATCATGTCCTTCAGCACATTGCCTGCCCCAACAGAGGGCAGCTGGTCAACATCCCCCACAAAAATAATGCGTGAGCCGCTTTCCACCGCACGCAGGAGTGCCTGCATCAGCACGATATCCACCATCGAGCTTTCGTCAATGATAATCACATCCGCCTCAATCGGATTCTCCTCGTTTTTGTCAAAGGTCTGCCTGCGGCTGTCCTCTCCGATAAAGCTGATGCCCAGAAGGCGGTGAATCGTCTGCGCCTCCATGCCCGTTGCCTCTGTCATGCGCTTCGCCGCGCGCCCTGTCGGTGCCGCAAGCACCACATCCATATCCTCTTTTTTCAGAATCCGCAAAATGGTGTTAATGGTTGTGGTTTTCCCCGTTCCCGGGCCGCCTGTGATGATAAGCACGCCGCAGCTTAATGCCTCTGCCACCGCCGCACGCTGCTCCTCCGCCAGCACCACGCCCGTTTCCTTCTCCACCCTCGCAATCTCCGTTGCAATAGATTCCATATTCGGCGCATCATAGTCTGCGGAAAGCTCCAGCAGCCGCTTCGCAACAGACATTTCGGCATAAAAATAATAATTCAGATACACGCAGTCCTCGCCGTTCAGCTTTTCCTGCAAAAGCTGGCTGTTTACCTGCAACTCCCGAATGGCATTTTCAATCGCAAGCGGATGCAGCTGCAATAAATCCACCGCCTGTGCAATCAGCCTTTCCTTCGGCAGATAGCAGTCGCCGTTTGCCGCCGCTGTATTCAGCACATATTTCACCGCCGCCTTCACACGGTTGGGGTCATCCGCCGCAATGCCTGCCCCCGCCGCCATCTTATCTGCCATCTTAAACCCGATGCCCAGCACCTCATCTGCCAGACGATAGGGGTTATTCTTCACGATTTCAAAGGTGCGTGCCTTGTATTTCTTATAAATCTTCATGGCGTATGCAGGCGAAATATCGTACCCCTGCAAAAACATCATCGCTCTGCGCAGCTCATGCTGTTCGCAGAAGACCTCGGAAATTTTCTGTGCTTTATCGTAGCTGATGCCCTTGATTTCCGTCAGAAGATCAGGCTTTTCCTCAATCACATAAAACGTTGCCTCACCGAAGCGCTCCACAATCCGCTTTGCCGTTTTCGCCCCGATGCCCTTAATCATTCCAGAGGAAAGATATTTCTCCATCCCTGCCGTAGTGGTCGGCATGGATTTTTCGTAATACCGCACCTGTACCTGCCTGCCGTAAAGGGGGTGCATGGCCCAGCTTCCGTGAATTTCCAGTGCTTCGCCGCTGTGAATCTGTGGCACAACGCCCACGCAGGTCACCTCATCATCCTCTGTTGTCAGCGAAAAAACCGTATAGCCGTTATCCTTATTCCGGTAAATGATATCCTCCACCTCGCCGGTAATTTTCAAATCCTCCATGCTTTTCCCTCCCTTCCGTTTTTTCGTCTGCTAAAAGTATATCATAACAAATAAAAAAAGGGAACAACCGTTCCCAATTTTTATGCAAAATCTCTGCAAAAAGCTTATTCTGTTTTATGTTCTTTTGGTGGCTTCAGGTCTTTTTTCCGCTTGAACAAAATCAGAACCACCGCACCGACCACAAACACGCCGCCGCAAACTGCAATCATGGGCAGGCAATCCGAAAGACTCACGCTTTTGTTATCCTGTCCGGGCATACCGGGAGGAGTCTTTTCACCGCCGCCGAAATCGGGTGGATTGCCCTGCTGTCCGTTCTGCTGTCCATTCTGCTGTCCATCTGCCTGTCCAGTCCGCTCATTTTCGTCCATCTGTCCACCCTGCTGTCCACCCTGCTGTCCACCGTTTTGGTCAGGGGGTGTCGAGCGGTCATTCTGCTGTGCATCCGTTGTCTGCTCCGTTCGGCTTGGCATATCAGGCTTTTCTCCGCCAAAATCGGGGCCGCCTTTTCCGCCGCCGCCCATGCCGCCGCCCTGCATGCTGCTTGTGTTGAAGGTCGGTTCGCCGCCGTTCAGCTGATTTTCAATGCTTTCCGCCATATTCACCGCATAGTAAACCAGAGAATATTGGTCGGTCGGGTCGGTGGAGCAGGCCTGCTCGAATTCCTCATAGGTGCAGAAGGCAGTCGGGTCATTCTGCACATAGGGTGCAATCAGGTCATGGATTTTCGTTACCAGCTCGGTCATGTATTCCTGCGTGAAATATTTCTCCGCAATCTCCTTCTGATAGCCCTCATACATGGAACGATAGGTTTCATTTTCCAGAAGGGTTGTCACCAAGGGCTTCTCGCCGCTGCCCATGGAGGGCATGCCCTGCGGCTGCTTGCCGCCGCTTGGCTGACCGCCGCCCTGCATATCGGCGTTATCGGGTGGCTGTGGCTGATTATTTGCATCCGTCTGCGCTTCGGTGCTTTCTGTGGCATTGGTTACGGCATCATTATCCTGCGTATCCTTCCTCTTATCTCCGCCGCCGAAGCCGCCCATGCTCTGGCTGGTCGGCTCATAGATATCCACCTCGCCGCCGCCAAAGCCGCCAAAGGCAAGGTTCATATCCCAAGGAATGATTGTGAAGCGACCGTTTTCCTCATAAAGATAAAAATTATGCGTTGTCATGCCCAAATAGCTGTCAAAGTTCGCCAGTGCCACATTCGCCGCAATATATTTCAATGCCTTTTCCACATCCAGCACCTTCTCTAAGCCTTCGCCATCCTCCAGCGCCTGCATCAGCGCAAGGATTTCCTTTCCGTCGGAGCTGTTCAGATTGGTTTTCAGGTTCAGTCCTGTGTAAGCGGAGATATCATCCCCGTTATAGACTAAATCCGCACCGGTGCCGCCCATGCCCTCAGGCTTATATAAATCGCCCGTGGCATCCGCAAAATGCTCTGCAAGAAAGACCTCATCCACCGGCTCTACCGCCAGATATAAGCCCCATTCCTCGCCGTTGACGGTAATATGGCTATACGCACATTCCGGCACATCCAAGCCAAGCTCGCCCATGATTTTATAGGAAATATATTCGCGCATGCTGCTGTTGTCGGAATAGTTATTATTCAGGCAAAGCTTTTTCAAGCCGTAATAATTGCCGTTATTGTCATAATAATCAAAATCCAGCTTAAAGCTGTACCGATCGGAATCGGAATTGGCCACAGAGGTCAAGCTGGTGTTGCCCTTCGTGCGGATTGCCACATTTCCGACCGTTTCGCCGTTAATCGTCACATTCGCCTTATGGTATTCCTCCTCCAAAGGGTTTTCCAGCATATCCTGCCAGTCCGCCTCGTCAATTTCAATGTTGATTTCATTTACCGTATCATCCTGAAAGATATGCTCCGCGTAGGTATGGCTTTCTGCCGAATCCGCCCTGCCGACGGCGCAATACGCCGCCACGCAAAACACAACCACCAGAAGCCCCGAAAGCAAAACCGCTTTATATTTTTTTAATACATGCAAAGGAGTTCCTCCTTCCATTATGCCGCATAATTCCCGTCATAGCTTACCATGACTGCGGATTCCACGCCTCTCATATTGCTCAAAACATTCACAAAGGCACTATCGTTATCCTTGGGGCGAATCTCATAAATAACCTCCGAGCCTGCCCCGCCTGTCACAGTTTTGGATTTGAGCTGCATTTTCTTTACCTCGCCCTTGATGTAGCCTGCCACCTTTTCCTCGGCCGCTCCCTCCATCAGGCGCACAATAATCAGATAGGGGTTATCCTTCTGCTGATGATTTGCAAAAACAAGCAGGAAGATGCCCAGAATGGGGCAGCCAAGCAGCGCCAGAGGCAGCAGGCTTGCGCCGCAGAGAATGCCCTCCGCGATTGCCCAGAACAAAAACACCAAATCCATCGGATCTTTCACCGCAGTACGGAAACGCACGATAGACAGCGCACCGACCATACCCAAGGACAGCACCACATTGCTTGTCACACCGCTGATTACCAATGTGGTTACCAATAAAATTGCCACCAAGGAAACATTAAAGCTGCGGCTATACAGCACACCACTGTAGGTTTTCTGATATACATAAAAGATAAACAGCCCAATCACGAATGCTGCCCCAAGGGAAAGTGCTGTGTCCAAAAGGGAAAAGCTGCTGAAGCTATCCAAAAAGCTGCTCTTAAAAACGTCGTTAAATGTCATTTTCTTCATCCTTTCTCTTATCCGTTCAGACTGCAAGCGGCAAATTTAGAAAACGCCTGCTCTCTGTTTTTTGTTGTCAAAATCGTTCTGCTTACCACATCCGGCAGAAAATCGTCATATTTTACCTCCATAATACACCTGCCGTCCCGCAGCACAGGAACCGTCGGCGCATCCTTTCGGAAAAATGCCCTGATGTCCTTGCAGGAGCAAATATCTCTGTCAAAGGTAATCCGCACATTGCCGGGTGCGTAGGTAAACGGCTCTCTGCAATAATCCACAATCACTGACGGGCGAAACAGCTCCAGCTTCATTTTCAAAAACAGCTCCCGCACCAAAGGTCGTTCATCCGCCTCCATCCAAGCAAGGTCGCCGTCAATAATTTTCTGCACCTCTGCCGCCGTCAGCCGACATTGATACTTATGCCCAACGGCATAGCGTTTGCTTTTCTTCTCCAAACGGATAAACGCCGTATCAAAATCATAATAACGAATCCGAAATTTATCACGGACAGCCGTCCCCGAAAGCTTTTCCTTCAGCACCTTTTCATACAGATTATCAAAATAAAGCGAGCGAATCAGATATTCCCTGCCACCCTTGAGATTTTTATCCCTCTGCATAAAGGAGGACAGCCTTCTTGCGGTTACGATGCTCTCGCCCTCTGTTACGGTATACTTCAATTCCTTTCTCCATTTTTCTTCCATAAAAATGCACCTCTCTCTCATTCGTGTTTTAGTATACGGGATAGAAATTAGGGGGTACTTAGCCTTTTGTTAAAGCCATGTAAAAGAAGGATTAAAAACCCATTAGGGCAATAAAAAAAGAGCCTGCCTTTTTAAAAAGCAGACTCTGTCCTTCCAAGCCAAAATTCGGTTTTCACTTACGGCTTCGCCGTTACACGAACCATTCCGGCTCTGCACGTCTTTCATAAAGCTCTTCCAATTCTTCCTTATGGTAGATATAGCCGGGGTCATCAAAATATCTTGCCCCCACGGGACATTTCTTCACGCAGGCACAGCATTTAATGCAAATGCCGATATATTCCTTGATGTTTTCTCTGCTGATGGAGCCCATGGGACAAACCTCCGCACAATGCCCACAGCCGACACAGGCATCGCTTACCTTCGGCTTAACCTTGCGGATATCAATATGCGCGCCATGTCTGTCCTGCGGCTTGAAATAGGGACGAATGGGGTCGCACCCCTTCACATACGCAGGAGCCGTATATTCCCAGTCACTTGTCAGCTTTTCCGCGATTTTTGTGCCAAATTCCTGCATGCTTGCCAAATCCTTTGCATCGGGTCTGCCTGCCGCAAGGGTTTTGGAAAAGGAATGCTCGCTCACAAAAGCACCGCCTGCAACCGTCCGAAAGCCATCCTGCTCCAAAATATTTCTCAGCTCAATCAGCGCATCATCATAATTGCGGTTGCCGAAGGAAACCACGGGCACCGCATACGCACCGTTGCCCTTTACCTTCTCCGTCAGATAGGGAAGCAATACATTTGGCACACGCCCCGCAATGACAGGTGTGCCGCAGACAACTAAATCCCCTTCGCCGAAAACCGCATCCTTTTCTCTGCCCTGCGGCAGGGTAAAATCATAAATTTCCAAGGGCAAGTTCAATTTCTCGGCTACAACCTGCGCCGTTGTTTTCACTGCCTTTTCCGTTCCGCCTGTCGGGCTGAAATACATCGCCCATACTCTTTTCAACTCCATCTCTCATTTTCCTCCTTCACCCAAAAAACAAAATATCTCTTTTGTTCATCATACCTTAGAAATGCCCTTTTTTCAACTATAATACAGCTTTCTCCTGCCATATCCTCACTGCTATGCAAAAAAATACAGATTTGATTGCATTTTTTATTTCTCTGTGCTATGATGACAGTAAGAAAGGATTACCGCTTTTGGAAGGGCGGTCAGTCCGATATAGTTGGGTTTGACCGTCTAACTTCTGTTAGGCGGTCGTTTTCTTATCAGTTCTTATGCAAAAAGCATAAGGTGATAATTCCGATGATTACTAAGCTATATTGAAACAAATCAGCATATGTAACCATAGACATCACCCCCTTTGCAGAGAGTGACTGAACCGCCAAGCGATAATCCTCTGTTTTCAGCATAGCATAGTTTCCTTTTTTCGACAACAGTTTTACATCCTCTGTACAAAAAAAGATGCCCTGCTCTCGCAAGACATCCTTTCTCGTTTTTTATGATTTTCAGTGGAATTTTTCCAGAGTATCCCAGACACTCTTAACCTTTTCCACCTTCTGCGCCTTCACCATTTCATCGATGCGCGCTTCGGCATATTCCGTCTGAATCTTATCCTTATAGCCGGTTTCTGCCTTTTCCTTCACTTCTTCCTCGGTCGGAACGGTTTTCTCCAGCGTTTTAATGATGAAATATTTACTCTCGTCCATCTTGATGGGGCCGACCACCTTGCCGACCTCAGGTGCTTCTGTCAGCCCGAAGTTGGAAAGCATATAGCTTTGATACATGGTAGTTTCGCCGCTTTCCTCGCCGCTCTGCGCCTTAGGGTCAACGTCGTATTCCTTGAACAAGGATGCAAAATCCTCGCCATCCTTGGCGCGCTTTGCGACCTCATTTGCCGTTTCCTCATCATCGACCAGAATGGTTGCTACCTTCAGTTCCGTATAGTCGGAGCGAATCTGATCCTTTTGCTCTGCGTAGTAATCTGCCATATCCGTTTCATCCACCGCACATTCCGATGCAATGGAATCATACACCAAGGAATACAAATAAGAGGCCTCCATCAAAGGCACAAGCTTTTCCTCATCTACCTCCATCTTCTTCAGCGCATCCGCATCCACTGTGGAGAGGAACTGCTTTGCCGCCGCTGCCGCTTCCTCCTTCTGGTCATCCGTCAGAGCGATATCATGCGCCGCGGCATATTCCTCCGCCGCAAGCACACTCTGCAATGTGCTGATGGTGCGCTCCTCCACCAGCTCATCCGCCGTCTGCCCATCAAAATCCAGATTCCAGACATCCTCTCCCGCCGCAGAAACAAAGCTCTGCGTTGTAGTATAAAGGTAAACCATATATTCATATTTCGTAATATCGTGATTGTCAATTTTCAGCACAACCGTATCCGCTGTTCCGCCGCTGCCACAGGCTGTCAGCGCAAGCACCCCTGCCAGCAGAAGCCCAAGCAGACCTTTTCTTCTCTTTTTCATTCTGCACCCTCTCTCCGCATAGATATTGGTTTTTTTATTATACAGATATTCTCTCAGTCTTTCAATGCCTCAAAGCATTTTTTAATCAGTTCGAGCGGTTTTTCTCCCTCTCCCCTTGCCGGCTTGATGGTAAGGTATGGATTTGCGCCCGCGGTAAAGAGATATTTGCCCTTTTCCTTTGCAAGCAGCTGCATCAGCTTCTGTGGGTCAATATTAGGCTGCGGCTGAAATTCCAGAAGAAGATTCCCATGCTTCTGGCTGATGGCGCGAATCCCCATCTCATGTGCCTCTGCCTTCACAAGAACCACCTCCAGCAGAAGCTGTACGCTCTTTGGCAAATCGCCATAGCGGTCTTCAAGCTCCTCCTGCATGTCGTAATATTCCTCCATGGTGCGGATGCCTGCGATTTTTTTATACAACTCCATCCGCTGCTCCTGATTCTTAATATAAAAATCAGGGATAAAGGCACTGATATTCAAATCAATCGAGGTTTCAAATTTTTCCTCCTTCGGTGCATCTCCCTTGAGGTTCTGCACCTCCTCCTCAAGCAGGCGGCAATACATATCATACCCGACTGCCTCCATGTGTCCATGCTGCTCCGCACCAAGAAGATTGCCTGCACCGCGGATTTCCAAATCACGCATGGCAATCTTAAAGCCGGAGCCGAATTCGGTAAATTCCCGAATGGTCTGCAAACGTTTTTCCGCCGCCTCGCGCAGCATTTTATCCCGCTTATACATCAGATACGCATACGCAATGCGATTGCTTCTGCCCACGCGTCCGCGCAGCTGATACAGCTGAGAAAGCCCCATGCGGTCGGCATCCTGAATGATGATGGTATTCGCATTGGAAATATCCATCCCCGTTTCGATAATCGTTGTGCAGACCAGAACATCAATCTCGCCGCTGATGAAATCGCCCATAATGCGTTCCAGCTCTCGCTCCGACATCTGCCCATGCGCGTAGGTCACATTTGCATCCGGCACAAGCCTCTGCACACGGAAGGCCTCCTCGCTGATGGATTCTACCCGATTATAGAGATAATAAACCTGTCCGCCGCGGCTGATTTCCCTGTGAATGGCTTCACGAATAAATTCAGGGTTATTTTCCATCACATAGGTCTGAACGGGATGCCTTTCCTGCGGCGGCTCCTCCAAAAGGCTCATATCGCGAATCCCCGCAAGGCTCATGTGAAGCGTTCTGGGAATAGGGGTTGCGGAAAGCGTCAGCACATCCACGTTTTCTTTGAGCGCCTTCAGCTTTTCCTTATGCGCCACGCCGAAGCGCTGCTCCTCATCCACGATAATCAGCCCCAAATTCTTGAACTTGACATCCTTGGAGAGAATCCGATGCGTCCCAATCAAAATTTCGGAATAGCCCTTTTCGATATTCTGCAAACTCTCCTTCTGCTGCTTCGGCGTACGGAAACGGGAGAGCAGCTCGATATGCACAGGATAGCCCGTCATTCTCTGGGTAAAGGTATTATAATGCTGCTGTGCCAGAATGGTGGTCGGAACTAAGAATGCGACCTGCTTGCCCTCCTGTGCCGCCTTGAATGCCGCACGAATGGCAACCTCCGTCTTGCCGTAGCCAACGTCCCCGCAAATCAGTCTGTCCATAACCTTGCTGCTTTCCATATCCTTTTTGACATCCTCAATGGCGTTCAGCTGGTCATCCGTTTCCTCATAGGGGAAGCTTTCCTCAAATTCCTGCTGCCAGACGGTATCCGCACCATAGACAAACCCCTGCGCCGCCGCACGCTTTGCATAAAGCGCAACCAGATCCTCCGCCATAATCTGCACAGCCTTTCGCGCCTTCGCCTTTGCCTTCGCCCAGTCCTGTCCGCCAAGCTTATTCAGCTTGGGTGCGGCAGAGCCTGTACCGATATATTTCTGCACCATATCCATCTGGTTGACAGGTACAAAGAGACTGCCTCCATCCCGATAGGAAATCTTCATATAATCCTTCTGCACGCCCTCGACAGAGATTTTTTCCAGACCGCGAAATACACCAATCCCGTGGTTATCATGCACAACATAATCCCCGATATGCAAATCGGTAAAGCTTTCGATTGCCGCACCGTTTTTCCTGCGCTTCTTTCGTTTTTTCTTTTCCTTGCCGCCGAATAATTCACTATCGCAAAAGACCGCAAAATCAATATAATCATACCGAAAGCCCTTGGAAAGCGTGCCGCGTGCCACCCAGACGGCACCCTTCGGCACCTCCTTTTCCAGAGAATCGATATAAACGGCTTCCAGACCCATTTCCTGCAATTCCTTTGCCATACGCTGTGCCCTTGTACCACTGCCGGCAAGAATCAGCGTGCGGAAATGGTTCTTCTTCAGATATTCCAGCTCCTCGCAGAAAAGGTCTGCGCGCTGCTGGAAGGAGGGCGTAGAGCGCACCGAAAGATTCACCATTGTTTTCGGGCGGAAATCCACCGTCTTCTGATTCAGCCCTGCAAGCAGAAGCTCCGCAAAACTCTCCGCCTGCCGCAAAATTTCCGTATAATCATAGAGCATATTGCTCTGCCCTGGCAATAAATAACCCTGCGCGATACGCCCCTTCACGCTCTCGCGGTATTCCTCCGTCAGAATATCCATGTGCTCGCGGATACGCTCAGGCTCATCAAACACAAGCAGGGTGTCCTCCTGCAAATAGGAAAGCAGGCTGACGGGATTTTCATAAAAATAATCGGCATACGCCCCGAGTGCAGGCAATGTTTTTTCCGCACGCAGGCGTTCCGCATCCTCGCCGATATGCTCCCGCAGACGCTCTGCGTTTTCCGTTTCGCCCTTCTGCTCCAGATTTTTCAGTACCTTTCTGTATTCCTGCTCGATGCGCTCCGCCGCAGAAACTGCCTGCTCCTCAGTATAAACCATTTCGCGCATGGGGAAAATGCTCGCCTCCTCCAGCTTTTCTACGGAACGCTGGCTTTGCGCATCCATACTGCGGATGGAATCAATTTCATCATCCCAGAATTCGATACGCACGGCATCCTCCGCCGTCAGCGACCAGATATCCAGAATACCGCCGCGCAGGCTGAACTGCCCGGGACTTTCCACCAGCTCCGTCCGCTCATAGCCCATGCGTACCAGCTTGCGTGTCAACTCTGCGATTTCAACGATTTCACCCGTCCGCAGGGTCAGCCGAAAGGCGGCGAAAATTTTCTTCGGGGGATATTTATCCAGCAGCGCCTCGGCAGATGCTACAATGATGGGCGTTTCACCCTTGAACAGACGCTCCAATACCAGAAACCGCTGGCGGTTCATTTCCATGCTATGCACATCCGCGCTGTAGAAAAGGATATCCTTCGCAGGATAATATGCGCAGTCCTTCGTAAAAAAGGTCAAATCCTCCAGAATTTCCTTCGCGCGCAGTTCACTGTAGGTCAGAAGGAAAAGCGGACGCTTTATTTCCGCCTGCAGGCTGTACGCCAGATGGGTTTTTGCCGCATCAATGACACCTGTCGCAAAAACAGGCGTATTTCCCTTTGCAATTCCTTCCAGAATCTGTTGAAAACTGCCCAATTCGGTCAGCGGTGCAGTTAAGGCTTTCATTCTTTATTCACCCCGTCAGTAGTCTTTTCCGTTTCTTTTTCGGCTTTTTCTGCCTGCTCCTGCAAGGCCTTCTGTTTTTTCATGCTTTTCGGCTTCTGGTTCACGCGGTTTGCCGCCTCCGCCACACCGCGAGAGAGAATCAGCTCCACGCCCTTGACCGCCTTTTCCATGCCTTCTTCCATGGCAGGCAAATCATCAGGGCTGAATTTCGCAAGCACATAATCCGCCAAATCCCAGCCCTTTGGCTTTTCGCCAATGCCGACCTTAATGCGATTAAACACATCCGTCCCCATCTGGTCGATGATGTTGCGGATGCCGTTATGTCCGCCATGGCTGCCCTTTTCGCGAATCCGCACACTGCCGCAGGGCAGGCTCGTATCATCGAAAATGACAACAAAGCGTTCCTGCGGAATTTTATAGAAATTCACGATTTCACGCACACTTTCGCCGCTGAGGTTCATAAAGGTCTGCGGCTTTACGAGAAGAACCCGCTTATCGCGAATCATGCCATCCCCAATCAATGCTCTGTTTTTGTATTTTTCCACCTTAATCTCATATTTTTCCGCCAGCTTATCAATTACACAGAAGCCGACATTATGCTTTGTTTCGGCATATTCTCTGCCGGGGTTGCCAAGACCCACGATGCAGTAAAACTCCTGCCCTCTCGCTTCCTGATTTTTAAATCTGTCAAAAAGACCCATGTGCCTTTCCTCCTGTCCGTAAACACAACGAAATGCCCTAATTAAAAAATTAGAGCTGCTATTCTTCTATTCTTTTGTTATTCTTTTATTCCGTTATTTTGTTCATTTTTCAGAGTCATTATAGCATAAAAAAGCGGCGGAAAACAATAAAAAAGTGAGCACTTTTCAGTGCTCACTTCAGTATTTCTATCTATGTATCAGATGAAATTATTTTACTTCGTTAACCAGTTCAGCGCCTTCCAGGAATGCCTTTGCATTATCCATTGTGATCAGAGCCATCTGTTCCAGAGCTTCTTCTGTCAGGAATGCCTGGTGACCGGAGATAACAACCTTATCGCTTGCCAGCAGTCTGGACAGAGTCTTGTCATGTTCTTTCAGGTTGCTTCTGTCTTCGAAGAAGTATTCATGTTCTTTTTCGCAAACGTCCATACCTACGCCACGGAATTTGCCAGCTTCAACTGCGTCAGCCAGAGCTTCGGAGTCAACCAGACCGCCACGAGCAACGTTGATGAAGATAACGCCGTCTTTCATCTTAGCGATAGCATCCTTGTCGATCATGTGTCTTGTTGCGGGCATCAGAGGGCAGTGGATGGAGATAACGTCAGCACGAGCATATAGTTCGTCCAGAGTTACATATTCCAGGCCCAGGTTGGGGTTAGGGAATGCATCGTAAGCCACGATATCCATGCCGAAGCCTTTCAGAATGTTAATCATGCACTGACCGATTTTACCTGTACCGATGATACCTGCTGTTTTGCCGTACAGAGCGATACCTGTCAGACCAGCGATATCGAAGTTGAATTTTGTTGTTCTTTCATAGGACAGATGAGGCTTTCTGTTAACAGCCATCAGAAGCGCTGCGCCCTGTTCTGCTACGGACTGAGGAGAGTAAGCGGGTACTCTCAGTACGGGCAGACCACATTCTTTTGCAACATCCAGATCAACGCTGTCGAAACCTGCGCAACGCAGCAGCAGAACCTTGATACCCAGATTTTTCAGTTCACGGATAACTTCTGCGGGAACTTCGTCATTAACGAAAGAGCAAGTAGCGTCATGACCTGCTGCCAGATGAGCTGTAGCGGGTGTCAGTCTTTCGTTGAAGAAAGTGATTTCATAGCCATATTTTGCTGCTACGGGTTTAAAAGCGTCTACCCAGTAAGACTTTGTGTCAAAGAATGCAATTTTCATCGATATCTTCCTCCTAAAAATTTAAAAATTTGATAAGTGGATAGTAAAATTTTATAGCAAACAGAACCATTCCCTCACTGCGAATAGGAAATATGTCTCACTCTGTTTGTTTTACTTTTAACAATATAATCTATTTTACCCTTCTTGTCAACCGAGTTTCTGTAAAATTGGCAGTTTTGCCAAACCCATTTTTCCCAAAACGCTAAAAAAACACCAGTTTCCGTCGAGGTTTGACTGCCGCTTTTTGGATATTATTTTTTTTACCCATAACTGCTAAAAATATCTCCTCTCACTGCACTATTTTTCAGTAAATAAAAAGAAAAACTCCCATTTTTGCATTTGGGAGTTTTTTCTGTCATGATTTTGTGAATTTTTCGGCGCAATGCGAATCAGTCAAACAGCTGAGAAATAGAAACGCCGTTATGGATGCAGTTGATTGCATCTGCGAAAATATCTGCAACGGAAACCATTGTAATCTTGTCGATTTTCTTTTCCTCAGGCAGCTCGATGGTATCCAGAACCAACAGCTCCTTGATTGCGGATTTTTCGATTCTTTCGATGGCAGGACCGCTCAGAACGCCATGTGTACAGCAGGCATCTACCTCGATTGCACCTCTTTCAATCAGCGCATTGGCTGCATTTGTAATGGTACCCGCGGTATCAATCATATCATCCAGCAGGATAACCTTTTTACCCTTGATGTCACCGATGATATTCATAACCTCGCTGACATTTGCCTTCGGTCTGCGTTTATCAATAATTGCAATAGGAATATTCAGCTTTTCCGCAAATTTTCTGACTCTTGTTACGCTGCCCAGGTCGGGAGAAACCGCAACAAAATCTCTTTCCAGAGAATCGCCGAATTTTTTGATGTAGAAGTCTGTCAAGAGAGGGCTGCCAACCAGATTATCTACGGGAATATCGAAGAAGCCCTGAATCTGCGCACAATGCAGATCCATTGTCAGCACACGGCTTGCGCCTGCGCTTGTCAGAATATTTGCAACCAGCTTTGCACTGATGGGATCTCTCGCTCTTGCTTTTCTGTCCTGACGAGCATAGCCGTAATAAGGCATAACGGCTGTAATTCTTGCTGCGGATGCACGCTTCATTGCGTCAATCATGATGAGCAGCTCCATCAGGTTATCGTTTACGGGATAGGATGTGGACTGGATGATGAATACATCTGCGCCACGAATGGTTTCATTGATCTTTACGGAAATCTCACCGTCGCTGAACTTTTCTACTTCACAGTCGCCCAGTTTCAGACCAAGCTTATCTGCGATTGCATTTGCCAGCGTTTTGTTGGAATTGCAGGCAAAAACTTTAATGTTGCTGATGCCGGAATTAAGCATTTATCTGTCCCCCTATAAAAAATAATTTTAGGTTATATAAGCACATACAATATTATGTTACACCGAAAAACAATCAATTTCAACCGCTATTCGACAATTTTTTCAAATTATCTTTCAATTCTCTTTTTTGTCCAGCCTTCGATGACCTGCTGTCTTGCTCTGGCAACCGCCAAAACGTCCTCAGGCACATCCTTTGTGATGGTGGAGCCTGCGGCAATGTAGGAGCCCTTCTTCACGGTTACAGGTGCAACCAGATTTACATTGCAGCCGACAAAAACATTATCCTCAATGGTAGTGCGGTGCTTTTTCTTGCCATCATAGTTTACCATAATGCTGCCGCAGCCGAAGTTGATTTTTTCGCCTGCATCGGTATCCCCAACATAAGAAAGATGGGGAATTTTTGTGCCGTCGCCAATGGTGGAATTTTTCACCTCAACGAAGTCGCCAACCTTCACCCTGTTGCCGATATGGCAGTTCGGGCGGATATACGCGAAAGGCCCAACGGTGGTTTCGTTGCCGATTTCGGATTCGATTGCCGTAGAGGTCTGGAATTTCACGCCATTGCCAAGCTTGGTATCTGTCAGTCTGGAATTGGGGCCGATTTCGCAGTCCTCCCCGATTTCCGTATTGCCCTCCAGCACACAGCCGGGCAAAATCACCGTATCCATACCGATTTTAACATCACTGCCGATATAGGTATTTTCGGGATCCACGAGGGTAACACCGCTTTCCATGTGCTTACGGTTGATGCGGTGCTTCATGATTTTTGCAGCTTCCGCAAGCTGTACACGGCTGTTTACACCGAAAAATTCATCGGCATCCTTTGCCACAACAGCCTCCACCTTGCCGCCTGCCTTCAAAATCAGCTCCAGACAATCTGTCAGGTAATATTCCCCCTGCGCGTTATTGTTATTCAGCTTGCCCAGGGATTCCTTCAATTCCCTGCCGTTGAAAATATAAATCCCTGTGTTGATTTCGTTAATCATTCTCTGTGTATCTGTTGCATCCTTATGCTCCACAATGCGTTCAAAGCCGCCGTGGTCATCGCGCATGATGCGTCCGTAGCCGGTAGGATCCTCTATTTTAGAGGAAACCACAGTTACGCTGTGTCCCTCTGTACGGTGTACCTCAACCAGCTTTGTCAGGGTTTCGCCTGTAATCAGCGGCGTATCCCCGTAGAGAATCAGCATATCACTGCTTTCATCAATAAAATCGCCTGCCATCATAACAGCATGTCCTGTGCCCTTCTGCTCTGCCTGCAAAGCAAAGGAGATGCCTTCCGCGCGGATGCCTGCCTTAACCTCCTCCGCCTTATGCCCAACCACAACGCAAACGTCCTCTGCGCCACAGCCTTTTGCGGTTTCAATCACATAATCCACCATACTCTTATTCAGAATTTCATGAAGTACCTTAGGTTTCTTGGATTTCATACGGGAGCCTTCGCCGGCAGCCAGAATGATTGCTTTCAACTGTCTCATTTATTTTTCCTCCTACGCCAAAGGGCGAAATATTTTTCAAGATATTGTATACATACATTTTAGTATCGCATTTTTCCCTATAAAATTCAATATACTCTTTTACTAAAAAATGATTTCCGGAAAAGAAAAAAAGCAGAGAAAACTCCCTGCTTTTCGTTCTTAAAATCCGATTTATAATTTTGTGCCCTTTTTCAGCACTGCCGGTTCCTCGGAGGAAACGCCGATGACTCTTTGCCCTGCGGAAAGGACAACCTCCTTATCGAAGATGGCATTTTCCACCACACAGTTTTCGCCAATCTGGCAGCCCTCCATCAGGATGGAATTCCTTACAGCTGCGCCCTTGCCGACACGCACCCTACGGAACACAACAGAATGCTCCACCTTCCCGTCAAAAATCGCACCGCTGCCGACGATGGAATCCGTCACATCCGCACCCCTGTTGTATTTTGCAGGGGGTTCATCCTTCGGCTTTGTTTCAATATAGGGATATTCATTGATGAAATGATCGCGGATATCCTTTTTCAAGAAATCCATATTCGTCTCAAAATAAGCCGCAATGCCTGTGCCGATGGCATTCCAGTAGCCGTCATATTCATAGCCGTAGATTTTCAGCGTATGGATAAAGCGGATGATAATATCCTTTACCAGACTGTATCTGCCTTCGGGGATAATCTGATTCAGCAGATTGATGAGCAGCGTTCTGGAGATAACATAAATCCCCAGGGAGGCCGCATCGGATTTCGGCTGCTCCGGCTTTTCCTCGAAGCCCTCCAGCTTATTGTCCGCATCCATCTGCAAAATACCGAATTTGGATAAATCCTTTCCCGTCATTTTCTGATAAACCACAGTAATGTCCGCATTTTTTTCCTTATGATATTCCAGCACCTTACGGTAATCCATTTTATAGATGGAATCACCGGAGGTAATCACAACGTATTCCTCATTGCTGCGCTTGAGGAAGGTCATATTCTGATAAATGGAATCCGCCGTGCCGCGGAACCATGTAGAGCCTGCATTGCTGGTATACGGCGTGAATACGAACAAGCCGCCCTGCTTTCTGCCGAAGTCCCACCATTTGGATGACATCAGATGGTCGCGCAGGGAACGAGAGTTATACTGCGTCAGCACAGCCACCTTCCCAATGCCGCTGTTGGACATATTGCTCAATGTAAAATCAATGGCGCGATAGCAGCTGCCGATGGGCAATGCCGCCGCCGCTCTATGGTCGGTCAGAACGCCCAGTCTGCCGTCGTTATTGCCGCCTGCCAAAATAATACCGATTGCTTTCATCTGTTACACCTCCCGTACAACGGCCTTGCCGCTTTCCAATCTGCCGTCGGGATAATCCTCCGGGAAGGTTCTGCCGTAAATCACGCAGTTTTTCCCCATCACAATCCCATCGGGAACACTGCTGTTCATGCCCAGAACGGTGATGCCTGTATTATAAATATTAGGCTTTGCCTCGTTAGGGATATTTTCCCCGACACCCATCTGCACATTTTTACCGATGCTGCATTTTTCATCAATGACGCAATGATCAACCAAAGCATTTTCGCCGATAATCGTGCCTGCCATGATGATGGAATCCTTCACCACTGCCCCCTTTTCCACCACAACACCGGGGCCGATGATGGAGCGACAGACCGTACCGTAAATCTCACAGCCGTCAGAAAGCAGCGCTTCCTCTGTCTTTGAGCCGGGTGCCGTATACTGCGGCGGCTGATGGTCGCTGTTGGTATAAATCTTCCAAAAATCCTCGTAGAGGTTGAATTCGGGCAGGGTGCGGATTAAATCCATATTGGACTCCCAATAGGACTGAATGGTGCCGACATCCTTCCAGTATCCATCGAAGCGCCATGCATACATGGGCTGTCCCTCATCCAGCATTTTAGGGATGATGTGCTTGCCGAAATCGCTGTCCGGATGGATGGAATTATCCTCAATCAATGCATCACGCAGTCTGTCCCATGTAAATATGTAAATCCCCATGGAAGCAAGATTGCTCTTGGGGCTTTCCGGCTTTTCCTCAAATTCGTAAATCTTATCGCCGTCCTCGGTATTCATAATGCCGAAGCGGTTTGCTTCCTCCATCGGCACCTCCATAACGGCAATCGTTGCCGCTGCATTGTGCGCCTTATGGAAGGCAAGCATCTTGGAATAATCCATTTTATAAATGTGGTCACCGGAAAGAATCAGCACATATTCCGGATTATTGCTGTCGATAAAGTCAATATTCTGATAAATGGCGTTTGCCGTCCCGTTGAACCATTCGCCGGAATCCCCTGTTTTCACATGCGGTGCAAGAATCGTCACACCGCCGTTTTTCTTATCCAGATCCCATGGAATCCCAATCCCGATATGCTGATTCAAACGCAGCGGCTGATACTGTGTCAGCACGCCGACGGTATCCACGCCGGAGTTAATGCAGTTGCTCAGCGGAAAATCGATGATACGATATCTCCCCCCGTATGCAACGGCAGGCTTTGCCACCTTTCTTGTCAACACGCCCAGACGACTGCCCTGTCCACCCGCCAGAAGCATTGCTATCATTTCTTTTTTACGCATATTACCCACCCCTATCTTTTCAGGTTGTATATATGTAACAAAGTCATAGGCTCTGTTTTGATTATTATAGCATAGGAAAATAAACTTGCAAAGCTTATCTACGGCATCTGTGCCGAAATTTCGCCTTATTTCGATTGGCTTTTTCTCTTTCCTTTTTTCTGATTGAGAAAATTTGCACGTTGCTCCTGCGCCCGTATGGGTTTATTTCCGGTGCTTTCTGTATAAAATATAAAACACAGAAAAAGAAAACACAGAGAAAAGATTGCCTTTCTCATGCCAGTATACTATAATGAAGGTTAAACTATATGATGATTTTGTTAAATTTCAGAAAAATTTGAACCCATTTAATAGATTTTGAGGCGATAGAATATGACAACATTTCAAAAAGGACAACACATTTATTTCATCGGCATCGGCGGCATCAGCATGTCCGGTCTGGCAGAAATTCTGGCAGATAAGGGCTGTATCGTTTCCGGTACGGATATCAAGGAATCCCCTGTGACAAAGCACCTGCAGAATTTGGGGATTCATATCAACTTCGGACACAAGGCGGAAAACATCACGGATGATGTAGATTTAGTGGTCTATACCGCGGCAATCCATCCTGATAACCCCGAATATCAGGCGGCGCAGGCAAAGCATATCCCCCTGATGGACAGAGCCAGACTGCTGGGCGAAATCATGGCGGAATATGAGGATTCCATTGCCGTTGCAGGCACACATGGCAAGACTACAACCACATCCATGGTTTCCGAAATCCTGCTTGCCGCAGGGACAGACCCCACCATTACGGTTGGCGGCATCCTGCCTACCATCAGCAGTAACCTGAAAATCGGTCACTCTCCGTATTTCGTTGCCGAGGCATGCGAATATTTCGACAGCTTTTTGCAGTTCAAGCCCTTCGTCGGTGTGATTCTGAATGTGGAAAGCGACCATCTGGATTATTTCAAAAACCTTGCGAATATCCGCCGCTCCTTCCATGCCTTTGCAGAGCGTATCCCTGCGAAGGGTGCATTGGTTATCAATCAGGCGATTGAAAACGTGGCAGAGCTGACACAGGGACTGGACTGCACCGTAGAAACCTTCGGACTGGCGGACGGTGCGGACTGGCAGGCGAAAAATATCATCCATGAGCCGGACGGCAAGAATACCTTTGATGTATATTATAAAGGCGAATTATTCGGGAATTTCCATCTGAATGTACCCGGAGACCATAATATCACAAATGCGGTGGCATCCATTGCGGCGGCACATTTTGTAGGTGTCTGTCCTGCGGATTGCCAAAAGGGGCTTCTGCATTTTACGGGCACAGAACGCCGCTTCCAGAAAAAAGGCGAAAAAAACGGCGTTGTTGTCATTGATGATTATGCGCACCACCCCACAGAAATCAAGGCGGCACTGGCGGCGGCAAAAAAGGTGCAGCACCGTACAACCTGGTGCGTATTCCAGCCGCACACCTATTCCAGAACGAAGTTCCTCTTTGATGCATTCGGCGAAGCATTCACCGATGCAGATGAAGTCATCATTGCGGATATCTATGCCGCAAGGGAATCCGATGACGGCACCATTTCCGCCGCCATGCTTGCGGACAGAATCGCGAAAACAGGCAAATCCGCAAGATATGTCGGGGATTTTGATGCCATCCGCTCCTATCTGGAGAAAAACTGCAAGGCAGGGGATTTACTTCTGACGGTCGGCGCAGGGGATGTGTTCAAAATCGGCGAAGCGTTTTTAGAAAATTAAGTCGAAAACATAAAAAAGCGTTCTCTTTAGGATATTCCATTTGAGAACGCTTTCTTTTTTATTCGGGGAAAATCACGGTGCTTGGTGTAGCTCCGTCATTCGTTTCTTTTGTTTCCGTTACAATGGCAGGCTGCTTTGCCGCCTCTTCTGCCGCTTTTTTCTTCTCCTGATGCCCGTTAATCAGAATGAACAGCGCCAGAAACCAGCACACAATCCCGATAAACCGCACAATTTTCATGCCTTTTTTCATTGCAATCTTCCCTTTCTCGCAATTTCTTTATTTATGATATGGCTCGTTGCGCTGAATCCGCTCCGAGCGGTAAATCTGCTCCAATAAAACCACGCGCATCATCTGGTGCGGAAATGTCATTCTGGAAAAGCTGAGTGCATAATCCGCGCGCCGCATCACCGCAGGGGAAAGCCCCAGAGAGCCGCCGATGATGAACACGATATGGCTCACGCCGCCAACGCTCTTTTTCGCCATAAATTCTGCCAGCTCCTCGGAGGAAAGCATCTTTCCTTCCACCGCAAGCGCCACCGCAAAGGCATCGTCCTTCACGTTTTTCAGAATCCGCTGTCCTTCCCTTTCCTTGACCTCCGCCGCCTGTGCATCGCTCATGTTTTCGGGTGCCTTTTCATCCGCCAGCTCGATAATCTCCAGCTTCATATAACGGCTCAACCGCTTGCTGTATTCCGCGATGGCATCGCGCCAGTATTTTTCCTTCAATTTGCCTACGCAAACGACCGTAACCTTCATGCCAACCCTCCGTTACAGTTCCACCTTCACGCCATTCTGAAAACGGCTCGCCATATCCATTTTTACATGCGTGCCAACCTCAATGCGGTTGTTCCGCAGGATTTCCTCTACTGTTTCATACGCCAGATGGGGGTTATTGTTTTCCTCGCTGAGGTGCCCCAAAAAAACATATTTCATCTTTCCCGTCATCACCTCTGCCAGAAGCCTTCCTGCCGTATGGTTGGAAAGATGTCCGTTTTCGCCCAGAATCCGCTGCTTCAGCGACCATGGATAACCGCCCTTTTTCAGCATTTCCACATCATGATTTGCCTCTAAAAGCAGCACATCACTGTCCTCTATGCTTTCCCGAATCGTATCCGTCACATGCCCGATATCGGTTGCCAGTGTGATTTTTTTCTCGCCCGAAAAGACGTTATAGCCGACCGGCTCTGCCGCATCATGCGGAATCCGAAACGGCTTCACGCAAAGGTCATTCACCGCGCAGACCTCATCCGCATACACAATCCGCTTGTTGCTCGGCGCAATCCGCCCAAGGCCTTCCTCCATCGCCGCCCAGGTATCCGCCGTGGCAAAAATGGGGATATCAAACCTGCGGGAAAGGATGCCTGCCCCCTTGATATGGTCAACATGCTCATGGGTGATAAACAGCGCATCGATTTTGTCGCCCGTCAGCTTCAAATTTGCAAGTCCTTCCTCGATTTTCTTGCCACTGATGCCTGCATCAATCAATATTTTCGTGTAATCCGTCCCGATATAGGTGCAGTTGCCGCTGCTGCCGCTGGCGATGGTGCAAAATTCCATCCGCAAGCCGGTTCACCTCTTTTCCTTCGTGTTTTTCCATAAAATAAGCCTCGGAACTGCTCCGAGGCTCTCTTGTTCTCTTTTTACTGCTCGCCGGGGATACGGTCGATATCCGCGCCCATGGCTCTGAATTTTTCCTCGACATCCTCATAGCCTCTGTCGATATAACGCACGCCGTCAATGATGGTTTCGCCCTCTGCCGCCAGTGCCGCCAGAATCATTGCCGCGCCTGCTCTCAGGTCTGTTGCGGAAACCTCCGCGCCGCTGAAATGCTTAATGCCGTGGATGGTTGCCACTCTGCCGTTAATTTCCACATCTGCGCCCAGCTTACGCAGCTCACCCATGTACTGATATCTGTTTTCCCAGACATTTTCCGTCAGCACGCTTGTCCCGTTGCAGACCGCAAGAAGCGTCGCAATCTGAGGCTGTAAATCCGTCGGGAAGCCGGGGTAGCTCATGGTCTTTACGTTTACCGCACGCAAGGGCTCATCCGCCATCACGCGAATGGAATCCTCCCATTCCGCCACCTTCACATTCATTTCCTCCAGCTTTGCTGTCAGGGAATCCATGTGCTTGGGAATGATATTCTTCACCAGCACATCGCCGCCCGTAATCGCCGCCGCAATCATGTAGGTGCCTGCCTCAATCTGGTCGGGAATGATGGTATACTGCGCGCCCTTCAGTTCGGGAACGCCCTTAATACGAATCACATCTGTCCCTGCGCCCTTGATATTTGCCCCCATCATGTTCAGATAGTTTGCAGTATCTACCACATGCGGCTCCTTTGCCGCGTTTTCAATCGTTGTGGTGCCCTCCGCCATGGTTGCCGCAAGCATGACATTGATGGTCGCGCCAACGCTCACCTGATCCATGTAGATGGAAGTACCAATCAGCTTTTCGGCATAAGCCTTCACCATGCCGTCCTCCTCAATGACGGTTGCACCAAGCGCACGGAAGCCCTTCAGGTGCAGGTCAATGGGGCGTTTGCCAAAATTGCAGCCGCCGGGCATTGCCACCTCTGCCTTTTTATAGCGTGCCAGAAGCGCACCAATGAGATAATAGGATGCGCGCATTTTCTGCACGCCCTCAAAGGTCGCCTGATAGCTGACACCCTCGTTACAATCAATTTCCAAAGTATGTTTATCTAAAAATCTGCATTTGCCGCCCATTTCCTGAATGGTATGACAGATATTTCTAACGTCCTCAATACTGGGAAGATTCTCCAGTACACTCACTCCGGTTGCCATTACCGCCGCCGGAATAACAGCTACCGCCGCGTTTTTCGCACCGCTGATGGTAACCTCTCCGGTCAATCTTTTTCGGCCCCTTACAACTAATTTATCCATAAAAACATTCATCCTTCCAATCAATTCCAAAGGACAATCTATATCTCTGAACAGGCGAAAAAGCCGCCGTTCCCCAAAAAGTAGTCGTTTTTCTCTATATTTCGCCCTATAACATTAGAATTATATCACGAAAACGTTGCAGTGGAAAGTGTTTTTTTTCGAGGGCTGTATTTTTCGCCCCACTTCTTCCCGAAAGCAGAAAACAGCGTCCATCCTTGCGGATGAACGCCATTTTGATTGTTTTCAGCTAAGATTTTCGGAAAAATTTATTTTACCGCCTGAATTGTTACAGTCTTTGTTGCATCGTCCCATGTGGTCACTGCGCCCAGCTCATCCGCTACAAAGCGAACGGGTACAAAGGTGCGGCCGCCGATGATAACAGGAGCAACGCCGTATTTTTCCAGAGCTTTGCCGATAGTCATTTTGATTTCCTTGCCGTTAACAGTCAGAGTAACCTCTTTTGCGGCTTCGTTCCAAGCAACCTGACCGCCCAGTGCTTCTGTGATGACTCTGATGGGAACCAGAGTTCTGTCGTTGCGGATTACGGGTGCAACATCGTTGATGATTGCCTGATCGTCCACAATCACTGCTGTGCTGCCAATCTGCAGAAGGATTGTCTTTGTTGCTGCTGCGGGCTTGTCTGTGTTGGCTGCGCCCTCTGCCTGCTTGAAGGTTGTATCAACGGTTACGCCGCCCTTCGGCATGGTGAAGGAGTATGTGCCGTCCTTTTCTGCTTTCAGCTTAACTTCCTTGCCGTCCTTGTCCTTTGCGGTAATCTTATCCAGTGCATAGCCCTCGTCAGCCTTGGGTGTCAGAATAACCTTGTCACCTGTTTCTGCCTTTGCCGCGCTTGCGGTTACAGCACCGTTTTTGCTGTCAGAGATGGTTGCACCGTATTTTGTAACACTGCTGCCGCCACCACCGCCGGAGGAGGAGCTGGAAGAAGATTTCTTGAATACTGTTACGGTGCAGCTTGCTGTTAGTGTGTTAGAAGGTGTATTGTCACCGTCTGTATCTGTGCCGTCACCTGTTGCTGTATCACCTTCTGCCTGAGTTGTAGGCGCATCTGTTGTATCAGGTGTTTCTGTTTCTCCGGGTGTTGTGGGTGCTTCTGTTACACCGCCCAGTGTTGCTGTGATGGTTGCACTACCATAGTCTACACCTGTAACAACGCCATTTTCTACAGTTGCGACTGCTTCTTTATCACTTGCCCATGTTATAGGGTCTGCTACTTCGTATGTTTTGCCGTTTGCTTCTATGATGGCTTTCAGTGTGTCTGTGTAACCTCTGCGGATTCTTGTGCTTGTTTTGTCCAGAGCAATCTTGTTCGTTACAACGTATTTGTCACCTTTAACCTGAATTGCTTTATAGCCCTCTGCTACATAAGCATTGGCAGGCTTATCGGAGAAAGTGCCGCCGGAGATAGAGATCGTAGCATTAGAGTTTGTACCTTTAACAATTGCACCTTTAGCACCACTAAAGCAACCACCAGAAATATTCACAATAGCAGGCTGACTGCTAACATCAGCAATCGCATAATCCGCACCTTCAAAGATACCGCCGGTTACAGTCAATGTACCAAGGTCAATATTATCACCACAACCACAGTTATAAACACCGTAGGTTTCTTTTCCTGTACTGCTTGCATCACTTGCAGCTTTGTAGGTACCACCGTTGATTGTTGCAATATTATGATTCTGAACAGTTGCCTGATAGAAATTCTTGAATGTACCGTTGTTAATAGTCAACTCTGCACGGTCATCATTTTTAATCGTATTCAGCCCTCCTGAGAAGGTACCATTATTGATAATCAACGCAGGGTTATCCACTCCCTCGTCGTTGTCGTATGTAGTACCATTGTAGTAACCATTCGCAACAAGGCTGGAGAATCTGCCCAACTCGCCATTCCCCTTCGCTGTCAGCACGTTTACGCCTTCGTTAATGGTCATATTACCAACATTCTTGATGGTGTAATAGGAGTTGCCGCCAGAAGAACTATCACTTTTACCATTTTCTCGAGTACGGTCAAAAGTACCTCCGTTTAAAGTAACCGTCCCCTTATTATAGAGAGCTGCTTTCCCGTGAGTAATATTATCAACTGTACCTTCACCCTTAATAGTCAAGGTGCCGTTATTCATAATTGTGTGCCCAACACTGTTTGTAATCTTCTTACCATTCAGGTCGATTGTAATATTTGCCTTTTCAGGTACTACAACATCCCCTGTGATATCAGCAGCAAGTTTAATAGTAGTTTCTGTTTCCCCTGCGGCAGTAATTGCGGCATTTAACTCATCAATAGTCTTAACACCTTCGTTTTCGGCAGGTGTATCAGGTGCTGTTGTGCTACCGCCTTCTGTGCCGCCATTTTCACTGCCAGTTTCACCTGTACTGCCAGTTTCACCACTGCCGCTTTCGCCTGTCTCTGCACCGCTTTCTGTACCTGTTGTTGCATCATCTGCCAATGCTGTCACAGGTGCAGTTGCAGTTGCCATGCTCATTGCCATGAAAATCGCAAGATATTTTTTCTTTTCATTTTTTCTTTTCATTTTTCCTTCAACCTTTCTTTATTTTTCCGTTCCTTTGAAAACCACTTTTTTCTATTTCAAACAGCCTTCTTCCTCGCTGCATCTCCCCCCTTCGCCTCTCCGCTTCTTATATTCGCACATCCTCCTTTGAGAAAAATGTGAAAGATGCCTTCCTTCCGTTGCTTCAATCGGGCTTTTCCTTCCGCAGGCACCGCTTCTGTCGGCTCAGCGTCTCCGGCGACATATCTAAAAATGAAGCTAAAAAACGGTCGCTGACCACATCCTCCAGCCCCGCATATTCCTTTAAAAAGAAAAGATACCGCTCCTTCGCCGCCATCTGATACCGCGCACTTTTGAGCGCCCATTGCTTGTGGTACGCCTGCATCAGCCATTCAAAAAGGATTGTTTGAAATTCCGGATAGGTTCTAAACAGCGTGATTACATCCATATTGGCAATCACAAAAGCATCTACATTCGACATCGCGACCACAGAGGTCAGCGCTTTTCTCTGCCAGTTCATAAACGGCGTAATCATCTCGCCGGATACAAAAGAAAAATCATCCGAAATCTGCTTTCCGCCCTTCGTGTAGAGAAATGCACCCGTCACGCCTTCCATCAGGAAGCAGCAGGTATCCACCGTTTCCCCTTGACTGTACAGTGTCCGTCCCTTCGGGCAGTGCCTGATGCTGGAAATACCAATAACTTCTTCGATTACATCTTTATTATGGATGTCCAGAACATCCACCAGAAACCGTCTCATTCTGTCTTTCATACACATACGATATCCCCAAACCTCTAAGCCTTGTCTTTCTGCCAATACATCTTCTTCCTTGTTTTATAAGGTTCATCATGCTTCATGAGTTTTTGCTGTTTCCTACAACATAACATAAAAATCAAACCCTTTCATTGACCTATGTCAATATCCTAGCATTTTTAAGAGCAATTTTCAAATATTTTCAAGAAAAATGAAAATTTTTTGATACATTTGTTTTCTTCTTCTATTTTCTATCTGTTTATTAGGTACAAACCGATATCTAGTCAAAAATAACTGATTATATAGAATATTTCAAGTTTTTTATTAGATATAATATGACACATGGAGGTGATACAAGCATGTGTAAAGAGGCATTTTCCAAAAGATTGGTACAGCTGCGTATGGCAAAGGGCGTTTCCGCAAGGGATATGAGTCTTTCCCTCGGGCAGAACCCCGGCTACATCAACAGCATTGAAAACAATAAGACTTTCCCTTCCATGTCCAATTTTTTTGAAATCTGTGACTATCTGAACATCACCCCAATGGAATTTTTCGATCTGGAGTCAGAGCATCCCGAAAAAATCCGCACCCTCACAGAGCAGCTCAAGCGCCTTGATGCTACCCAGCTTGATAGTATCCTTCGTATTGTAAATGGGCTGGTCTCCAATCATCCCCATTGATTTTTTCCAATTCATAAATCTGTAAAAACCCCGTCGGTCGCAGGGCATAAAAAAAAGATACAAGATTTTTTCTTGTATCCCTTTTTCGCTTGCGGAGACAGGATTTGAACCTGCCTTGCCCACCTCGAAATCTGGTCGTCCGCTCTCCCTCTCTGCGTTCTGTCCGCGGAACTCCCGATTTCTCGCCTGCATCACCTTCCTTCTTCTGCCACCGGCAGCGGTCGGTGCTGCAGCCCCGGGAACCC
>NZ_WQPP01000064.1:152431-343572 GCF_018785345.1 Clostridium sp. MCC345
CCTTTTTCGCTTGCGGAGACAGGATTTGAACCTGCGACCTCCGGGTTATGAGCCCGACGAGCTACCGGACTGCTCTACTCCGCGTCAATATGAATTTATTACCATCACCTATTATACCCCAAAAGCGGGGATTTGTCAAATCCCCCTCCCGATTTTATATCCCATCCTTGAAATTCTTATCCAGTCGCTCCTTCCGCGCCTTCCAATCCGGCATCAGCTGCCCCAGAAGGTCATAAAAGGATTTCCCATGATTGGGATACCGAAAATGCAGCAGCTCATGCAGCACCACCTGCTCGATACAAGCCTCATCCGCCTTTAGCAGCTGCAGGTTCAGCCGAATCGTGCTGCCCGTTGTAGTACAGCTGCCCCAGATGCTTTTCATATTTCGGATTTTAATTTCCGGCCTTGCTATATGATATTCTTTCACCAAAGGATATATTCTATCCATAATTTCCGCAAATTTCTTCTCCGCCTGCGCCTTCAGCCAAGCTAGATATTCCGCCTTCAGCACATCGGAATACAGCTTCGGGGAGGAAAGCAGAATCGTATCCTCCGCAACCGTAATCCGCTGTTCGCCGCGTTCCAGTCTGAGCCGATAGGGCTTGCCAAGGTAATACACCGTTTTCCCGTCATACAGGCTCGCATCGGAAATCTCGTTCCTAATCTTCTCAATCTCCGCCAGATGGGTAATAATCCAGAACGCCTTGGACTGCACAAATTCATCAATCACCGCAAAGGGCACCTGCTCCCCCGCGGAAACAACCACCTTGCCATACTTATTCACACGCAGGTTGATATACTTCACGTTTTTGCGCGTCAATTCGTATTCAATTTCAATCCCTTCATATTGCACCGTATGCACCGACATGGGTATTCCCCTTCCTCTCAGAACTTCCTTTCTATTTTACACTTCCGTAAAAAAATTGTCTATCTTTTATGTATAAAAATAACGGAACTCCGTCGAAGTCCCGCTATTTTTGATATTCCGTTTTATTCCTCTGTACGGTTCAGAATTTCCATAAATTCCTCGCCTGTAATCGTTTCCTTTTCCAGAAGGAACTGTGCAATTTCATCCAGCTTATGCATATTCTCCCGAATAATGCCCACAGCCTTCTCATGCGCCTGCTTCACCACAGCGACCACAGCCGCATCAATCTTCGTTGCGGTTTCATTGGAGCAAGCCAGAGAGGTGTCGCCGCCGAGATACTGGTTATTGATGGTTTCCAGTGCAACCATGCCGAATTCCTCGCTCATGCCGAAGCGTGTAATCATCCCTCTTGCCAGGCGTGTTGCCTGCTCAATATCGTTAGATGCCCCTGTCGTGATGGAGCCAAACTTCAGCTCCTCCGCCACACGCCCACCGGTAAAGGTTGCAATCTTATTGAACAGCTCCTCCTTGCTCATCAGCGATTTTTCGCCCTCATCCACCTGCAAGGTATAGCCCAGCGCACCGCTGGTTCTGGGAATAATCGTAATCTTCTGCACGGGAGCGGAATTTTTCTGCTTTGCCGCAACCAATGCGTGTCCGACCTCGTGGTATGCAATGATTTTCTTTTCTTCCGGAGAAATCACAGCGCCCTTTCTCTGGTAGCCTGCCAGAATCACCTCAACGCTCTCCATCAGGTCCTCCTGCTTTACGCGATTGTGCCCCATGCGTACCGCACGCAGCGCCGCTTCATTGATGATATTCGCAAGCTCCGCACCGGAGGCACCCGAGGTTGCCCTTGCGATTGTGCCGAAATCAATCCCGCCTTCCATCTTGACATTTTCCGCATGTACCTTGAGGATTGCCTCTCTGCCCTTCAAATCAGGCAGCTCCACGGGAATTCTTCTGTCGAATCGACCGGGACGCAGCAGTGCCTTATCCAGTGTTTCGGGTCGGTTCGTTGCCGCCAGAATAACAACACCCTTTCTGCCGTCAAAGCCGTCCATCTCCGTCAGCAGCTGGTTCAGTGTCTGCTCCCGCTCATCGTTGCCGCCCATGCCGTTGCCGTCACGCTTTTTCCCGATGGTATCAATTTCATCAATAAATACGATACAGGGTGCTTTTTCGTTTGCCTGCTTAAAAAGGTCGCGCACCTTTGCCGCGCCCATGCCGACAAACATTTCCACAAATTCCGAGCCGGAAATGGAGAAGAAGGGAACCTCTGCCTCGCCCGCAACCGCCTGCGCCAGCAGTGTTTTCCCTGTTCCGGGAGGGCCTACGAGCAATGCGCCCTTTGGCATGGATGCGCCGATTTCCGTATATTTCTGGGGATTATGCAGAAAATCCACAATTTCGCGCAATGCGTCCTTCGCTTCATCCTGTCCTGCAACATCCTTAAAGGTCTTGCCCGTCTGCGCCTTCACATATACCTTCGCATTCGATTTCCCGAAGGACATCGCATTGCCGATGCCGCCCATCTTGCTCATGGCTTTTTTCATCACAAACTGCCACAGCAGGAAGAACACAACAAACATCACAAGCGTGCTGAACCAGGGGGAAACCTCCCTCGGCTTCACCTCTCCGAAGGATGCCCCTGCGTTATACAGCCGCTCTACCAGCTGCGGGTCATCCATCCTTACGGTAGAGTATACCTTCTGGGTGTTCTCCGAAAAAATTGTTGTGCCTGCTTTATCCGATTTGTCCTCATCCTTCAGATAGAAATAAATGACATCCTCATTCACCTCTGCCTGTGAGATATTTTTATTCTGCATCTGCGTCAGGAAAACATCATAATTCACCTGCTCTATGGTGTTCTTCGTCATAAAGGGCAGGAAAAACATATTGATTACTCCCATAATCAGCAGTGCAATCAGCCAATAATATAATAAAGGCTTTCGTTGGTTATTCACATCCATAGACCACAACTCGCTTTCTTCTTCCAAACAAATTCACTAAACACTCTTTCACTAAACACTCTCTATGTAGCAGGGAGTAGAAACTCCCCCTTTATAATACTAAAATATAGGATAAAAGAAAAGCATTTCCGCCTCATGAACGAATTGTAAACGTTTTGTAAATAAAAGGCAGTTCCTTCCTATTATATTTTATATTTATTCCTCCTCCCTGCGGATATCCGCCCCCAGCCGCCGCAGCTTTTCGTCAATCCTGTCATAGCCTCGTTCAATGTGATAAATATCACTGATTTCCGTTTCGCCCTTCGCCGCCAATGCGGATAAAATGAGCGCCGCACCTGCGCGCAGGTCGGTTGCGCGCACCTTTGCCCCCGTCAGTGTTTCCACCCCTTCGATTACCGCACTGCGGCTGTCAATCTTGATATTCGCCCCCATCCGCTGCAGCTCTCCCACATGAGAAAAACGGTTTTCAAAAATTGTTTCCGTCATCACGCTGGTTCCCTTCGCCACTGCCAAAAGGCTCATAAAGGGTGCCTGCATATCGGTCGGAAAGCCGGGAAAGGGCATGGTCTTTACCTGCACACCGCAGAGCCTGCCCCTTCGCCAGACCCGTATTCCCTCCGCCGTCCGCTCCGTTTTGATGTTGCATTCCGCAAGCTTTGCCAGTACAGGCTTCAGGTGCTCCTCCTGCACATTTTCCAGAATGATGTCACCGCCCGTAATTGCCGCCGCCGCTAAAAATGTCCCTGCCTCCATACGGTCGGGAATGACCCGATGCACTGCGCCGTGCAGCTCCTTTCCGCCCCGAATCGTAATCGTGTCCGTGCCGTCCCCTTCAATTTCTGCGCCCATCTTCCGCAGAAAATCCGCCAGATCGCAGACTTCCGGCTCTGCCGCCGCATTTTCAATCGTTGTAATCCCCTTCGCCCGTGTTGCCGCCAGCAGGATATTCTCCGTTGCACCCACGCTTGGAAAATCCAGATAAATGTCACTGCCCCTGAGTGCCTTCGCCTGTAGTTCCACCATCCCATGCGCCTGTCTGCTTTTCGCCCCCATCAGATGAAAGCCCTTCAAATGCAGGTCAATCGGCCTGCTTCCAATCTGACACCCTCCGGGCAGGGGCAGCCTTGCCGCACCGCATCTTGCCAATAACGCCCCTGCCGCCAGAAAGGAGGCACGCATTTTTCTTGCCGTTTCGTATGCCCCTTCCACATGCGCAAGCTCCGTCGCCTGTACGCGCATTGTTTCCGCCGCCGCATCATATTCTACCCGCGCGCCCAGCTCCGTGAGCAGCTCTGCCATGTGCCGCACATCCGCAAGCGGCGGTACATTCTGAATCTCGCAGGCCTCCTCTGTCAACAGGCACGCCGCCAGAATCGGCAAAACCGCATTTTTCGCACCGCTGATTTTTACCCTGCCATGCAGCCCTTCTTCTGTTCCCGTTATCACAAATTTTTCCATCCCGCATCCCTCGCATCCTTTAAAAATCACTGTTGCTAGTATGCCCGTCAAAAGAAAACTAAGTCTCCTGACGAAAAAGAAAGTATACGAAAAAATGTCAAAAAAAGAAAAGAATTTATATGAAATTAGGACTTTACATCAGCAGCAGTTCAGAGTATAATGATTTAGTAACAAATAAATCCATGCGGATGTAGTTCATTGGTAGAATGAAAGCTTCCCAAGCTTTAGAGGCGGGTTCGATTCCCGTCATCCGCTTTTTGCCCTTGCGTTTGCAAGGGCTTTTTCTTTTGCAGAAATAAAAAAACGAGGTCTTGCCTTCCCTAAGATCTCGCTTTTTTATGCTTCTCTCTTTTTTATTTATGAGGCTTCCCTCTTTTTCTGAAAGTTCTGAAAAACGGGCGCACCGTTTCCTCCGCCGCGCACCATTTATCCGCCAGACAGACCATCCACCCCTCCTTGGATTTCGGCGGCAGAACCGTCAGCGGAAACATGTGCCTTGCAATGATATATTCCTCCAACCGGTTCAGCCGATAGTCCCGTTTTGCGTTTCTCGCCGCTGTTTTTCCGTGGCGAAATCCATGCCAGCGATGCCCGTCATCCTTCTTATGCCAGTCATACAGAAAATAATCATGCAAAAGCGCCCCGCGCACCAGTGCCCTGCGGTCTGTCCGCAGCGGAAGCCTGCCTGCAAGCCAGAGACTCAGGTATGCCACATTGATGCTGTGCTGATAAACCGAGGTGCTGCCATGCTGCTTCGCCAGCTTTTCCTCCTGTAGCCGTCCCTGTCGGTTCAGCTCCTTCAGCGTTTCCTTGAGCAGCCTTCTGTCCTTCGCTGAAAGCCTTTCGTTTCGTTTCATGGCACCTCCTCCTTCCTTTTTCAGAAAAAGCAGTATCAAAAAAGTCGGCACTCAGGTGCCGACTTTCGACTTAGAAATCATTCCTCCGTATCCGCTGCCTTTCTCATGTTTACGGATGCCATCTTGAATTTATCATGTACCGCAACCATAGCCGCATCTACGTCATCCTTCGCAATCAGCACAGTGATTTTGATTTCGGATGTGGAAATCATCTGAATATTTACCCCTGCGTCATACATTGCTTCAAAGAACATTGCCGCAACACCGGGGTTGGTTGCCATGCCTGCGCCAACGATAGAAAGCTTCGCTGTGTTTTCGTCATGCACGATTTCTCTCGCTGTCAGGCGTTCCTTATTCTTTTCCAGCGCCTTCAGCGCAATATCCAGATCATCCTCGCCAATGGTAAAGGAAATATTCTGCTTGCCGTCTGCACCTGTGGACTGCAAAATAATATCTACGCTTACCTTTTCCTTTGCCATCAAAGAGAATACCTCAAATGCCTTACCGGGTTCATCATTGATACCCATGATAGAGATACGGGATACTTTCTTATCTGCTGCAACGCCGCTAACCAGCATTCTTTCCATCTTAACGTCCTCCTTCACCTCTGTACCTTCCGCTTCGGACATGCTGGAACGTACAACCAATTTTACATTGTATTTTTTCGCTACCTCAACAGAACGGCTGTGCAGCACCTTTGCACCCAAAGAGGCCAGCTCCAGCATTTCATCGTAGCTGATTTCATCTAATTTTACCGCATCCGGCACCACACGGGGATCTGCCGTGTAAACACCCTCTACGTCTGTATAAATTTCACACATATCTGCATTGAGGGCCGCCGCCAGAGCAACCGCGGAGGTATCGGAACCGCCGCGCCCCAGTGTGGTGGTATCGCCAATGGCATTTACCCCCTGGAACCCTGTCACCAATACGATACTGCCTTCATCCAGCTCGTTTTCGATCCGCTCTGTATTGATATGGCGGATGCGCGCATTGCTGTATGTATTTGTGGTTTCAATCCCAACCTGTGCCGCGTTCAAGGAAACCGCTCTGCCGCCAATCGCACTGATTGCCATTGCCATCAGCGCAACAGACTGCTGTTCCCCTGTGGAAAGCAGCATATCCATTTCTCTGCGGCTAGGCTTGGCGTTGATTTCCTTCGCCTTCGCAATCAGGCCGTCGGTTGTCTTGCCCTGTGCGGACAATACAACCACAACGTCATTCCCTTCCATTCTTGTACGCATGATGCGCTTTGCAACATTAAACACTCTTTCGGCATTTGCGACGGAACTGCCGCCGTATTTCTGCACAATCAACATCGTCTTTTTCCTCCTGTACTCTTGTCCAACTTTCCTTGGCGGAATTACTCTCTCTCCACCCTTGCGCCCACTCTGTCCGCCTGCAAAAGCTGCAGCTTCCAGTTATGCGGAAGGGTGCCCAGGTATGCAGACATTTCTCTTTCGAATCTCTCTGCCTTCTCCTTTGTCACCATTGCCATCAAGGTAGAGCCCGCACCGCTCAAATAGCTGGCAACCGCGCCAAAATCCTTGGCATGCCGAAAAATTTCCTCCATGCCGTCAATCAGCTGCGCCCTGTAGGGCTGATGCACCTTGTCCTGCATGGCCATATCGAAATTTTCATAATTTCCCGTCATTACAGATGCCACCAGAAGCGCCGCACGGGATGCGTTGAATACAACATCCTTCCTTGTGTAGCTGTCGGGCAGAACTCCTCTGGAGGCAGCGGTAGATACAGGAAAATCAGGAACCATTATAGCAAAAACCAAATCCTCTGGCAACTCCAAGCGAACATATTTCATTTCTTTTTCATTCTGTGCGCCGACCACCATGCCGCCAAAGAGCGCAGGGTTGGAATTATCCGGATGTCCCTCCAGCATAGCCGCCATCTGTGCCAGCTCGTCTCTGATGCAGGGTCTGCCTGCCAGCTCGTTTGCCGCCAGAAGCCCCCCGACAATGCACGCCGCACTGCTGCCAAGCCCTCGCACCATGGGGATGTAGTCCTCCTGAATCAGGTGAATCCCCGGCATAGGCAGTTCCTTCTTCTCATAGAAAAATTTCATCGTCTGATAGATTAGATTCGTTTCATCGGTGGGAACCTCAAGCTCCTGCTTCCGCCTTACCTCGATCGTTAAGCCGTCTGTCTGCTCCTCCACCCAAATGTGGTTATAAAGCTGCACTGCTACGCCGATGCTGTCAAAACCGGGACCCATGTTTGCGGATGTCGCCGGAATCTGAATATGAATCATGTTTTCATTCCCTCCTATTACACGAAGTATTTCTTATTGATTTTTTCTTTCTTTTTCTGCTGCCGCCTTACTTTTGTTCCCTCGCAATCATTCTCTTGCAACGATTCTCAGGGACTGTACCCCTGCCAGACCCTCAATGCGTGTCATCAGTCTGCCCAACTCGCCCTGCATTTCATTCGTTTCAATCGTTACGGTAACGTTCGCAATGTTGTTGATGGGGATGGTCTGGTTAATCGTCAGAATACTTGCCCCTTCGGATGCAATGCTGTTTAAAACAGAGGACAGAAGTCCTCTCGTATGGTCCAGGTTCATGGAAATGGTTACGGTCTTTCCTCTCGTGTTTTCGTAAAGAGGATGTACCGCATCCCGATATTTATAGAACGCACTGCGGCTGATGCCTACACGGTTCACCGCATCCTGTACCGTTTTTTCCTTCTTGCTTTCCAAAAGATTTTTGACATCCATCACCTTCAAAAAAATTTCGGGCAGTACGGCTTTATCTACGATATAATAATTCTTATCTTCCTTCACTATGTTTTCCTCCTGTTTTTGTTTTAAAAACATTTGTTTTTGACATAAGGACTATATCATAAATTCTGTTGCTTGACAAGTACAAATCTAAAAAAATGTCCTTCCCAGATGAATTTTTTCCGTTGTTTGAAAAAAAATCGTCTTTTTTCATTTATTTTTGTCAGCTTTTCCGTCAAATTCTCTCAAACAGCACTAAATTTTTCGCTTTGCGGTTTTAAAATCCGTTTTTTTCTGTTAGAATAAGGTGATTATGCTTGCGGCGAAAAAACCGCAGACAAAGGAGTTTTGAGATGATAAAACAAACGAATTCCGTGCAGGCAAAGCATGCACCCCTTCTTGGCCTTTTCCTGAACGGATATGAAAATATGCGGCAGAAAATGGATGCCCCCTGTCGCCGCCCCCTGCTTGAAATTGCCCCTCTGGTGTTCGGCAAGTGGTATTATGCGGCATTGGCGCAGGAAACCATCCTTTCCCCTGCCAATCTCTTTGCATTGGATTTGCAAAAGGATTCCGATGCAAAAATCGAATATGCGTATATTATGAATACCAAAGCGGCGGAGGAGCAGTCCGATTTGGAGTTCACCTCCGAATATCACTTCTCCCTCATGACCTATTCCACCCAGAAGCACCCCCTCGTGGCGGATTTGCAGGCACTCATCGGCTATTGCACGCCCGATCGCGCAACTGATGAAAACGGGATGCTTTTAGAAGAAGAAAAAAAGGAAATTCTGGCACAGCTGAGTCTCCGTGCAGAGTTTTATCTGGAATATCTCACCCGTCTGGCGTGGCTGCATGGGCTTCTGGTTCCCATGCCCTCCATTCATACCAGAAGGGTACAGCCTGCCTCGGAGTGTGATGCCTTTTTCGCGCAGCCCACAGCCGATATCCTCTTTCAGCTGGGGGAATCCGCCTGCACGCTTGCATCCGAGCGCTTCATCGAAGCCATGGATTTGGAGGACGGCATAGCACCCCCCGATTTTTTCTATCATTTACTGGAAAGCAATCAGGAGGTTGACCGCATTTTTATGGATTTCTATAAACGGGTCGATGTGGATATCGAAGAAATCTGGCGCACGCCGCCCGAAAAGCTGAACGCAGAGGAACGCTCCATTGTTTCCTCCTTCCTCTTTACGGGCATCATGCTGGATAAGTGGTTCCTGACCCCCATGAGCGTCTTTTTCCGCTTCATCCGTCCGATTGCCTTCACCCCCATGCAGTTCTATCCCTTGGTGAATACGCTTGCCTCTCTCATTCTGATGGAGCATAATGTCGGCGCAGAGCTGTTCACACCCCCGACCTATTATAGCCTGACCGCCTTGGGAAAGGAACTTTTCGCAGATCCCGATATCATTGATGTCGATAAGCAGCAGATGCCGCAGACCATGCCCTATGAGCAGCTGCAGGCGGCGGTGCTGCAGGAGGCAGAAGCGCAGGAGCAGGAGCTGCTTTTCCTCACAGAGGTTGTCCCCGATGTGCTTTCCCTGAAAATCTCCCAGAGTGGGGATGCGGATTTGTGGAAGATTATCGAGGTTGGGCAGGATATGGATGTCAACGTCCTTTGCAGAGATCTCTGCGGCGCGTTTGCGCTGGAGGATATGGCAGATTATCTCCTCTCCGTCCCCGATCGAAACGGCTTCCCTCTGGAATATTCCGCGAATGGCTCCAAGCGTTCCTTAAATAAGGCAAACGGAAAAATGCTGCAGGAGCTGCCCCTTTCCGTCGGCACAACGCTGCTTCTTTACCCCACCCATAGCAGAGCCGCTTACCTCAGGCTGGAAATTCTGGAAAAGGGCAAGGGCAATCCCTATCTGATGTATCCCCGTGTAACAGAGCAAAGCCCGAAAATGCTTGAATTAGAGAAAATGGACGAGCTTTTCTGATAAATAAAAACATTGATTCTTGAAAGAAGGTAATGCAATCATGACAGTATTGACACACGCGCACGGCGGCGATCTGGATGCCATCCAGAGAACCTACGGCATCCCCAAGGAAGAAATCATTGATTTCAGCGGCAATATCAACCCCCTTGGCTTTCCCAAAAGGGCAGAGGACGCGCTGAAGGAAAATCTGCACCTCATCTGCACCTATCCCGATAAAAAATATAAGGCACTCAAGCAGGCAATCGGCACCTATACCGGCGCAGACCCCTCCCACATCGTCGTAGGCAATGGCTCTACGGAGCTGATTTCCACCTTCATCCAGACGGTGCATGCAAAGCATTCCATCATCATGGGGCCTGCCTATTCCGAATATGAAAGAGAGGTTTCTCTGGGCGGCGGCAAATTTGAGTATTTCCCCCTGAAGGAGGAGGAAGATTTCAAGCTGAACCTGCCTGCGCTCCTGAAAGCTCTCACCCCCGATGTCGGGATGTTCGTTGCCTGCAACCCCAATAACCCCACAGGCACTGCCATCCGCACAGAGGAAATGCGTGAGATTCTGGCGCACTGCAAAAAAATCGGTGCCTCTGTCATGATTGATGAAACCTATATCGAATTTTCCGATATCCTGCCCGAAATCTGCTCCATTCCTCTGGTGAAGGAGTTTGATAATCTGTTCGTCATCCGCGGCACCTCCAAGTTCTTTGCCGCCCCCGGCATCCGTCTGGGCTATGGCATTTCCTCCAATCAGGCGTTCTTAGACCGCTTCAAAACGAACACAAACCCTTGGAGCGTAAACAGCCTTGCGGATTTTATCGGTCAGCATATCTTTACGGATTTCGAGTTCCATAAGAAAACACAGACCCTCGTTTCCGAAGAAAGAAGAAAAGCCTTCGCAGAGCTTTCCACATGGAAAAATATCAAGGCATATCCCTCCGAAGCGAACTTCATTCTGCTGAAGCTGAAAACAGACCGCATCACTGCGCATGAATTATTTGAAAAATGTATTCAGAAAAAAATGCTCATCCGCGATGCGTCCTCCTTCACCTTCCTGGATGAAAGCTATCTGCGCTTCTGTATTCTCTCCCCCGCGCATAATGCCGCACTTCTGGCGGAGCTGAAAAAATGGGTCGAGAACTAAGTCGAAATCAGAGTTTGCGGCAGCACCGTAAAAAATTGCTATCGTAAACCTTTCGTTCCCTGCGCATATTATCTCAGAACAACTCTCATTCTGAGGTGATTTTTATGACAGAATCCATCAGCCGCAAAGAACTTTGCGGCTATTTATCTCTTTTGCGCAGACAGCTTGCAGGGCAGTCTCTGTTCCCTGCCCCGAATGTGATTTTCCTCAACAGCCGTGCGCTCTATCATCATCTGGCAAGGCAGACCTGCGGCGGCATAACCGTTGGAGAAATTCTTCAGAAAATAGAAACCTGTATCCCCCTTGCCGTAACGGAGGAAAGCTTTTCGCTCTTTCTCTCCGTCTGCAAGGAGCCAAAGGCAGAGCGCACGCGCAGCTTTCTGGAAAGCAGTAAGGCTGATTTCCTCCTGCTGATTCATCAGACAGCGGAAAATGAACCCCAATGGTGCGCCTTAACCGCACTCTGCGAAAAATTACGGCAACGAAATCTCCGAACCTGAAAGGCGGCTTTTATGGAAGAAAAACCCTACCGCAGCTTAAATGAATATTATCGCAGCATCTTCGGGCGCAAAGCGGCGAAAATCTCTCTGGATGGCGGCTTTACCTGTCCCAATCGGGATGGCACCTGCGGCACAAGGGGCTGTCTGTTCTGCAGTGCCGGCGGCAGTGGGGATTTTGCGGAAAATGCCGCTCTTTCCATCACAGAGCAGATTGCAAAAGGCAAGGCGCAGACGGCAGGCAAATGGAAAAACCCTGCCTATATCGCCTATTTCCAAGCCTTCACGAATACCTATGCCCCCGCGGAGAAGCTGCGGCAGAAATACGAGGAAGCCCTCGCCTGCCCCGAAATCGAAGGCATTTCCATTGCCACCAGAGCCGATTGCCTGCCCACGGATGTCCTTGCCCTTCTGGCGGAGCTAAATAAAAAAACAAACCTCTGGGTGGAGCTTGGCCTGCAAACGGCAGATGCGCAGTCCGCCGCCTTCATCCGCCGCGGCTATCCGCTCAGCGTATTCACACAGGCGGTCTATGCCCTCGCAGAACGCAATATTCCCGTTGTGGTGCATATCATTCTCGGACTTCCCGGTGAAAGCAGAGAAACCGTTCTCCTGACGATTGATTATCTCAACCGCCTGCCCATTCAGGGCGTGAAGCTGCAGCTTCTGCATGTTCTTTCCGACAGCGACCTTGCAGACCTCTATCGCGCAGGCGAATACACCCCCTTGGAAAAGGAGGAATACCTCACCCTTGTCGGGGACTGTATCGCGCATCTGCGCGCGGATATCGTCCTGCACCGCCTGACGGGGGACGGCGATAAAAACACCCTTCTCGCCCCTCTCTGGAGCCTCAGAAAACGGGATGTCCTCAATCATCTGCACCGCTATCTCAGGGAAAACCATATCCGACAGGGAATGTCCTGCAAAATAGACCTCTCTGTTATTTACAACAAACCAAAAGATGTGCTATGATAAGAGACAACGACTTTATTTGAAAGGAGGTTCTGTCCATGCAGTATTCCACAAAAAAGCTGGCGGAGCATAAGCTGATTATTCTGCATCTCTTGCAAAAAATGGGAATTTCCCTCTCCAATAGCGAAATTTGCCAGTTCCTTCTGGAAAAAAACTATATGGACTATTTCTCCGTACAGCAATATCTTGCCGAGCTGGAAAGCGCCGGCTGGCTGGAAAAAACGCGCGAGCAGAATAACACACGCTATACCCTGACGGATGACGGCGAGGAGGTTATCAATTACTTCATCAACCGCATTTCCGATGAGGTGAAAAACGAAATCAATGTCTATGTCCACGAAAACAGCAGACGCATCCGCGCAGAATATGCCGTAACCGCGAATTATTTCCCCGAGCTGAATGGGGATTATCTCGTCAAATGCAGCCTTTGCGATGATAATGGCGCAACCCTTATGGAAATCAGCGTTTCCGTTGTCTCCAAGGCACAGGCACAGCAGGTCTGCCGTAACTGGCGCAAGCATGTCAATCAGTATTACCGCGACTTTCTCACCTCTCTGGCAACCGAAGCCCCCGAGAATGAAGCCGAACCAACTACATAAAAATCCGACAGATTCAAGTTCTGTCGGATTTTTTTATTCTCTTTCGTCTTTCTTAAAAAAACATTAACCGTTTCTCTATTGTTTTCCCCATCCCCAAACAGGTATACTATCCCCATCCTAACATCGGCATCAGAACAGGAGGGGCTTTCATGTATCGTATTCTTTTTGCACTCGTTGAACTGGCGGCGGCAGGGGTTTTCCTGCTCCCCCTTTTTCTTCTATACGGAAAATTTACCGCACACAGCCGTATGCAGATTTTCTGTTCCATCCTATTCGGCTTTTATTTCGCCGCAGTTCTGGCATTGGTCGGCTTTCCGAGCATCCTCGACCACAGCCCGGATGTCACGCTGCATCTCGTCCCCCTTGCAGGCATCCCTGCCGATTTCCAAAATGCCTGTCTAAATGTGCTGCTGTTCGTTCCTCTGGGGCTATTTCTCCCTCTGCTCTGGGATTCCTGCCAATCCCTCCGCCGCACGCTCCTGTTTGCCCTCTGCGTCACACTTTTCATTGAGCTTTCGCAGCTTTTCACCCTGCGCGCAACCGATATCAACGATATCCTCACGAACCTTGCAGGCGCGGCAATCGGATACTTCTTGGCAAAGCATGCCGCAAAAGTCCTTCCTGCCGCAGCCTCCCCCAATGGAAAGGAACCCATCCTGCTCTGCACCATCACAGCCGCGGTGTTCTTTTTCGCCCAGCCGTTTGTTTCCGCCTTCTTCTGGGAACTCCTGCTGTAGCGCACATACTGCTTTTCAATACCTTTACAACTGCTTCGTTTAACATGATAAATCCTTCCGTTTTTAAAAAATTCTTGTTTTTTCCGATGCACTCATATTAGCCGATTTGCTCATAAAACGGAAGATATTAGGAAATTTATAAGTCACTATGAAATTTATGAGCCTGCGTATTTTTGCAAAAAAAATCTTAACACTTTCTTTCTGGATTCCTGCCTCCAAAGCGTGTATACTGTGTCAGGCAACAAAAAGAAACGCTTTTATTTTTTATTCAGAAAGGATCTTTATTATGAACACAACAAAAAACTGGGTGATGCGTCACCTTCCCTATATCGGCACAGCCGTCCTGCTTTGCGGCATTTTCTGCCTGATTGCAAAGGCACTTTCCCCCGAATATTTGGATGCGCAGGGCTATCTGCATGAAAACTTCTTCCTGCTGCCCATCAGCTTTACGCTTCTGCTTGCCGCAGTCCTGCTGTTCCTTGGGGCAGGGATTCATTTCCTGAAAAGCAGATTCTCCAGATAAACACAAAACCCCTCTCCGTATGTATTCTCATACCAAGAGGGGTTCCTTTTTTCCTTATTTTCTGTTTCTTGCCTCCAGACGATAAATCGGCATCCCACGAGAGGAGAATTTTTCCTCATATTCCGTCATGATATTACCCTCATAATCGCTGTTATGTAAATCCAGACTGATATTGGAAAGCTTCCAGTCATCCGCGCAGAATTCATTCAGCGAGAATTCAAACAGACCGCGGTTATCCGTCTTAAAGAAGATTTCCGCATCCTCGCCCATAATGCGGCGGTATTCCTGCAAAAAGCCGCGATAGGTCAAACGGCGCTTATAGGTACGCTTTTTGGGCCATGGGTCGCTGAAATTCAGATATAATCTCTGAAACTCCCCCACCTCAAACAAATCGGACAGATTGCTTGCATTATCCCAGACAAACGCCAGATTCGGCAGCTCCTCATCCGCGCGCCTTGCCGCCATTGCCACAACCGTTTCCTGCCGTTCAATGCCGATAAAGTTCACATCGGGGTAGGCTTCCGCATTCTTGCGCAGAAAGCCGCCCTTGCCGCAGCCAATCTCCACATAAATGGGGTGGTCATTCCCGAAATATTCCTTCCATTTGCCCTTTTTCTCAGGGGCATCGTTAATCACCAATGTATTATCCAATAATTCCTGGGCAGCCCAGGGTTTCTTTCTGACTCTCATGCAGCTGTTCCTTTCCTTCTGAAATTTCCGAAAATATCAGAATGAGTATACACGAAAATCCTTACTTTTTCAACCTTCCTGCGCCAAAAAAGCCATCCAGTAGCCCCAGTCTCCATCCACGCGGCGAAATTCCCGAAACCCGAAGCGCTGTGCCTCGGCTTCCTCCTCCTCGCTGTATTCCCCCGGCAGACCGAGCCAGCAGCCGTTTTCCGCCTGCCGCAGAATCAGATGATGATATCTTCTGTAGGGGAGCAGGAAGAAAAATTCCTTCTGCCATTTCAGCGGAATTTGTGCGAGCAGGGTCAGCTCCTCCAGAAAAAGACAATCCCAGAGGACACCATCCCCAAACGGTTCCAGCTTTTTCTGCTGTCCAAGGGTGTCCTTTTGCTGTCCACTCGTGTCCGCTTTGTCCACTATTTCCGTAGTTTTGTCCACCCTTTCCGCCCCTGTGTCCGCACACTGTCCACCCTCCTTGACAGAGGGATTTTCCGTTTTTCCTGCCGCGCGGATATGCGCCGTTTCCTCTGCCGAAAGCACGCCCGTTTCCTCAAGATTTTCCAATTCCCGTCGAAATTTCGCCAGAAGTCCCTGAAAGCTGCCGTGACAGCCTTGCGCCGACAGCGGCTTCTCCTGTGCCTCGGGCGGCTCCGCCTTTTGCTCCGATAAAGCTGTGGTTTTCTCTGCTTTAAGGTCGATTTTTTCCTGTAATTTCGGCATTTCCTGCGGTTTTTCTTTTTTGGGAGGCTCTGCCTTTTTCTGCGGCTGAAAGATAGCTTTCCAGTCTGTTTTCTCCCCGAAATATGCCGCAAGCGGCGCAGAACAGCCGCCCTCCTCCGCCAGAATCAGCACCGTATGGAAGTCCTCGGCACGCTTCCCCTCCCCGACCGCATCGGGGTTAAATGCCCATTTCAGCTCGGCATGCCCCTCCTTTTTTTCGGGGTGCAGCTCCCCGCAGAAAATGCTCTCCTGCCCTGCCAGAAGATACACCGCATAGCGAAGCGGGCGCAGCCCCTGCACCGTAAGCATCAGCCTGCCCGTGCCGTTTTTCAGCTCCATGATGCAGCTGCCCCAAGGGGGACGCTTGCCGACGGCATAGCCTGCCGTTTCCTGCCGCAGCATCAGGAATACCTTATCATATCGTCTGTTATACATACCCTTCCTCCTCTGCTTGTCTGTTTCATCGGCATCACTGTTACAGGATATGCGGCGGCAATCAAAAAAGAACTCTGAATCAGAGCTCCTTTGGGATTCCGTATAGCGAAAGAGAGGTGTTCTTATAGGCTTTTTCCTCGCTGACATCGCGTCCGAACCATGCCGGGGCAACAAATTTCTCTGCCGCTTCCACGGAGGAAAATTCCACCTCAGTGGTCATCAGCCCCTGCAATTCTCCCTCATAAATATCAACCTCGGCGGTCAGATTTCCCTCGATCGGCACGAGATAGCGTTTCTTGCAGACGGGCGTACCCTCTGTTTTCAGCGACAGGCGGTTATACTCCTCCTCGCTGAGGGGCAGTTCAAATTCCTCGCGCGCCAGATGTCCCTTCCCCTTCACCGTCAGGATATAATCTGCGTTGCTTTGGCGGATGCGGATGGTCGGGGAAAAGGAGAGATACGCCTGCGTGATTGCCTTGCAGGGATATGCCGTAATGTCAAAAGGAAGTTCCTTCGTTAAAAATTTCCGTTCGATTTCCATAGTATATTCCTTTCTTTTTCTCATTGGGGATTGACTGCATCCGCGATGCGCTCCACTGCACCGCCGACAAAGCTAATGACTCTTTGGTCAATGACTGCGCCTTCTGCAGATACTGTCACAACAGCAAGCCCGAACTGGTTCTTCTGACTGTCGGTAGTTTCACCGGACAGGGTCTGCCACTGCACAGAGACATCCTCTTTTGTGATTTCTGCATCGGTTTCAATTTCATACTGCATATCCTTGCTGAATGCGGAATTGGAATGGGAAGTGACCAGAAGTCCGCCTGTTTCTTGATACACCTTGACGGTGTAATAAACCAAATCCGCCTCATTTTCCACATATTTTTCATTCGGAGAAATTGTGTTTTCGTAAAGCAGATTTGCTTCCAAATCGGGTTTCGTGTCATTGTCGGCTTTGTCGTTCTGTCCGCCGCAGCCGACAAGCAGAAACACAAAAACTAAAAGCATACACATCCATTTTTTCATGCGACTTTTCGCCCTCCTATTCGATGAATACCGTATTTTTATAGAATAGCATATTATTTCTGTTTCAAATCATCAAGATAGGCATCCTGCCAGAAGCACATATCCATCAACTTCATCGGCGGATATTCAATTCCTCTTTTGCTCAATTCCTGCCGCAGTTTTTCAAACACATCTAAGTTGTCACAATAAAATTTAGCAACACCATAAACAGATTTTTTATTATATTTGCCATTGGATATATGGTGTTTTTTCACCGCCTGCATATAGTAACGGTCATAAGCAGGAACACAACCCAATGTACCAAGCAAAATCTTCGTTATCAGGGTATCCGTTGCATGATTTACCTCATCCGCAAAAGATGATCTTTCCTCTGCATAACATTTTCTGATTCTCGATCCAATTTCCCCTAACAGATGAAGATTTTCTTCTTTACGCAATTCTTCGGCAGAAATCCCACACAAAGGATAGTATCTTTTTTCCTGAATTATCTGAATAATCGGAATATGTACCTTGTAATCCTTTTGCAACAAAAAAGAGGAACCTCTATACATTCCCCAGCTTGCTAAATAAAACGCAAGATGGAGTGCCAGATAGTCCACAGTTTGGTCATCTGTTTTATTTCGATTTTCCAAAAATGCCTGATAGCAATGCTCCCAAGACAAATATCTCCCATGTCTATCCACCTCTGTTGCATGAAAATACTCTAAGATAAGCCCAACTGCACATTCTGCCGACATCGTAATTTCCTCTTGCTGTACTTGATACTGTCTTGTTTCTGCGTGACTTGATTTCTGCAGACCATTTTGTTGATGTACATCAGTTCCGCAAAGAGCATACTTTGCAGGATACGCTCCAAGCCGAATCACTAAATCATCTTTTACCAGTAACATCAGTGCATTATAAATATTGGACATCTGCAAATTATCCTGATATATAGCCTCAGCCAATTCCGCCTGTGTCATAATTCCATTTACTCGGAGTAATGCCAGAATTTTATCTCTTTGGCTCATTCTCCATGCCCCCATTCTTCTTTCTTTTCCTGTTATTTCTTCCGTTTTGTCACATGGAAATCGCAGCAATCATCGCCCTGCGCGAGGGTTTTGGTACGGTGCAGCTCGCCGCCTTCATAGAAATAGCTTCTTTCATCCATCTTGCAAAGGCAGGGAACAAATTCGAAGCAGTCTTCTTTTTTACCCAGCTTACAGATGCCACACTCGGTATAGGTATTATAAAATTCATCCTTGCCCTCGCGATATTTAAATTTCCAGTCGAGGGGGTATTTCGAGTGTTGGCTTGCCTTGCTTTCTCTGCGCTTCTTATTCTGTGTGGACTCGGTAAAGAGGGTGCATTTCTTATTTTTATGCGCCTTCACCATAAAGGGAGAATCGAACACCGCCGTTACCATTTCATCCACAATGGCAGGAGTAATGCAGCTCGGCTCCGCCTTATAAAAGGAAAATACAAACGCCGCAACATAAAGATTTTTCTCAAGCGAGCTGCCGCCGATATCGGGGGTGCGCGCAAGCATGGCGCGATATTCCTTTTTTACCCTTTTCTTATATGCATTGATGTCCAAATCGGGGCAGAGAGAAGAAAGCCGCTCCAATGCCGCATCGAAGCACACCATTTCCACCGTTCTTGCCGTTATTCCATATCTTAACACATCCATCCATTCCTCTCTCTTGCAAATATTTTTAATTATACCACAAGAAAGCGGCATGAGTTGAAAAATCAGGGATTTTCCTGTAAAATAAAACTACTTGGACACACTAAGACAATCAGGAGGGATTCCCCATGAAAAAGGTATATGTATTTCTGGCAGAGGGCTTTGAGGAAATGGAGGCAGTGACACCCATTGATTTACTGCGCCGCGCAGGCGTGGATGCGAAGCTGGTTTCCGTTACGGGAAACAGGGCTGTCACAGGGGCACACGGCGTAACCTATCTAGCTGACCTGCTTTTTGAAGAAATTGAGGAGGATGCCGATATGCTGGTTCTGCCCGGCGGACTGCCCGGCACAACTAACCTACAGGCACACGAAGGGCTGACGAAACTTTTACTGAAGCAGCACGAAGCGCACAAATGGGTTGCGGCTATCTGCGCCGCGCCGATGGTTCTGGGTGCTTTGGGCATCGTGAAGGACAGACATGCAACCATCTACCCCGGCATCGAGGATAAGCTGATTGGCGCAGCACCGCTTACGGATGAGGTTGTGGTGGACGGAAACGTCATCACATCCCGCGCGCCCGGAACAGCCATCCCCTTTGCGATTGCACTGGCAGAGCTTCTGACGGACGAAAAGACAGCCGCCGCGCTTACGGAAGATCTGGTATTTCGCAAAGCATGATTTCAGAAAACAAGACCGGCAGGGTCTCCTCAGAAAAAGAGTAGCAATCTGTTTTTTCTGCCGCTTCTCGGACAGCCGCCAAGGGCAGACCGAACACATACGCCGCAGTTTCGGGTGTATAGCGTTCGGGCAGACCGCAGGCAACGGCTCTTTTCAGCATGCCGCCAAGCGAATTTTCCCCTTCCGCAAGCAGGCGAAAAAAGATGCCCTTCGTGATGTAGGCGAGGTGCTCCTTCTGCATGCGCGCTGTTAGGGCTTCGGCAGAAAGACCGAGTACCTCTGCGACAGCAGCCTTATCATACGGCGGTTGTTCCGTTTTCAAAAAAATATCTATCATTTCTATCTGCGGTTGTATGCTCCGCCGATAATACTCCAAAAAAGTCCGCATACTACTTCCCCCTTGCGTGGTTTTTCCCCATTGTAACAGGGCAAACACCGCCATGCCTAGCGGGAAAGGATGGAAAGAGGGCGCAGCTATGAATGCCATTCAGAAATATTTCAAATACAGACAGAGTCTCATCGACCAATACGCCAAGGGCGATATGACAAAGCGGGAATATCTTCAGAAAAACTACGAAGCAGTGGTTTACGGGGATATCGGCCCGTTCCGCAACATGGATACCGTAGAAAAGGCGTTATTCAATTACCAGTATTACAACGCGCTGGCGAAGGAAAACAAGACCATCAGCACAACAAGAGATATGGACTATGAGCTGAAACGGGATTATCTGGAGAAAAGCAATTATTACTACAGCAGGAAGGACAGAGCAACGCTGACAGCACTGCGTATGCTGGATTTCCGCGGCGTTGTGGCGTATTTCGTGAAGGTGCGAAGCAGGTTTCTGAAGGGAAAGCTGTTTGAAATTGTGATTGAGGAGGAAAATATTATTCTGCACTCTACCAGTCCGCTGATATTGAACTGTCTGCGCGAGGAAGGGGTTTTTCAGGAGGAAAGCAGAAAGTCATTGATTGATGAATATGTGAACCATAGATATTAAGTCGAAATCAGGATTTCGACTTGTTGAAACAGAAGAATAAACAGATGCGTTCCGGCGGCAAATGCCTTGAAACGCCCTGTTTTCCTCGAGTGGGCAAAGCCCCCTCTGCGGATTCCAGTCAGAGAACGCTTCGTTCCCCGAACCCTTCCGCCGCTTAAAATTCGATTTTCGGCATACAAAAAAGCCTGCAAATGCAGGCTTTTTGATTTCGACTTAATTTTCAGAATAAACCGACCTTTGAAAGATACTTATCAATCAATTCCAGCTTGGCTTCCGTGGAATAGCCCATCTTCTTACTGATGAAGGAGCAGAGCAGCTCCATGGTAAACAGCACTGCCACATAGGAATTGAAGAAGGTATTACTATCCACGCTGACGGTCAGAATCTGGGTTGCATACTGCGCCAGAGGGGAGCTTGCCTTATCGGTAATGAGGATAATTTTCGCACCGGCATCATACGCCATCTGGGTTGCGAGAAAATCCATTTCAGAATAACGGGGAAAGCTGACCGCAACGATACAGTCATTTTCCGTAATATCACAGAGATGGTCAATCACATTAAGCGCAGGATGCGAGGTTTCATACACATCCGGCAAAAGATGCTTGAGCAGGAGCAGCAGCATATCCCCGATGCAGCTGTTCGCACGGGAGGTGACGATGAACTTCCGCTTACTGCCCGCAATCAGGCTTGCCGCACGTTCAAAATCAATGGTATCGTTTCGGTTGATGCAGGAATTGAGATTCTGCATCACATTGGAAAAATAGCTTTCCACGATATCACTCTGATCCAGCTTGGAAATGCTCAGCTTGAGGCGCTCCGAGGGAATGGTGATATTATCGGAAACGCTGTTCATCCGCTCGGTATATGCCTTGCGGATTGCCCTCTGAAATTCCATGAAGCCGCTGTAGCCCAGCGTTCTGGTAAAGCGGATGACGGAAGAATCGCTGACGTGAATCCGTTTTGCAATCTCCGTAGAGGTAATAAAACACGCCTCCGCAAAATTATCCAGTATAAAATCCGCAATAAGCTTCTCCTTTTTTGTCAGCTTTACACCCATGAGCTGCGCTCTTAATTCTTCTGTCATACTTCTCACCTTCTATTTTTATATTTTTTGTTTGTTTTTTTGAAGCAATCAAATGTCTCTTTTTCACATTGAAACATATCAGACAATTTTTTTCAATATAAAAACAAAAATTCGTGCATATTACTGAAAAAAATACAATCTTTCAAAAACAACAGAAAATAATTACGGAAAATCGCAGAGATTCTTCAAAATTAAGAAATTCTTTATTGTTCCTATCCCCCTGTTCATGTATAATATATTAGTTGTAAAAACCGAAGATTCGGATACAAAACCCCTTAGGAATTAGGAGGAGATTGATTTGGCTGAAACCCTAGCAACATGGTTTGTAGAACATTTATCGGGCAGTGTTTCCAGAGAGATGATTGTATTCATCGTTTCGCTGCTGCCGATTCTGGAGCTGCGCGGCGGCATTATTGCAGGCTTTGCAATGGGGATGCACTGGCTGCCCACCTTCATCATTGCATATATCGGAAACCTTTTGCCGATTCCCTTTATTTTGTTATTCATCCGCTTTATCTTTCGCGTACTGAAAAAAACACCTCTGCACGGCTTGGTGGAATGGTGCGAGCGAAAGGCAGATGCGAAAAGTGACAAAATCCGAAAATACGCCTATTGGGGGGTCTATCTTTTCGTTGCCCTGCCCCTGCCGGGGACGGGCGCATGGATGGGCGCACTCATCAGCGCACTTCTGCACATGGACCCCAAAAAGACCTTCCCCGTCATTATGCTTGGCGTTCTGACGGCAGGCATGATTGTTTCTGTGCTCAGCTTCGGCATCCTCGGCAATATTATCTAAAAGGAGAAAAACATGGCAGAAAGAATTTCAACCCCCAGCAAAACAAAAGAGATTATCGAAGCGAACCGCTTTGCATTTAAGAAAAATTTTGGTCAGAATTTTCTGATTGATTCCAATATTCTGGATAACATTGCCGCCTGCGCAGGCGTAACTAAAGAGGACTGTGTGCTGGAAATCGGCCCCGGCATCGGCTCTCTGACGCAGGTTCTGGCGGAAAACGCAGGACAGGTGGTTGCGGTGGAAATCGACAATACGCTGATTCCCATTCTGAAGCAGACCCTGGCAGACTATGACAATATTGAGATTCTGAATCAGGATATTCTGAAAACGGACATTGATGCCATCATCCGCGAAAAAAACGACGGCAGACCGATTAAGGTTGTTGCAAACCTGCCCTATTACATCACCACACCGATTATCATGGACCTTCTGGAAAACGAACGTCATGTGGACAGCATCACCGTTATGGTGCAGAAGGAGGTGGCGGAGCGGATGCAGGCACGCCCGAAGGAAAAGGAATACGGCGCGCTTTCCATTGCCGTGCAGTATTACTGTGATGCCAAGCTGGATATGATTGTGCAGCCGGCATGCTTCATGCCACGCCCGAAGGTGGCTTCTGCGGTGATTACGCTAAAGGTTCTGCCTGAGAGAAAGGTAAAAACAGCCGATGAAAAGCTATTTTTCCATCTGGTGAAATGTGCCTTTGGGCAGCGCAGAAAGACATTGATGAACTGCCTGTTTCATCTGGGCAACCTCGGCTTCAGCAAGGAGGAGTTGGCGGAGCTTCTGGAGGAGCTTGGCTGGGATACGCGGGTGCGCGGGGAAGCATTGGGCTTAGAGGAATTTGCCGCACTGACCGACAAAATCGCACAAAAAAAGCAAGCATATAATCAAAAACTACGAAACCTCATCTGAAACAGATGAGGTTTCAGACTGTAGACAAAGTAATTCTGAGGTAGCGGAAAGGCTTGGGAAACAAATCCGTTTCCCAAATGGAATCCGCAGTCGGAATTCATTTCCGACGAGGAAAACAGCGAGTTTCGAGGCTTTTAAGCTGATGGAACTCGTCTGTTTGTTCTTCTGTCTTAGCAAGTCGAAATCCTGATTTCGACTTAGGGTGTCGACTTTGTCGACACCCTAACCTCATCTGAAACAGATGAGGTTTTTTCATAAATTGACTTCTTTTTCACAGATTTTCGTCCGCATTATCCCCCTTTTTCTGCCAATTATTACCAATTCAGCATACATCCTTCGACGGCATACGGCGGGCTTTTTACGCGGATTCGAGAAAAATCGGAAAATCTTGGTTTTTCTTGTCATTTCGGGCTTTTTTTGTCCTACGAATGGTTCTTGTCGGGGGAAATTTTCTATACTATAATCAACCCAAAAGCAAGGAAGTTCTGCATAAACATTCAGGAAGCTACAACGGGAGGGATTATTTTGAATCAAAATACAATAAAAGTGCTTTTGGCGGATGACAATAAGGATTTTTGCGACATCATCGTCGATCATTTGAATAAACAGGAGGACATTACTGTGGTAGCGGTTGCTATGGACGGTATTGATGCCATGAATAAAATCAGAGATACGCACCCGGATGTTGCGGTGATTGATGGCATTATGCCCCGTCTGGATGGGCTTGGCGTTCTGGAACGACTGCAAAAAACGGAGGAAGACGATCGCCCGATTACAATCATTCTTTCTGCGCTGAGTCAGGACAAGGTGGTGCAGAAGGCACTGGACTTAGGTGCAAGCTATTACATGGTGAAGCCCTTTGACATGGATGCGCTGACACAGCGGATTCGCCAGCTGATGCAGGAGCAGAAGCCGCTTCTGAAAGCCGTTGCCCCCATTGCCGCAAACACTGCCGTGTACGACCTAGAAACAAAGGTGACGAATATTCTGCATGAAATCGGTGTGCCGGCACATATTCGCGGCTATCATTACATGCGCGAGGCAATCATCATGAGTGTCAACGATATGGATGTGCTGAATTATATCACGAAGGAACTGTATCCCTCCATCGCAAAGAAATGCAACACCACACCCAGCCGTGTGGAACGCGCCATTCGCCATGCGATTGAGGTTGCATGGAACCGCGGGAAGGTGGATGCGATTGATGCGCTGTTCGGCTACACAATCAATAACCATAAGGGCAAGCCGACCAATTCGGAATTTATTGCACTGATTGCAGACAGATTGCGGCTGGAAATGAAGGCAAGCTGAAAAAACAGAACAAAAAAAGGCACAGCATGAAAAGCATCATGCCATGCCTTTTTTTATTTCTCCAACGCCTCCATAGCGGCAAAGAACATATCGAAGGGGTCATCCCAGCCATCCAAGGGCTGTACGGCACTGCCATTGCAGCTACGGAACAGGTTGCAGAAAAATTCCTCCTGCTCGGAAAACAAACCACCCACAGTCAACGGAAAGCCCTCTGCAGTGCAAAGCTCACACAGCGCCAAAGCAGGGTCCTTTGCCTCCTTCACTGCCCAGATGCGTTTACGCAGCTCCACATCCTCTCTTGCCTTTTGCAGCAGCTTATATAATTGCTCATTCATACAAATCCCCCATTTCTCTTTTGTTCTAGCTATAGATTAGTATAGCACCAATTTTTTTTGATGAAAATATTTTTTCAAAAAAAGATACCAACAAGCAATGCAAGCAGATGTACCGCGATGCAGAGCAGCACACCGACCACAGTCGGCAAAAAAAAGCTGACCCCCGTCCAGAGCAGACTGCCGGTTTCCTTACGGATGGTCAGAAGCGTAGTGGCGCAGGGGAAATGGTTCAGCGAGAAAAGAATCACGCAGACTGCCGTCACCCATGTCCAGCCATTGGCAGCGAGGATGGCACCTGCCTGTGCAATGCCCTCCGCCTCTACCAGCGTGCCGCTTTGACTATAGACCATCAGAAGGATGGGGATGACGATTTCATTCGCAGGAATCCCAAGCAGAAATGCCATAAGAATTACGCCCGAAAGTCCCATGAGTGCGCCAAGCGGCTCCAAGAGGGCTGCCATGCCGTACAGGAGCGTATGCCCATTCACCATGATATTCTGACAAAGCCAGATGACTGCGCCGGCAGGGATGGCAACCGTCACCGCTCTGGCGAGTACAAAAATCGTTCTGTCCAGCATACTGCGGACAATCACATCCCAAAGCTTCGGGCGGCGATACGGCGGCAGCTCCAGAACAAAGGCGGACGGCACACCGCGCAGTATGGTTTTGCTCAGCAAAAAGGAAACAGCAAGCGTGATGCCGACGGCAAGCACAATCAAAAGGAACACGAAGCCGCCTGCGGCAATAGGATTTCCCCTTGCAAAGAAAAAGCCCGAAAGCAAAATCAACGTCGGGAAACGCCCATTACAGGGAACGAAGCAGTTCGTGAGGATGGCGATCAGGCGTTCTCTGGGGGATTCAATGATGCGGCAGGCTGTGACCCCTGCGGCATTGCAGCCAAAGCCCATGCACATCGTCAATGCCTGCTTCCCATGCGCCCCCGCCTTTTGAAACAAGCCATCCAGATTAAAGGCAATCCGTGGCAGCAAGCCGAAATCCTCTAACAATGTAAACAGCGGGAAAAAAATCGCCATCGGCGGCAGCATAACCGCCACCACCCAGCTCACCGTCAGCCAAACGCCATCCAGTAGCAGTCCTTGCAGCCAAAGGGGTGCTTGCAATGTCAGCAAGCCGTTTCGCATCACAGCACCGCATTGATGGAACTGCCGCATGAGAAATTCGGACGGTACATTTGCCCCTGCCACCGTAATCCAGAATACGCCGCCCAGCAGGAGCAGCATAAAAGGAATACCCGTTTTCGGGGAAAGCAGGATTTTATCCATGCGCTCGGTGCGGCTATCGCGTTCCTCTTTTTTCTGCACCACTGCATCGCAGATTTCCTTTGCGCGAGAAAGGAAGGCAAGGGAGCGCTTTTCCTGAAATTCCGCGGAATGATAGCCGCTTTCCGTTTCAGGGGTAAAGGCATCCCAATCAATGCCTATGGGCCGGATGGATTTTCGCCCTTCTGCCACGGCAAGGAGCATTTCCTTGAGCTCTAGCAGACCTACGCCCTGCCTTGCCGCCATTTTGATCACAGGCACACCCGTCAGCTTCTCCAGACGCACATCATCCACAGAAATGCCCCTTTTCTCCGCTTCATCGGTGAGATTCAGACAGAAAATCACATTTTCCGTCAGCTCCATAATTTGCAGCCCCAAAGGAAGATTGCGTTCCAGAGAGGTCGCATCCAGAACCACAAGGACAATGTCCGGCTGCTCATAGCAGATAAAATCCTTAGCGGCGCGCTCCTCGGCACATTCGGAAAACAGGGAATAAATGCCCGGCAGGTCATACAGCTTCGCCTGCCATGCGCCAAAGGAAAATTCCCCGACTGCATTGCCGACGGTCTTCCCTGCCCAGTTGCCCGTATGCTGCTTCAGCCCGGTCAGTGCATTGAAAACGGTGCTTTTCCCCGTATTGGGGTTGCCTGCCAAAGCAATCCGCAGGCGTGTTTTCTCAGGCATCCTACATCCCCTCCTCCACAAAAATACGCGCGGCATCGGCATCGCGCAGAGCAATCAGCGTATCCTTCACCCGATACACTCGTGTGCCGCCGCCCGCACATTCATACAGCGGCAAAACCCGACTGTCTCGGAAAAAGCCCAGATCAAACAGACGCAGATAGCCTTCTCCCCGTACCTCCTGCACGAAGCAAGGACATTCCACAGGAATTTCCGTCAGCTTCTTGGGCATATCCATTCCTCCTTCAATGGTTTGATATATTCAATATATCCGAAGGAGGCGGTTCGGGTGCTTGTCAAATGGATTCTCTTGATTGTAAACCATTTTATTTTTTATCATTGACAATAAAAGCCGCCTATGTTATACTTCCAAAAAACGGAGGTAAGAAACATGAATACAACAACAATGCAACAAAACAAAACAAGAGATATTGTCTTTATCGGGATTTTCGCCGCACTGATTGCCATCTGCTCGTGGATTTCCATTCCCACAACCGTCCCCTTCACTTTGCAGACGATGGGTGTTTTTACGGCAGTCGGGCTTCTGGGCGGCAAGCGCGGCAGTCTTGCAGTTCTTGTCTACATCCTGCTGGGTCTGGTAGGTCTGCCTGTATTTGCAGGCTTTTCCGGCGGTGTCGGCGTTCTGTTCGGCACAACAGGTGGCTATATTATCGGCTTTCTGGCATCTGCTCTGCTGATGTGGGGCATAGAGACCGTCTGCGGCAGAGGTAAAATTGTGCTTGCCATTTCCATGGTGCTTGGTCTGGTAGTCTGCTACGCCATCGGGACGCTCTGGTTTATGGCGGTTTACGCAAAAACCTCCGGCGCAGTTGGCTTGGGTACCGTTCTGGGATGGTGCGTCATTCCCTTCATTATCCCCGATCTGATTAAGATTGGGATTGCATTGCTTCTGACGGAGCGTTTCCGGAAGGTGATTGCATGAAAAATGTAGAAATAAAGCTGCGGGCACATCATGGGATGTGCCTTGCTTTCTTTGAGGGAAAGGGCTACAGCACTGGCTTTACTGCCCACATGGCGCAGATTCTGGAATATTTGGAGCAGGAAAACCCAACCGTTACAGTTGTTGCGGAGGCGGACTGCATTTGCGGCGGCTGCCCCCATCTTGCAAACGGCATTTGCGAAAGTGCAGACTTGGTGCAAAGCTATGACAGACAGGTGCTTTCCCTTTGCGACATGGAGGAACACAGCGTTTTGCCCTGGCGAGAATTTGCGGCACACGTAGCAGAATATATTCTTTCCCAAGGAAAGCGGAGCGAAATCTGCGGCGGGTGTCAATGGAGCAGCATCTGCAAAGAAAAAGAGGCTCTGTACCGTCTGTGATTTCTATGGTAGGATAAACAAGAGGTGATACTATGACAAAGGACGCAGTTCTTGCGATTTTGAGAAAAGAAAACGATTATATTTCAGGGGAACACATCAGCCGACTTCTGGGCGTAAGCCGCGCGGCGGTCAACACTGCCGTAAAAGCATTGCGCGCGGATGGCTATGAGATTTCCTCCTCGACAAATAAGGGCTACCATCTGGATGCCGTACCGAACAGCATTTCCGCGCAGGAGCTTGCCGCCTATCTGGATGAAGCGCGCATGCAGACGGTGGAATGTCTGGCTTCCGTGGATTCGACCAACAACCGTCTGCGTGAGCTGGCACTTGCGGGCGCACCAAACGGGCAGGTGGTGCTCGCCAACGAGCAGACACAGGGGAAAGGCAGACGTGGGCGTGCCTTTGCTTCTCCGCAGGATAACGGAATTTATCTTTCCATCCTCTTTCATCCCGACACCCTGCCGACAGATATCGTGGAGATTACGGCATGGACGGCGGTTGCCACAAATAATGCCATCGAGGAGGTCTGCGGCGTGCGTGCAGGCATCAAATGGGTAAATGATTTAGTCATCGACCGCAAAAAAATCTGTGGGATTCTGACGGAAATGTCTGTGGAAAGCGAAAGCGGCTATATTCAGTACCTCATCATCGGGATTGGCATTAACGTGAACGGACAGGCGGAGGATTTCCCCGAGGAGGTGCGGCACATTGCAACCTCCTTGGCAATGGAAACAGGGAAAGCCCATTCCCGCGCAGCGCTTGCCGCCGCTCTGATTCGGGAGCTTGACAGCATGTGTCGGGCTTGGCCGAAGGAAAAAACGGAATATCTGGAGGCCTACCGCAGGGACAACATCACAACAGGAAAGGAAATCACCGTTGTACGCGGTACAGAGGAAGCACCTGCCTTTGCGGTTGCCATCGGGGATGATTTTTCTCTGAGGGTGCGCTATGCCGATGGACGAAGCGAGGCACTTTCCAGTGGAGAAATCAGCATTAAGGGACTATATAATTAAAATCACACAAAAAAGCCTTCCATTTTCATGGAAGGCTTTTCGTATATAGCCATTTGTCAAATAGCGGAAGGGTTCGGGAAACGAAGCGTCGTCCCGAATGGAATCCGCAGAGGGGGCTTCGCCCACTCGAGGAAAACAGCGAGTTTCAAGGCTTTTAAGCTGATGGAACTCGTCTGTTTATTCCTCTGTCTTAACAAGTCGAAAGCCTGCTTTCGACTTAGGGTGTCGGCTTAGATTCTTTCTTTGAATACATCTACCATGTCCAGCTTTTCCCAAGGCAAATCCAAATCGGTTCTGCCGAAGTGACCATAAGCCGCTACCTGCTTATAGATGGGTCTTCTCAGATCGAAGTTTTTGATGATTGCCGCAGGGCGCAGGTCGAAGTTTTTCTTTACGATTTCTGTGATTTCTTCATCGGAAAGCTTCCCTGTGCCATAGGTATTTACCAGAATGGAAACGGGCTGTGCCACGCCGATTGCGTAAGCAAGCTGTACCTCACATTTTCTTGCAATGCCGCTGGCAACAATATTTTTTGCAACGTGTCTTGCCGCATAGCAAGCGGAACGGTCAACCTTTGTAGGGTCCTTACCGGAGAATGCGCCGCCGCCGTGTGCCGCATAGCCGCCATAGGTATCCACGATAATCTTTCTGCCTGTCAGACCGGAGTCACCCATAGGGCCGCCGATAACAAATCTGCCTGTAGGGTTGATGTAATATTTTGTGTTTTCATCCAGCAGAGAGGCAGGGATGACCTTCTTCACTACATTTTCGATGATATCCTGTTCAATCTGGCTATGCTCCACATCGGGATCATGCTGAGAGGACACAACAACGGTATCCACTCTTACGGGTGTATCGTCCTCATATTCCACTGTCACCTGTGCCTTGCCATCGGGGCGCAGATATGCCAGTGTACCGTTTTTACGCACCTCTGCCAGTCTTCTTGTCAGCTTATGGGACAGGGAAATAGGCAGGGGCATCAGTTCCTCTGTTTCATCGCAGGCAAAGCCGAACATCATGCCCTGATCGCCGGCACCTGTATCAAATTCGCTGTCATCCGCGCCTGTTTTGTTTTCCAGAGAATGATCAACGCCCAGTGCGATATCGGGGGACTGTCCGTGGATAGCGGTCAGAACGGAGCAGGTTTCGCTGTCAAAGCCGTATTTTGCTCTGGTGTAGCCGATTTCTGTCAAGGTTTCTCTGACGATTTTTTCAACATCAACATAAGCCTCTGTTGTAATTTCGCCCATAACCATAATCATGCCTGTTGTGGTGCAGGTTTCGCAGGCAACACGGGAATTGGGGTCCTTTGCCAAAAGTGCGTCCAGCACGCCGTCGGAAATCTGGTCACAGATTTTATCGGGATGTCCCTCTGTAACAGATTCGGATGTAAATAATCTTCTGCTCATTTTTTGTTCTCCTTTTTTACACAAATGTTTAGTGACTGTGAATAAAGTTTTCTAAGGAGAGACGTGTTTGCATTGTTTTTCCGAAAGCCTTTTTTGCTTCTTCTTCAACAAAAGAAAGCCCCGCAGGGCTTTTGCATCAATCTCATCTTCCGCAATGCTGCGGGGGAATTAGCACCGATGCGTTTCCGCCGGTTGCCGGGTGTCACAGGGCCCTGTCCCTCAACCACTCTTGATAAGTCCTTTATTCACTTCCTGTTGTATTTTATCGGGAAAATGGATGTCTGTCAATAAAAAATCCGCTGATTCGGGCAATTCCCACAAATTGCATAGGACACTGCCGCAAAACAGCGGAAAAACAAGACAGTTTTACATCATATCTTTTTTGCTCAGCCTGCGATTTTCTTTGCCAGAAGCGCCGCCGCTGCTTCCAGACCGTCTAAATCGTCACCATCAAAGCGGCCGCTGACGGGGCTGTCGATATCCAGAACGCCAAGCACCTCTCCTGCATCATTCAGCAATGGCACAACTATTTCTGCATTGGAATTGCAGTCACAGGCAATATGTCCGGCGAAGCAATGCACATCTGCTACCAGCTGTGTGCGTTTTTCCGCCCAGCCTGTGCCGCAGACCCCCTTGCCATAGCCGATTCTGCTGACCGCAGGCTTACCCTGAAAAGGCCCAAGCACAAGCTCCTCACCCTTTACCATGTAAAAGCCAACCCAGTTAATGTCCTTGAGCGCGATGCCCAGAACCGCAGACGCATTCGCAAGAATTGCTGTTTCGTCTGTTTCGTTCTCCGTATATTTTTCAAGCTGTTCCTTCAAAAGCGCGTAAAACGCACCTTTTTCCGCAGGATATTCCACAGGGATATATGCCATAACAAATCCTTCCTTTCTGCTTTCTCTTTTGTTTTTTATAATTTTTATATCGGAAACCACAGGCATCTGTCAAGAAAAATTTTTCTATTCTTCCTCTTTTCTCAAAAGGGGCAAAAGCACCTCGCCCCATGCCGCAGAGAGCCGCTCCAGATTCCATGCCGCATTGGCAGGGCTGGTCGAGGGAAGCTGCACCGCAGAAATCCCCAATCGCTCCTCCTGATATTTTCGATATAATTTATAGGACGTGCCGCCGTTGCAGAGGATAGCGACCCTGCCTGTAACGGCAAGAATCCGCTCCAAATCGGCAGGCTCCACATTTTTAATGCTGCTGTCACTGCTCCCGATGATATCACAGCTATGAATCACATCATGCAGAGCTATATGGTTGCGCAGCAGCAGTGCCTTCTTTTCCTCGATGCTTTGGGGAACCCTCTCGCCCGTCACTGCTGCAAGCATTTTCCAGAAGCGATTCTGCGGATGACCGTAATAAAAGCCAACCTCACGAGATTTCTTAGAGGGGGCTGTCCCCAGAATCAGTACCCTGCAATCTGCATCGCAGACGGGGGCAAATTCCTGCGTCACCCGCTCCCAGTGCTTTTCGTTTTCTTCGGTTTTCGCTGTTTTCTCCTTCTTCATGCAATCAGTCCTCTTTCAACCAGCTTGCCGCATCCAGCGCGTGATAGGTAATCAGGATGGAGGCACCTGCGCGCTTCATGGCAATCAGATTTTCCATGACAATCCGCTTTTCCTCTATCCAGCCCTGCTGTGCCGCCGCCTTCACCATGGCATATTCGCCGCTGACGTTATAGACGGCAATGGGTAAATCAAAGCGATTTGCCGCCGCTTCGACCACATCCAGATACGCAAGGGCAGGCTTGATGATATAAAAATCTGCTCCCTCCTCGATATCGTCCTCAATTTCACGCAGGGCTTCCTTTTTATTACAGACATCCATCTGATAGGAGCGTCTGTCCCCAAACTGCGGTGCGGAATGTGCCGCATCCCGAAAGGGGCCGTAATAGCCGGAGGCAAATTTCGCGCTGTACGCCATGATGGGGATATGCAGAAGGCCCGCTTCATCCAGAGCATGACGAATTGCCGCCACGCGCCCGTCCATCATATCCGAAGGGGCGATGATATCCGCACCTGCCTGCGCGAGCGTGACGCTCATTTTCGCCAGAAGGGGCAGGGTTTCATCATTTAAAATATGCTCTCCCTCAACTAAGCCGCAATGCCCATGCGAGGTATATTCGCAAAGGCAAACATCCGCAACCACAAGCAGAGAGGGATACTTCTTTTTGATATGGCGAATGGCTCTCTGGGTGATGCCGTCCGGAGCATACGCCTGCGAGCCGACCGCATCCTTTTCCTTGGGAATCCCGAAAATCAACACACCTGCAATGCCGCTTGCCGCCACCTCTGCGAGCATTTCATCCATGCGGTCAACGGAATATTGGAACACGCCCGGCATAGAAGGAATCGGATTTTTGATATTCTCCCCTTCTATCACAAAAATGGGGTAAATCATCTCCTCTGCGGAAATTCTGGTTTCGCGCACCAACCTCCGCATGGCTTCTGAGCCGCGCAGTCTTCTGAATCTTCTCATTTGTCCGTCTCCTTTTCGGTTGTTTTTGTTTTGCTTGCTTCTTCCAAAATCACCTCTATGATGCCATCCACGTTGAAGGTCTGCGCCGTCAAAACAGGAAAATCCCCATAGGACGCAAGCGTTTTCGCGGTAGAGGTACCGATGCAGACCGCCGTTGTGCCTTGGGGCATTGTGCCGCCCTGTGCAAAAAAGCCGCGCACGCCCGAGCCGCTCGCAAAGGTGATAAAATCCATTTCCTTGGCTGCTTCATGGGTAAAGCGGCGTTTTTCGGCATCAATGGCAATGTCATATAATTTTACATCTGTGTATTGCTTCTTTTCTTTTGCTAAAATCTCCGTCAGGACAGGAGAACCCTGCGCCGCACGGAGAATCAGAATTTTTTCATCCGCACCGACCACACTGCAAAGCCCCTTCGCAAGGCTTTCCACATCGTAGGTTTTGGGCAGAAAGGCAGGATAAATGCCGCGCTTTTCCAGAGCGGCGGCTGTGCCTGTGCCGATGACGGCAAACCGCAGCTGCGCCAGTGTGCGGATATCGATTCTCCGCTTTTGCAGTGCCTGAAAAAAAATTTCAACCCCGTTAGGGCTTGTGAATACCGCCCATGTATAGGCGGTGATGCCCTGCAATGCCTGTTCTAAGGCTTCATTTTCCCAATCGGGAACGAGAGTGGCGTAATCCAGCTCCGTGACAGTCGCACCCAATTCCTCTAAGCGGTTCCTGAGCTTCTTCGTGATGGATTTTGTGCCGGTTACGCCGATTTTCACGCCGTATAGGGGATACTCGATTGTGCCCGAAAGCTGCATTCCTGCCGTTTCGCCAATCACGATGACGGCAGGGGCGGCGAGATTGGCTTTTCTTGTTTTCGCTGCCAGATTGCACAGCTTCGCGCGGACAACCCGCTGCTTAGGGGTTGTTCCCCTGGAAATGACAGCCGCAGGGGTATCGGCAGGCTTGCCGCCCTGCAATAAGCCGTTTGTGATTTCCTCCAGATGATGCAGACCCATCAGAAAAACAAGCGTACCTTCCAGTTTTGCAAGGGTATCTATCTGTTCCGTCAGTGTCTCTGCGCCATCTGCCGCGGTATGCCCTGTTATGACATGAAAGCTGCGCGCAAGCCTCCGATGGGTGACGGGAATCCCTGCCGCCGCAGGCACCGCAACCGCAGAGGTCACGCCCGAAACCACCTCATACGGGATGCCTGCCGCCTGCAAGGCAAGCACCTCCTCGCCCCCTCTGCCAAACACGAAGGGGTCGCCGCCCTTCAGCCGCACAACCGTTTTTCCCTCCTGTGCCTTGGCAACAAGCAGGGCATTGATTTCCGCCTGCGGCATGGAATGTCTGCCATAACGCTTGCCGACAAAAAGCCTTTCGCAGTCCGTCCGGGTTTCCTCCAGAAGCTTAGGGGAGGACAAATCATCATAGAGCACTGCATCGCATGCCCGCAGAAGGCGCAGACCCTTCCATGTAATCAGATCGGGATTGCCGCAGCCTGCCCCAACCAGATAAACCGTTCCGCTCATTTCCGCAACCTCCCGACTACCTCCGCCGCCAGCTGCAAACGCGCCGCAACGGGTGCCTTGCCCTCGGCATAGCCTTCCCCATACATCGCACGCAGACGGATGACCTCCCCTTCCATTTCGGCAAACGCCGCCACAGGCGCACTGCAATCCGCACCCAAAAGCCGCAGCACCGCGCGCTCCGTTTCAAAAATATACTGCGTTTCGGGGTGGGTCATTGCGCCGACAAGAGAGGACAATTCCCGTTTGCCCTCGGCAACGATGATCCCCTGACACGCCGCAGGGAGAAATTCCTCAGGGGAAAGAACGCGGAAGGCATAGCCATCCGCTTCGGTGATGCCCATACGGTCAAGCCCTGCCTTGGCAAGGAGAATGGCATCATATTCCCCATCCTTCAGCTTTTGCAGACGCGTCTGAATATTGCCGCGAATGAGCCGACATTCTGCCCAAGGGAAAACCTTTGCCGCGCACTGCTCCCGACGAAGGCTGCCCGTGCCGATGATTTTACAAGCCTCAGCTTTTTTCCCCTTCGGCATGACAAGCACATCTCGTGGGTCATCCCGTTTGAGCACGCCAATGATTTCCAGACCATCTGCCAGAAGCACCGGCAGATCCTTGCCGCTGTGAATGGCAATGTCAATTTCATCGCGCAGAAGCATTTCTTCAAATTCGGACGCAAAAACGCCCTTCCCCTGATTACTGATTGCCCAGAGGGGCTTATCCAGAATCAGATCCCCTCTTGTGTGGAAGGGGACAATTTCGGTTTCCAAGGCAGGATGCACCTTTGCCAGTGCCGCCAGCGCCAGCTCCGTCTGTCTGGCAGAAAGCAGGCTTTTTCTTGTGCCGACTCTCAGCTTTTTCACTGCTCCCCCTCCTTTCTTATGATTTCCTCGATTTCTGCTTGGGATACATTCCCGTTTTTCTCTAAGGCAAGGCAGAAAATATGCCGCAGTACCTGTTCTCTTTTTCCGCTGTCCGCAAAGGCTGCCTTCATGCGACCGCGCACCTCTGCCATAACGTCTATCACATCGGCAAAGCCTGTGGGGATGGCATCCTCCATCTGCTCGCGGATGAAGCGTGCCGCTAAGGGGCTTGCGCCTCCTGTGGAAAAGCCTGCGACAAATGCGCCCCGCTTCACCAGAGCCGGAAAGAAAAAGCTGCATTTTTCAGCATCATCCACAATATTGACAGGGATATGCTTTGCATGGCAGACAGCAGCAATCCTCGCGTTGACAGCCTCGCAATCTGTTGCGCCGATGACAAAGCTCATATCCTCTACATCCTCTGCCTGAAATTCTTTGCGGATGCGGCAGATGCCCTCTGTCTGCTCGATTTCCGCACAAAAAGAAGGAGAAACCACCGTTATCTCCACGCCAAAGGGCAGCAATTTTTCAATTTTTCTGAAAGCAACCGTTCCGCCGCCCACAACCAGACAGCGCTTCTGCCCAATCTCCACAAAAAAGGGAAAATAACTCATACTTCTCCTCCGCTCGATTCTTCTCTCTCATTGATTCAGAATCTTAGTATACACCTTTTTCACATGATTTCAAAGCAAAGAATCTCTTTCATTTCTTCCGCAGGCTGCGCAGATATGCCTTATCCTCCGCCGAAACACGATAAGACTCACACGCCTTCTGAATGAACTTACGGAATACCCAAGCATCCAGATGATGATGCGAAAGATACGCCCTGCAGGTGTCCCTGTCCTTCGCCCAAGCCGTTGCCAGCAGCCATGCCTGTCCCATACGGACATAATACTGCTCGGATTGGACGGCATCTGTCCGCTCCAGCACTGCCGGAAGATATGCAGGGGTGAGATAATAATTGAGCATCAGAATCAGCCCGACGCGCACCGCCCACGGATTTTCGGAAGCCAGATACCTTTTGATATGCTCGAAAAATTCCGCCTCATGTCCCTTGATTCGCTTTTTCAAGGAGGCGCAGAAGCCATCACAATGCGCCCAGTTTTCGACAATCGTCTCCGTATAGGTGTCGCAATAGGGCAGAAATTCCGCATAGGAAACAGGCAGTGCCGCCGCCACCAAGCCATAGAGCAGACGTTCCTCATAGGTTCCTCTGCCACAGATACGCAAAAAGCTCGCGCCGTCCTCCTTGGCGATTTCTGTCGCTATTTTCCGCAGAAGGGGCGCGCGCAGACCGATAACGGGCAAATCTGAGCGGAGCAGCTTTGTATGAAACTGCCGATAGGCTTCCTCCTGCCGTGCATACAATTCCCTGCGGAACGCGTCATAGCGTTCCTGTGTCCAATGCTCCATGCTCCCGTCCTCCCTTGATTGATCTCGTAATTCTTTTCATTGCCTGTTCATATTTTCGGATTCTGGCAAAATCCTTCTCTGTCGGGTTAGGGATGCGACTGATATCCAGATTATCCTGCAAATCGGCATACTTCACTCTCGCCGCCAGCGCATTTTCGCAGATGCGCGCAATATAATCCATGTAATCCTCCTTCTGCCCACGCGTCAGGCAGCACACCGCCTGCACGATTTCCTCCGAAAAGCCCGCACGCCGCAGGTCTGCCGCGGTCAAAGCGGTATCCTCCAGAGTATCATGCAAAAGGGCAACGATTTTTTCCTTTTCCCCCTCGCAGGCAAGCATCACCCGAATGGGATGAAGGATATAGGGCGCACCGCCCTTATCGACCTGCCCCGTATGCGCTTTTGCCGCCAGAATCAACGCCTTTTCCAACATAGCTCTCTCCCCTTTCGGCTTCACTCATCTTAGTATAATATCGGAAAAAATCGGTGTAAAGGCAAACTTTCCGCAGCTTGGAGGTATCTATAAAATGTAGTGAAAATTTAATAAATTCTTCAAAGTTTTTAGCCGAAAAATATGATATGATATCTTTAAGAAACAGTATTTGAAATCACAGAAAAGGAGGGAACACCTTATGATTTATTACTTCAGCGGAACAGGCAATTCCTATGCTGTGGCAAAAAAGCTTGCCGAAGCTCTGGGGGAGGAATTGACGGATATTGCAGAAGCGGTCAAAGCAGGCAATTACAAGCATACTATGCTACAGGGGGAACGATTGGGCTTTGTCTTTCCCGTTTATGCATGGGCTCCTCCGCAGACGGTGACAGATTTCGTGAAAAATCTGGAGCTTTATTACAGCGGTGATCCCTATCTTTTCGCTGTCTGCACCTGCGGGTCTTCCGCAGGGGAGGCGATTGACCTTCTGGGGAAGGCATTGCAGGAAAACGGGCTTACCCTGGACAGCGGCTTTTCCGTTGTGATGCCGGACAGCTTTACGGTGCTTTTTGATGCAGGGACGAAGGCAGAGCAATATGCGCTTCTGGAAAAAGCAGACAGGACACTGGACAACATCCTGCGTGCCATCCGGCTGAACTGGAGCAATTTCTTCCGTGTGAAGAAAGGAAGGGGCGCAGGAGTGCTGAGTAAAATCGTCAATCCTGCGTTCCGGAGGGGGCTGAAAACAAAGCCTTTTTATGTAACGGAGGACTGTAGTCACTGCGGTCTATGTGAAAGGGTCTGCACCAGTGGTTGCATTCGGCTGACGGCAGGAATTCCTGTCTGGACGGAAAAGCACTGTAATATGTGCATGGCATGCGTGAACCGCTGTCCCCAAACGGCAATCCAATATGGCAAAAGCACCACCAAGCGGGGACGTTATGTTCACCCGATCTATCAGAACCGAAAGGGGGAATCTGAATGAGAATGAAACGTATGCTGGCCTTTCTTCTGATGGGCATACTGTTGCTCTCTTGTGGATGCAGCGCAAACAGCAGCAGCTTTTCTTTGCTGAACCGCAAAAAGACACTGGAGCTGACAGAGAAGGGAGTCTCCTACTGGGCGCAGTATCTGGAGCAGCAGGAGGTCGGCAAGCCGCAGGATGTGGTGGAGCAGGAAAATCACCTTTCCTATCTGCTGCAATATCCCGAAATCGGGAAGGAAAGGATTGATGCACGCATTTCGGAAATCGTGACGGAAATCCGCAATGCCTTTGATGCGGAATTTACCCCGACAGAGGAAGAAAAAAAGGAGAAAAAACAGACGGATGCGATTCTGTATCTGGGCTATGAAAGCTATCTTGCGAAGGAAAATCAGCTGAGTCTGGTGTTCTTTGAAACACATGAGGCAAACGGCGAACTTTCGCCGCACACACAGATTCAGGTGTTCCATTTTGATCTGGAAAAGGATGCAGAGGTAACGGCGGAAAGCCTGCAATCGGACAGCTTTGCGAAAAATGCTTCTGCCTACACGGAAAAATACTTCACAACGACAGAGCCTTATAAAAACGGTATCTTCGGCAACTACAAAACCCTGCTTGCACCCGACGCAGGACGGTTTGACCGCTTTGCACTCACGAAGGACGGCGTATTGTTTTATTTCGACCGCTACGACCTTTTCCCCGGCAGCTACGGCGTGGTGCACCTGACGATTCCGTATGCGGAAATGCAGAAGAAAATCGAAGAACCGAAAAAGGAAACTCCCGTTCCCAAGGAAATCCGCAACAAAAAAATGGTTGCGCTGACCTACGATGACGGCCCGAACCCCAAGGCAACCAATGCCATTCTGGATGTTCTGGAGAAATATGACGCACGGGCAACCTTCTTTGATCTTGGCAGTCTGGTGGAAAAATATCCCGATGTAGTGAAGCGCGAGGAGGCGCTCGGCTGTGAGGTTGGCAGCCATTCCTACGATCATAAGAATTTCAATAAGCTGACCAACGCAGAAATTGCGGCAGATGTGCAGAAAACCGCCGCCGCCTTCCGCAAGGTGCTTGGCAGAGACCCTGCCATCTTCCGTCCGCCCTACGGCAACTGTAAGGACAGCGTAAAAAAACAGCTGCCGATGTCCATCTACCTCTGGTCGATTGATACGCTCGACTGGAAAAGCAGAGATGCCAAGGCGATTGTGGATGTGGTGAAATCCGCAGGAAATCTGGATGGGAAGGTCATCCTGATGCATGGCATTTACGGCTCTACCGCAGAAGCAACGGCAACCCTCGTGCCTTATCTGCAAAAGCAGGGCTATGAGCTTGTGACTGTTTCCGAGCTGGTGGAGGCAAAGCACGGGGAAACACCCCAGAAGGGGAAGATTTATGGATATTCCTATTTTAAATAAAGCATGACAGCAAAAGCTCCCTTGACAACACGCAAGGGAGCTTTTTTGACTTAATTCTTTATGCAATGCTTTTATGTTGCCATCTTTTTCCACGATAGCGGATGATGAAAAGAACGGCACGCACTGCCCAGTCAATGGTCATGGCAATCCAGACACCCAGAACGCCCATGCCCATTCTGACAGCAATAATATAGCTGAAGGCAATACGGAACACCCACATGGAGATAATCGACAGAATCATGCAGAACTTTACATCACTGGCGGCACGCAGCGTGTTCGGCAGCGTGAACGCTTCGGGCCAGATGAGCATACAGCAGATACCATGATACCAGATAATCTGTTTTGTAAAGGTCATTGCGTCATCGGAAAGGTTATACAGGTGCATGATGCCGGGCAACGCCACGAGCGTGGTGACGCTGAAAACGATAATCAGAATATGCACCAGCTTCAGAATCTTACGGGTATAATATCTTGCCGCTTCATAATCCCCTGCCCCGACGCAGCGAGAGCAGACGGTAATCACTGCCATGCCGACGGACATCCCCGGAAGCACCTGAAAGGTTGCAATGATATTGGAAACGGCATTCGCCGCAATCGCCGCCGTGCCAAAGCCTGTAATCATGCTCAGCACCATGATTTTCCCCAGCTGAAACATCCCGTTTTCCAGACCATTGGGGATGCCGATATAGGCAATCTTTTTCAGCATACCGAAATCCAGCTTAAAGGAAAACGGACGCTCCAGATGCAGCAGATGCTCCGGAGAGCAAAGCAGCAAAATGATTGCAACAGCGGAAATGACACGGGAAACAAGCGTCGAGGTTGCCGCACCCGCAACCCCCATGCCAAAGCCGAAAATCAGGATGGCATTGCCGCCCACATTGATGGCGTTCATCATCATGGAGAGATACATCGGCACCTTGGAATTACCCATAGTACGAAAGACTGCCGCACCTGCGTTATACAGGGCGATAAAAGGGATGGAGGCGGAAACGATGAGAAGATATGTTTTGGATGCCTCCATTACATTCGCCTCAATGGCACCGAACACCCGATGCAGGATGAGGTTTCTTGCCAGATACAGCCCAATCATAATGCAGATCGCAAACAACGCCGTAAACAGGATAAGCTGATTGACTGCCCTATTTGCTTTTTCATGCTTATTCTGCCCCAGATACTGCCCCATAACAACAGCGCCGCCTGTTGCAAGAGCTGCAAACAAATAAATCAGCAGAATGAAAATATTATCCACCAAAGAGACACCCGAAACTGCATGCTCCCCTACCGTTGCAACCATGATGGAGTCGGACATACCAACCAGAATTGCCAGAAACTGCTCGATAATCATGGGAACAATCAGACGCTTCAGGGCGCGATTGGAAAAATAATACGGTTTTTCTTTGATTGCCGCTAAATCCACGGTCATTCCTCCTTTGTACGTTTCATTTTAAAATTCTTTTTTCCTTTATAAAATAAATAAATTTTTACAAACAAAAAGAGAAGCCACACCTTTTTGCAAAGAGTGACTCTCCTTCTTTTTGTTGTTTTTTTCTTATAATTCTTCGTTTTCCTGCACCGGCTTTACAGGCAGACCATCCTTTAATTGATGCTCATGCATATCCTCACCGCTATAGTACATTTCGTTGATTTTATAGAGCAGGGTCATAAGGCTGTCCGTCAGGTGTACATTTTCCACCAGAACATCATCGGGAACCTGCAAATCCACATGGCTGAAGTTCCACATGCCCTTTACGCCCCATTTTGCCAGATCATTTGCAACCTTCACTGCCTGCGAACGAGGAAGGGTAAGAATGGCAACATCCACGGGGTTATTTTTGACATACTCCTCCATCTGGTCGATATCATAAACCTCGACACCGCGAATAGTCATCCCAATCAGACGGGGATTGATATCGAAGACTGCCTTGATGACGAAACCACGCTTCTCAAAATTGGTATAGTTCACCAGAGCCTGTCCGATATTGCCGCCGCCAATGACAATCATATTATACAATCGATCCAGACCTAAAATCTTTTTTATTTCATTGTAAAGGTATTCCACATTATACCCGTAGCCCTGCTGCCCAAAGCCGCCGAAATTGTTCAAATCCTGACGAATCTGGGAGGCAGTGATATTCATTTTTGCACTGAGTTCTTTTGAGGAAATGCGAGTAATATCACTTTCCAGCAGGTCGCCTAAGTAACGGTAGTATCTGGGCAATCTGTTGATTACTGCCGGTGAGATCTTCTTTTCGCTGTCCATATATTCCAAATCCTCTCGTTTTAGGATGCCTCCGTAAAAGAAAACGAACTGCAAATACAGTTATTTTTTTCTACTTCAGGATAATTTTAGTATAGCACTCCTGTTATTTTATTGTCAACAATAACTCTTTTAATCTGTTGTATTTTCTGCTATCATAAGAGCAGACAATGAAACACAAATGGAGGTTGTATCAATGATACTTGCATGCAGACAATTACACAAGGCATACGGCATCGATGTGATTCTGGAAAAAATCACCTTCCATATCGAAGAACGCGAAAAAGCCGCTATTGTAGGGGTAAATGGTGCCGGGAAGACGACGCTTTTCAAGGTTCTGACCGGCGAAATTTCTGCCGATGGCGGTGAATTTTATCTCAAGAAGGACACATCCCTGGGCTACCTTGCTCAGAATATTCAGATAGACAGCGACCGCACGATTTATGAAGAAATGCTATCGGTTTTTGAAAAAATCATTCAAACAGAGACAAATCTTCGTGAATTAGAAAACGAAATGGGAAATCTGAGCGGACAGGCGCTGGCGGAAAAAATGGAGGAATATGCCACTCTGCAGCATTATTTTGAACAGAATGACGGCTACAGCTACCAGAGCCGCCTGCGCGGTGTGCTGAAGGGGCTTGGCTTTGCCGACAATGATTTCAACCGCCCGATGAATCAGCTTTCCGGCGGACAGAAAACACGCGTGCATCTGGCAAAGCTGCTGCTTTCCAAGCCGGATATCCTGCTGCTGGACGAGCCGACCAACCATCTGGACATTGCGGCAATCGAATGGCTGGAGGATTTCCTTCGCTCCTACCCCGGTGCAGTGCTGATTATTTCCCACGACCGCTATTTCCTTGACCGCATTGTGACAAAGGTCATTGAAATCGAAAACAAGAAATCAACGGTTTATAACGGGAATTATTCCTTCTTTTGGCAGCAGAAGGAAATCAATCGTGAAATTCAGCAGAAGGCATACGAAATGCAGCAGAAGGAAATCAAGCATCAGGAGGATGTCATCCGCACACTGCGCTCCTTCAACCGCGAAAAATCCATCAAGCGCGCGGAAAGCCGCGAGAAAGCCCTCGGCAAGCTGGAGCGTGTGGACAGGCCGGATGCCCTGCCGAATCAGATGCGGCTGACCCTAACCCCCTTTCTGACAAGCGGCAACGATGTGCTGCATGCGGAGGCGCTTTCCAAATCCTACGGGGGACAGAGAATTTTCCGCAATGTTTCCTTTGATGTAAAACGCAGCGACAAGGTTGCCATTATCGGCCCGAACGGGGTTGGGAAATCCACGCTGTTTCGGATGCTTCTGAAGGAGGTGCCGACGGACAGCGGTCTGATTCGCTTCGGCACAAATGTATTTATTGGATATTATGACCAGGAGCAGGCAAAATTAGACGAAAGCAAGACCATTTTTGAGGAAATCGCAGACACCTACCCCACCCTGACGCAGGGGCAAATCCGCAATATGCTTGCCGCCTTCGTATTCACGGGGGATGATGTATTCAAGCCGATTTCCGCGCTTTCCGGCGGCGAAAAGGGGCGCGTTTCTCTGGCGAAAATCATGCTTTCCAAGGCGAACCTGCTGATGCTGGATGAACCGACGAACCACTTGGATATGTTCTCGAAGGAGGTTCTGGAAAGTGCGCTGAACCGCTACGAGGGTACGGTGATTTATATTTCCCACGACCGTTATTTCATCAACAAAACAGCGGAGAAAATTCTGGAATTAACGCCGGATGGGGTGATTCTTTATAACGGGAATTATGATTATTACTTAGAGAAAAAGGCAGAGCGTGCCAGAAATGAGGCAGAAAAGGCGGCACAGCATCCGGAAAAAAGCGTTGCCGCGGCACAGCCTGTAAGCGATACGAAGAATGACTGGCTGAAGCAAAAGGAGCAGCAGGCGGCAGAGCGCAGGCTGGCGAACAGGATTGCGAAGCTGGAAAAGGCCATCGAGGAGACCGAAGCGATGATTGCGCAGGCAGATGAGGACATGGCGGCGTGCGGCACAGATTACGGCAAGGCGAATGAAATTTATGCAGAGAAAACAAAGCTTGAGGAAAGGCTTGAGGCTCTTTTCGCAGAATGGGAGGAGCTGAATTCGTAAAGCCGTTTCTCGAAACCTTGGTTCAAATAAGGAAAGCCTTGGTTACTACAGAACTGTAGTGACCAAGGCTTTTTTCCTTGCATTTCTTATCGTATTTCGTTTCAGCTGCTTAGCCCGTATCGGTCTGATACGCAGCAATACTGCCACCGCAGCCTTTGTCCGATTCTGCCGGCTCCGTTTATTTCTCGTTTTCTGCTTCTCAGAATACCCTTTTCATCTGGGGCACATATTTTGTCATGAAGCAGATGCAAAGCACCTCCACAACACCCATGCCTGCTGCCTGTGCAAGACGGGGAATCAGCACAGCAACAAAGGGCGCACCATAAAGAATGGAAATCCAAAGCGTATTCAGGAAAATTGTCCCTACGATTTCGGAGAACAGCACCGCCGCAACAATATTCTTCATGCTCTGGTTTTTATGCAGGAAAAACCCGTACCCAAAAGCGGTGATGAAGGATGTCAGCGAAAAGCCGGGGAAGAATGCGCCGATGGGAAACAGGGTTGCCCCAAGGACATCCGCCACCAGCCCCACCAAGCCTGCGCTCAGAGGCCCCAGCAGGATGCCCGCAAGAACGATGGGGATAAAGGAAAAGCCAATCTTCAGATTCCAGAGATTGATGGAAAGGAAACGGGACAGAATAATCTGCACCGCTACGAACATTGCCATCAGCACCAAGCGATGTGTCATGCTCTTCTGTTTTTCGGTCATAAAAAAATACCTCCTTTTTTCAATGGGAAATAGGAGGGCTTTCTTGCTCTTTTTTGCAAACAAAAACCCCTCTATTATCACAATACCAACGCAAATACACCTGCCGAAACAGGTTTGGCTGTATGGATAACAAAGAGGATTGTTCTTCTTCATTATGAAACAGCGGGATGCGAGTCCTGCACCGCAAGCAGAAATCCTGCTTTTCGTTCCGATGACAACTCCCCGTCCACCGGACACTTAACGCGCAAAGCCCTACTCTGTGTATTTGCACAGGAGAAAATCCTGCCGTTTTATTTTAGTATGTTTTCCTCTGTTTGTAAAGAAGTTTGTCGAAATATATTGTTATTTCTGCGGAATAAAGGTGCGCAGGAATTGATATTTGGAATCAAACGAGCCTGCCAGCATAATCTTATCCGCTCCCACGCCGTATTCCTTTGTCAGCTTGCCGAAAAGGCGGTCGCTTTCCATGAAGCCGCCCTCCAAAAAGCAGAAGCACGCCGCAAAAGCTCCTTCTTCGCCGATTTTGTGGAAATCCTTTTCCTCAAAGGAATGGATTACATATTCGGGGGAAGGGTTCAGCTTTGTAACCAGCTCTGCCAAGTCAAAGTCTAAATGCAGAAAGCCCTGTGCGCAATAATACATGGACAAAATGAAATCCACCAAATCCTCCTCTGCCGCAAAATGCAGAGAATACTCCGCCGGACGTTCTGCATCTCCTACAAAGCAGCTGAACCAAGGTGCCTGTGGTGCCAGAAAAGAGGGCAGATAAAGCTTTTTCGTTAAAGGCTCTGCCGTATTTACGGCAAAAACCAGTGTATTTGTGGTAGAGGTTTTCACAAGCGGCAGCTTATGTTTTTTTAATGCCGCCACCAGTGTATCGGATGCGCCGAACAGACGAATCCCGTCCGCATGAAACCCAAGCATAGCAGTCTCTCCTTTTCAGAAAATAAATTTTATTGTAATAAATGTACCATAATGATGAAATCCTTTCAAGAGAGGGAATTTATTTCACCTCGAAGGGGTGGGCGGAAATTAGGCAGGAAAAGGCAAAAGCGTTGACATCCCCACCCTTTCGTTGTTATAATCTATAAGATTGGCAGGTTTTGTAGAAGCCTGCATTTTCAAGGCTGCAGCGCAGCTTTGAAGGGAGAGAACAATGACAGACGCACAGTCTGCAATAGAGAAAATATTTCCAGAGAGAAATATTTGATAAACAGGAGGAATCATAAGTATGTTGGAATTGAAGAATATCTGTTTTTCCGCAGACGGAAAGCAGATTCTCAAGGACATCAATCTCAGGATTGATGATGCGAAATTCATCGTAATCACAGGCCCCAACGGCAGCGGTAAATCCACTCTGGCAAGAATCATCAGTGGGATTCTGACCCCCGACAGCGGTCAGATTCTCCTTGACGGCGAGGATATCACAGCCCTCGGCATTACAGAGCGTGCAAGAAAGGGCATCAGCTTTGCCTTTCAGCAGCCCGTTCGTTTCAAGGGTGTTACCGTAAAGGATCTGATTTGTCTGGCGAGCGGACAGGATTTAAGCACAGCAGATGCCTGTCAGTATCTGTCCGAGGTTGGCATGTGCGCCAAGGATTACATCGACCGTGAGGTAAATGCAAGCCTTTCCGGCGGTGAGCTGAAGCGTATCGAAATCGCAACCGTTATGGCAAGAAAGACAAAGCTGACCCTGTTCGATGAGCCCGAAGCAGGCATTGACCTTTGGAGCTTTAAAAATCTGATTGATGTATTTGAAAAAATGCACGAAGAAATTCAGGGCTCTATCATCATCATTTCCCATCAGGAAAGAATTCTGAATATCGCCGATCAGGTGGTTCTGCTGAGCGCCGGCGAGGTAAAGCAGATTGGTACAAAGGAAGATGTTCTGCCCGGTCTGTTCGGCATGGAAACAGGCTGCAGATATTTCAAGGGAGGTGACGAATGATGCTCAATGATATCGTAAAAAACCTTCTAAAGGAGGTTTCCGGCATTGCGGAAATCCCTGCAAATGCTGCATTTAACATCCGCAACAACAGCAAGAGCGAGGGCAGACATTCCACAGAAAATATTGATATTGTCCCCAAGGAGGGCGGCTCCGGTCTGGATATTTATGTAAAGCCCTTTACCAAAAATGAAAACGTACACATCCCTGCGCTGATTACACAGGATGGTGTGTCTGAGGTGGTTTATAATGATTTCCACATCGGTGAGGGTGCGGAAATTGAAATTATCGCCGGCTGCGGCATCCATAACTGTGGCTGTGACGATTCCGTCCATGAAGGGATTCACCGTTTCTTCCTTGGCAAAAATTCCAAGGTTGTTTATATCGAAAAGCACATCGGTGAGGGGGACGGCAGCGGCAAGCGCATCATCAACCCCCAGACACATGTAGAAGCAGAGGAAAACGCATATATTGAAATGGATACCGTTCAGCTGAAGGGTGTCGATTCCACAAAGCGCGTTTCCAGCGCAAAGCTCGGCCCCGGCGCAACCATTGTCATCAAGGAAAAAATCATGACACACGGACATCAGACGGCGGAAACCTCCTTTGATGTCAGTCTGGACGGCGCAGGCTCCAGTGCAAAGCTGATTTCCCGTTCTGTTGCAAGGGATTTCTCCAGACAGCTCTTCCGCTCCAAAATCATCGGCAACACAGACTGCTACGGTCACTCCGAATGTGATGCCATCATCATGGATAACGGCGTGGTTGCGGCAGAGCCCGAAATCATTGCGAATCATGTGGATGCATCTCTGGTGCATGAGGCGGCAATCGGCAAGATTGCAGGCGATCAGCTGGTCAAGCTGATGACCCTTGGGCTGACAGAAAAAGAAGCGGAAGCGCAGATTATCAACGGCTTCCTGAAATAACCCAAAGGAGATGGGCAATTTGAGCACTACTGTGAAAAAAGAGGTCATCAGTTGGGTAAAAACAATTCTTCTGGCGGCGGTACTGGCAGGGCTGGTCAATTCCTTCCTCATTGTAAATGCGGAGGTACCGACAGGCTCCATGGAAAATACCATCATGGCAGGCGACCGCATCCTTGCACTCAGAACCTCCTATTGGTTTGATGAGCCGGAGGCGGGGGATATCGTGGTGTTCCGTTATCCGGATGATGAAACGGGCAAAACGCTTTATGTCAAGCGAATCATCGGCACCCCCGGTGATACCGTTGAGATGTCGAACGGCACGGTTTATGTCAATGGCAAGGCCCTGCAGGAGGATTACATCGCAGAGGTGACACAGGGCAGCTACGGCCCCTATGTTGTACCCGATGGCTGCTATTTCATGATGGGGGATAACCGCAATCATTCGCAGGATTCCCGTTTCTGGAGAAATCAATATGTAGAAAAGGATGAAATTCTGGGTAAGGTTGTTTTGCGTTACTATAAAGGCTTTAAGTGGATTTCCTGATAGGAGGGACGGTACGATGGAATTAAAAACAAGAGATAAGATCATTGTGGTTGTTCTGGTTATTGTAGCATTGGCAGTATTCTTTGGCGGCAGATATCGCGATAATCATACGCATTTTACAACAGAAAAATGGGTTTCCGCCGTAGGGAATGACCGTCAGAAAATCGTACAGAATCTGTTGGATCGTACTGTTTTCCCCGGCATGACAAAAGCCGAAGTGAAGGAGCTTCTGGGCGAGCCTGAGGAGGAAACAGATACCTTCCTGACCTATTATTTGGGAATTCCTCAGGGTATCTTCGGCACATCTGTGGATGGGGAGAAAGAATATCTTCTGATTTCTCTGGATGCGGATGGCAAGGCAACTGCGGCAGAGGTTATGACCGGCAAGGTTCTGCCAAAGGAAAGCAAATTCCGTATCATCGGCGAGAATACAGACGATGCAGTGGTTCACCCTGCGGAGCAGTAAAAGGAGGAATCTGAAATGAAATGTCCTTTTTGCGGAAATGAAATGAAGGAAGGCACGCTCCATTCCGGCGGCAGATATGTCCAGTGGAAGGGCGTGGATGCCGAAGGCAGGAAAGAGGAATACCTTCTGGCAAAGAGCTATATGGGCGGTGCCAAAATGGAGGGGCACCTCTGTGTAGAATGTAGAAAAGTGATTCTGGATATCGAGCAATTCTAAGTATTTTTGTAGGATTTTCCGGAAGGCTGAAAGCCGCTTTGTGAAGAAGTGGAGAATTTCGGAATTTCGGTAGTGAAAAATCCGCTTTTGTGGTAAGATAGAAATGGAATAGAGTCTATAAAAAGAAGGAGGTCTTTCTGATGAAAGTAACAAAAGATATGACAATTGGCGAGCTGCTGATGGCAGACAGAGGCGCAGGCATGATTCTGATGCAGAATGGTATGCATTGTGTTGGCTGCCCTTCCGCCGCAGGCGAAACACTGGAGGAAGCATCCATGGTACACGGCATGGACTGCGATAAGCTGGTTACAGAGCTGAATGCTTATCTGGAAGCAAAATAAGAGACACAAACAGGGATGGTGCAAAGGCTTGCATCATCCTTTTTGTAAAGAGAGAAAATTTTTAAAAGAGAGGAAAGAGAACAGGAGGAGAAGATATGAAGGTACTTCTGGTGAACGGCAGTCCCAATGGGCACGGCTGTACCTATACGGCATTGAAGGAAATCGAGAAAACACTGCGCGCCGAGGGCGTGGAAACAGAAATGTTCTACCTTGGCAATAAGCCCATCGGCGGCTGTCTGGGCTGTGGCGCATGCAAAAAGCTTGGCAAATGTGTGCAGGAGGATGTGGTGAATAAGCTGCTGCCGAAGGCACTCGAAGCAGACGGCATCGTACTTGGCGCACCTGTGCATTACGCCTCCGCCGCAGGGCAGGCCTCCTGCGCGTATGATAGATTATTTGTGATGTCCAATGGTGCCTTTGCCAATAAATTGGGCGCAGCTGTAGTTTCCTGCCGCAGGGGCGGCGCAACCGCAACCTTCGACCAGCTGAATAAATACTTTACCATCAGTAATATGCCCGTCGTTTCCGGTACATACTGGAATCAGGTGCATGGCAATACGCCGGATGAGGTCAAGCAGGATTTGGAAGGCATGCAGAACATGCGCGCCATCGGGCGGAATATGGCTTGGCTACTGAAGTGTATCGAGGCAGGCAAAAATGCAGGTGTCGCTTTGCCCGAGCAGGAAGAAAAAATCAAGACCAATTACATCAGATAACTTTTTCGGGGCCTTTCCCATGCCCCTTGATGCAGATACGCGAAAGCAATGCTTTTGCAAAAAATAAAAAAGGCTTTCTCTAAAACGGAACCGAACCACCTTATGCGGACAGCACAAAATGGTTCGGTTCCGTTTCTTTCAATATAAAATTCTTTATGCCGTCAGCTCCGCAAACGCCTTCTGATACGCCGCCTTCGTCCCTTCGTCAAAGCAGACCAGAATAATCTGCTCCATCGTATCATCCGTTTCCAGGAAATGCAGGATTTCACCTACGGCAATCTTCGCCGCTAAGTCAATCGGGAATCGATATACTCCCGTGCTGATGGAAGGGAATGCAATGCTCTTGACACCATACTCCTTCGCCAATGCCAGACAATTCCGATAGCAATTTGCCAGAAGATCCTCCTCGCCCCATTTTCCGCCGCGCCAAATGGGACCGGGCGTATGAATGACATATTTTGCCTTCAATTTGTAGCCCTTCGTGATTTTTGCTTCACCTGTACGGCAGCCATGCAGCGTTTCACATTCTGCCAGAAGCTCCGGCCCCGCCGCCCGATGAATGGCACCATCTACACCGCCGCCCCCAAGCAGGGATGTATTGGCGGCATTGACAATCGCATCTGTTTTCGCCTTTACAATATCACCTTTTACAATAGACAAACGTTTCATTTCGCAATCCCCCTTTGTCAGATTCCCTTGTCCCATCATTTTATCCTCTTTCTGAAAATTCGTAAAGCGATTTTTCAAAAAAAACTTTCAAATTCCTATATTTTTGCTCATTTTTCACAAAAAAACAAGCCGAACCCCAAATTCGGCTTGTTCTGTTTTCATTCTGCGGTTTTCATTTTCTCCATCGGGTTCTGCGGTTCTCCGTTCTGCTCCATGGCAAAAATCAGATGCTCTCCCAGCGCCACACCGTATTTCGTCGGCGCGGCAACCGTTCCGATCCGCTGCCCCTGTTTCACGCTTTCTCCTTCCTTGACTGCTACGGCATCTGCAAGCTGACCGTATGTAGTCAGCCAATCCTCGCCGTGTGCAATCCTCACCAGATTCCCTGCCTGCGCGTCCTTCTTTACCTCCTTCACCACGCCGTCTGCCGCAGCCTTCACCTCTGTCCCCTTCTTCGCAGAAAGGCTGACAGATGCGTTCGTACGATACTGCTCCAGTGTCGGGTCATAAATGGCATGGTCTGTGCTGTACGCCAGAACCACCTTCGTTTCTCCCTCCAGCGGCGCTGCAAACACAGGCTGTTCGCTTTTCCTTGCAGGCTGTGCTTTTGTTGCCTTTGCTTCCTTCGCTTCCTTTATTTCCTTTGTTTTCTCGGCTTCCCCCTGCTGCTCCGCCTGCGCAATCTCGATTGTTTTGCTCTGTACCGCTGTCACAGGCTGTTCCTTCTGCAAGGTCTCGCCGCCCCCTGCTTTTTCTCTGTCCATGGCGCGATATGTCACCCCTGCGCCCACCGCCAGCAGGCAAAAGCAGCAGCAAACCGCCACAATCTGCAAGCCTCGTGCGGCTCTTCTTTCTTTTTGATTCATATTAACACCTCCGATACTATTGTTGCCATAGGAGGATTTTTTTATTCGAGAATCGAAAAGGAGATCCCTGTATAATAATGCCGCAGAATTTCATGATAATTTTTTCCCTGCTCCGCCAGAAAGGATGCCCCATATTGGCTCATGCCTGCCCCATGCCCATAGCCATGCACCGTAAAAATATAGCTGTCCCCATTTTTCGCAATCGTGAAATCCGCACTCCTAAGTCCCAGTCTCTCTCGTATCTCCCTTCCGGAAAAGGTCTTGCTCCCTGCCTGCACCTCCGCCACATAGCCTGCCTCCGTTCGTTTCTTCACAGAAACTGCCGCATCCTCCGCAATCCCAAGCCGTTCCGCCAATGCCTTCGCCGCAATCGTTACCGTTGTCTCATTGTTCGGTGCCTGCCTGTCCCCCTTGCTGTCCACGCTTTTCAGATACGGCACCGCCGTATTCCACACATGCGCCGCATCCTCCGTCCTTCCGCCGCTCTGTGCATGAAAGGCGGCAAGAATCGGTTCCCCGTCATAGGTCATAATCTCCCCTGCCGTTGCGCGGACGGCACTATGGATTTTCCCGGCATATAGGGCATAGCCTTCGCCCCATTTTTCCTTCTGCTCCGCTTCGGAAAGGTACGCCTGTCCCACGTCATAAAGCACAGCCCTGCTTCCTGCCGCCTGCATCTGCCGCACCTGATAGGTTCTTGCCGCAACCGCCTGCGCCTTGAGTGCCTCCTCCGGAAAGGCGGCAGGCATTTCCGCCGCCACTACCCCTGCCACATATTCCTCCAGCTCCGTATCCAAGGGCGCAAGGTCTGCCAGACCATAAAGCACCTGCGCCTCCTGCGGCAGCTCTTGCCCTAAGCCACCACAGAGTATCGTCAGCAATAGCGGCAGCAAAAGCACCGCCACAACCACATATAACAGCAGAAAGCCGCACTGTTTTTTCATTCCGTCACATCCCTTCTTTCAAGGATATGTCTTTCTCTCCCACAAAATGATTGCACAAAAAAAGCCTTGGATGTCTCTTTCATCCAAAGCTTTCTTTCTTACCTGCTTCGACTTCAAAGCCCGATTTCGGCTTATTTCAATATCCAGAACAGCCAAACACCAAAAGCCATCACCAGAATATTCAGGAATATCCCTCGTTTGGCATATTTTCTGTCCATCCTTCGTACACGCTTGAAAAAATCGGGGTTTTCCAGGTCCGTCAAATATAATCCGCCCAGTATTCCCGTTCCGATTTGCAGCCGCAGGTTTTTTTCGCGCCGCAGCATAAAATATGTGCGCTTCGTCAGCTCAAAATGGTAGGTTACGCCATTGCTGATGCCCTCCAGAAAATAGCCCTGCTTGGCAACCTTTTCCGCACCGCTTTCGTGTGCCAGAAAGCAGCGGCAGTTCAGCAGCACCAGCTCCCATTTTTTCAGCCGCAGGCGGTCAATCGCCGTATACACCATTTCCGTATAAAAATAATTCAGCACCAGCAGCGGAATCGTCACAAGCACCATCCGCAGCACCTGCATCGTTTCACTGTCCCAGCCCTGGATATTCAGAATATATCCCTGCATCTGCGCCTGCGCCACGCTGTAAAACATCAGCAGAAAAATCACTGTATATAACAGCCAGAACAGCACCGGGCGCTTCTTTCTCTGCTTCACATTCCAGCCGCGCAGCTCCGCCAGCCCACTGCGGCAGACCAGAAACAGCACAAAGCAGATCAGCACCATCAGCCCGTTGACCTGCATCCCCTTCCGAAAGCTGATTGTCAGCGCGAGAATCGGCAGCAGCCATCCCGTCAAAAGACACCAGCCGATTCTGCCCGTTGTTGCCGCCACAAAAAAACACCAATATATCGTTAGCAATGTGACAAAGCCCAGCCACGCCATACTACCATACTCCTTAAAGCCTTAAATCCCTCTGAATACATCGGGACGGAATTTACTTTTCCTTCTGCTTATTTCAATCTGCCCTAAAATCTTATCTCTTTCCCCATTCAGCGTGCCGCCCAGAGGGATATAGTTTGACGCATGATTGGAACGGAACATCGTCCCTTCCGCATCCACACTGCGGATAAACAGCTCTGTTTCATCCAGTACCTCGTGGGGTGTCAGCAGCTCAATTTCCCCTCTGTTGTACTGATCATACATTTCTGTTCCCGGCTCAATCATCAGCGTCAGAAAGCCGACATATTCCGGCTTGATTGCAGAAATCACTCTCGCACTGCCCAGTGCATGCTCTCTCCACAGCTTCTTGCCTCCCAGACCGGAAATCACCGTCATGGAAAGAATCATTCCTGCGGCTCTTACCTTTTTGCCTGCCTCAATCATTTCGTCAGCAGTTACGCCCTTCTTCACCGCCTGCAGCACCTCATCCGCGCCGCTTTCCAGCCCCATGTAAACCATATCCAGCCCTGCCGCCTTCAATGTAGCAAGCTCCTCAGGGGTCTTGTGCAGAATATCCTTCGGCGCACCGTATACGGAAATGCGCTCCACTTCAGGAAAAATCTCCTTACATTTTGCAATAATATATAATAAATCCTCTGTCTTTACAATCAGGGCATCCCCATCCGCAAGGAAAATGCGGCGCACCTTAATGCGGCTGTAATAGCTTCTCGCCATTTCCAAATCCTCCACAACCTCCTCCAGCGGACGGATGCGGAATTTCTTATCTTTATACATATTGCAGAATGTGCAGGTGTTTCTTGCACAGCCAATCGTCAGCTGAATAATCAGACTGCCTGCCTCACTAGGTGGTCTATATACAGTACCTTCATATCTCATACTTCTCTATGCTCCTTTCAGATTCTCTGCGGTGCTCTGCCCAAACTTCCTATAAAAATGCAAAGACCTATCTTTTCTATTATACAGGGAAATCCATAAATTTATCAATACCCAATTCTTTTTAATTGACAATCTCTCGAATTTTGTCTATAATATAGCCTGTATTTTTGTGTTAATACAGCCTTTGTGCGGTAGGCGGCGGAACCTTCGGCAAAACCTGCGGAGGGGCGGCAGCAAATGCTGTCGTTTCTTTGCGGCAACGGTCGGGAGAACCAAGGTCTATCGCCTCGGCGGAGGAACGCGGAGCTGCTTTTCGGCAGACACACACCCATTCTTCAACTTCTTCCAAAGCGACAACAAAGGCTATATTAAAAAAATATGGCAGTAGGGTTATCCTTGCTGCCTTTTTTTATTGCATAAATGTAACCGATTCAGAACCCCTTGAAATAAGAAAAAATAATGCGTCATGCTAGCATGTAAGCAATGCTTTTTCTTATTTTAAGGGAACTCGAATAGAGTTACCGCCCCATATATGAGCAAAATTAGCTGCGCAGCAGCGAGAAAGCATGGTATCATGCGGTTTTGCGAATATATGTGGTGGGGTTCTGAACAGTTCCCAATGAAACAGCCAAAAACAAAACCCCTCCGCTACGGAAGGGGTTTTTTCTTACTTTTTCGCTTTTTCACTCTGCTTTTTCATGGTTTTGTTTGCGCTGGTAACCACCTTTTCAGAGAGTGTCTTTTTCTTCTTGTCCTCCAGATTCATCCCTGTGATGCCGACAATATACATCCCTGCCAGATCAACCTTGACGTTCTTCTTCACGGGAAGCACCTGATATACAGGCTTATCGCACATCAGCGTCACAATCTGAGGGCCAACCTTCGCGCGCACCAGATTGGTCTTGCGAATTTTTGCCGATTTGGGCATCTGTTCATAAACAGCCTTGGGCATATTGGAAGGAGAGGGCTTCTCCTGTCTTTTATCAATTACAAAAATCTGCACTGTGGTACGGTTCTGGTCGATGAAATCCTGCGCCTGAATCATCTTCTTCATACCCTTTTTGTTCAGATAATACATCCCCACACAAAGCAGTGCCAAAATTACAATAATAATAATCAAAACATCAGAAAAATCCAAAATAGTTCCTCCTTTATTGCAGATACGCAAAATGATAAGCACCTTGCCGTATGTCTTACGTCCTACTATTCTACCATCATTTTTCACTTTAGGGAAGATAAAATCATGATTTTTTTCGATTTTTTTCATCATCTCCAATCTTGCAACAAAGCAAACGAATATAGTATACTATTGATTGGGTGTGAAACCCTCTCTGCGGCGAAAGATATTTTCGACCGCAGCCTTCATCTGATAAAAATCTGAAAAAGGAGGTCTGACTATGAGTACAGTATGGAGCTGGATTCTTCTTTTTATCGTCATCCTGTTGGTTGCCAACGTCATCCTTTCCGGGTTCGTCGTATTCTTCGAGCGCAGAAACCCTGCCAGCACATGGGCATGGCTTTTGGTGCTGCTGTTCATCCCGATTTTCGGCTTTTTTGCCTATATGGTCTTCGGGCGCAACAGTAAGCGCGAAAAAATGTTTCGCGAAAAGGAAAAATATGATCAGGAGGTCTATTATAAATACCTCTTTCAAGATGTCCATTCTGCGGAGGAAATCACCGAGCAGAAGGCATTTATCGAAAATAAGGGCAAGCTGTCCCATGCAGAATATGTCACCGATCTGGCACATCTGCATCTGAACAGCGGCAACTGGATTACCTTTAACAATAAAATCGAATATTTCAATAACGGCAAGGATAAATTTGAAGCCCTCGTGCAGGATATCCGCAATGCCAAGGAATATATCCATCTGGAATATTACATCTGGCGTGGGGACAGGCTCGGCTCGCGTCTTTTGGATGAGCTGACGAAAAAGGCGGCAGAGGGGATCGAGGTGCGGATTCTTTATGACGGCATCGGCAACTCCCGTCTGCCGAAGAATTTCTTTGATCAGTTTCACGCCGCAGGGGGCTATACCGCCGCCTTCCTGCCGCGCTTCGTGGTGCGCCTGAATTACCGCAACCACCGCAAGCTTGCCATCATTGACGGCAAAATCGGCTACATCGGCGGCTTTAATGTCGGGGATGAATACCTCGGCATCGTCAACCGCTACGGTCCTTGGCGAGATACCCATCTGCGCTTTCAAGGCGATGCCGTCGATCAGATGCAGATGCGCTTCATCATGGACTGGAACTTCACCGCAAAATTCGGACTGATTCATCTGGGCGAAAAATATTTCCCCAAGAAGGAGCAGCAAATAAAGGGCGTGCGGACACAAATTGTTTCCAGCGGCCCCGATACCCAGTGGAAAAACATCCGCAACGGCTATTTCAAAATGATAAATGAAGCCGAAAGCAATGTTTTTCTGACTACACCCTATTTCGTGCCGGATGACGGCATTTTTGAGGCGCTGCGTGTGGCTGCCCTCTCCGGTCTGGATGTTCGTATCATCATCCCCGGCAATCCGGATCATTTCTTCGTCTATTGGGCAAGCATGTCCTATCTGGGTGAGCTGCTTGAGGCAGGGGTGCGGGTGTATCAGTATGAAAAGGGCTTTATCCATGCCAAGGTGCTGACGATAGATGGTACTGTTTCCTCTGTCGGCTCCGCCAATATGGATATCCGCAGCTTTGATTTAAACTTTGAGGTCAATGCCTTCATGTATGATGCAGGCATAACCAAAATATTAGAGGATGATTTCTTAAAGGATTTGCATAGCTCTGTGGAAATTACAAAAGAATGGTACCGCCGCAGAAAGTGGTGGTTTAAGGTGCGTGAGGCGATTGCAAGATTGATTTCGCCCATGCTGTAAGGAGGAAAACATGATGGATCGAATCGGATATGAAACAACCCAGACCGTACATTATTTTCAGATTGACGGCAGCCGCTCTATGACACCTGCGGCACTGCTCTCCGCCCTGCAGGAAATGGCAATCAGCCATTCCGACAGCCTCGGCTTCAGTGTGCAGTATAATCTTACGCATCACTGCTTTTGGTCTGTTGTCAACTGGCATTTAAAGCTCTACCGCATGCCAAAATACAATGAAACCATCACATTGCAGACCTGGAGCGATAAATTTGCCCGCTTTCAGGCAAACCGCAGCTTTTTCCTCTTTGATGAAAACGGCAATAAGCTGTTGGATGGCATTTCCCGCTGGATTTTCATGGATTCCGAAAAACGGAAGCCTGCCAATGTGCCTGCGGATATGGTTGAAAAATATCATTCGGGGCAGGTATCTGCCATTGAGGGCGAAAAATTCTTCATGCCTAAAACACCGGCAGGCAGGCTGATTTGCACCAGAGATTTTGTCGTAACCAGAAGGGATACCGATACCAATGGGCACGCCAATAACGTCAAATATCTGGAATGGGTGATGGATGATATCCCCGATGCCATCTATGAGGATATGACGCTCAAGGATATCCGCATTGTCTACCGCAAGGAGTGTCTGCGCGGGGACACCGTCACCATAAAGACCTATTTGCAGGATACCGAAAACGGCAAGGAAATCGAATCCTTCCTCTATGAAGGGGAAACCATCGTTGCACAGGTCATCACCCTTTGGGCATAAGAAAAGCTCCCACTCTTTGCAAGCCGCATGGAATGGGAGCCTTTTATATTCTGTTTTTGGATATAAAAAAATGGAATGTCACAGGAGTGCTTACACTCTCGGGGGCTTGAACCCTCTGCTTGTAAGGCGCTCTCCTCCACCCTGACGGGCTGTGTTTCTGCGAAACACAAGGTATGAGCGAAACTTCCATATTTTTAACCATTCTTTTTTTATAATAAAAAAATTTTAATATAAATAAAAAAATGGAAGTTACAGGGCTCGAACCTGTGACCCTCTGCTTGTAAGGCAGATGCTCTCCCAGCTGAGCTAAACTTCCATATTTTTAACCATATTCAGTTTGTCTTTACTATATAAACCTATACAGTCCACGGATGACCCGTAGGGGAATCGAACCCCTGTTTCAGCCGTGAGAGGGCCGCGTCTTGACCGCTTGACCAACGGGCCTTAATAAAAAGTAGCGGAGAAGGGATTTGAACCCCTGACACTGCGGGTATGAACCGCATGCTCTAGCCAACTGAGCTACTCCGCCACAAGCTGACTCAGTTAGTATATCGTTTCATTCCCTTTTTGTCAAGTGCTTTTCTCCAACTTTTTTACAAAAATTTCAGTCTATTCTCCGCGGTTGATGTAGAGAATCTCGTTTGATTTCACCATACCCAGCTGCTCTCTTGCAATCTGCTCGATGTAGGCATCGCTGGTGTAATATTCTCTGCGCGCTTCAAATTCCTGCTGCTTTTCCTTTTCTTCCTTCACCTGCGCCGCAACAGAGGCCGTTTCATCCTTGACCTCCTGATACCGCGCCGCCTGCCTGCCGATGCCGACTGCAACCGCCACAACAAACACCAGTACGAACACCCTGAGAAAAAGTCCGGATATTTTTTTGGATTTTTTATTCTTTTTTTTCTGCCCCATAAAAAAGACCCCTGTCGTGTTCCTATTTTTTGCGCAGCATCCGCCGATTGATATGCAAACGATGTATTATTATTTTCACACAAAGTTTAACGCTTTGCAATAGTTTTTTCCGCTGTTTTTCGCAAAATCCGCCAATTTTTCTCGCAGGGCGGCAAAAAACAAGCCAGAGCAGACGAAACGGCATTGTCACAATACGCCCAAAAAGGCCGAGCATATATTTCACAGCAGAAATGATTTTATCGCTGACAGCAAGCACCATGCGGCTGAGCGTCAGGAAATACAGCCCCATGCCGCCGAACAGCCCCAGAATCGTAAAAAACCGGATTTCTCCTGCATTGGCGTGCAGCATCACGCAGAACACCAGAAACACCGCCAGAAGCCAGAAAAGCCCATCCTCCGCCTGCACCCAGAAGGCATTATGGCGAAGGGCATGGCGAAACACCCGCAGGCCGTCATAAAAAAGACCCATGCCACCGCCCAGAAGCACCGTCAGCAGGAAAAGCTGTGCCTGTGCGTGTAAGGAAAGAATCATACCGCCTGCCCCCTCTAGCGAAACAGTCTGCCCAGAATAGAATGTTTTTCCGCAAGCGTTCCATCGGAATAGGTCATGCTGTCAATGCTTCCGTCTACAACAACGTCCCCTGCCTCCAGATCCAGCTTGCCGATGTGCATCCCTGCGCCCTTTAAAAGCAGCAGTCCGCAGGTGGTCTCCATCATAATGCCGTCCTCATCGAAGGAAAGCACCTCCATTACGCCGCCGATGCGCACCCGTTCCCGTTCCTCCATATTTAATGTATGCCGTCCCTTTTTCTTCTCCTCTGCCATAAAAAAACGCCCCCTCTGTTCCAAGGATATGCGGACAAAAAAGAAAACAGACCTTTTTTTGGGGCGCTGCCCCAAACCCCGCAAGGGAAATCATTTCCCTTGACCCTGATTTGCAGAACCATATTCATGGTTCTGCGAGGTCGGGCGTAAAATTTAAAAATTTCGCTGAAAAATCATCCTCATTAAAGGGACTTGTACATGTTAACGGCATCTTCTTTTTTGGTGGATTCCTTTAAGTCCAAGACTTCAATTTTCGTGGTATTATTCCCGAACTGAATCTCGATAACATCGCCAATCTTCACCTCTGCGCCTGCCTTAACCACCTTCCCGTTAATCATCACCCTGCCTGCGTCGCACGCCTCATTGGCAATCGTGCGTCTTTTGATGATACGGGACACCTTCAGAAATTTATCTACACGCATTTCCTCTGCTCCTTTCCATAATAAAAAGAAAAGCCCTTTCTTCACAGAAAGGGCCATCATTCAAAAACAAATTATTTATTGATTGCATCCTTCAGAGCCTTGCCTGCTTTGAATCTAGGTGCTTTGGATGCAGGAATAGGCATTGCTTCGCCTGTCTGAGGGTTTCTGCCTTCGCGCGCTGCTCTTTCCGCAACATCGAATGTGCCGAAGCCAACCAGCTGTACCTTGCCGTTGTTTGTCAGTTCTTCTGTTACTACATCTTCAAAAGCCTTCAGTGCTTTTTCTGCGTCTTTTTTGCTCATTTCTGCTTTTTCTGCGATTGCCGCAACCAGATCAGATTTGTTCATTTGTGTTTGCCTCCTAATAGTTATTTATCATTGCATTGGATTCAGCTTGATTTTTGCCTCATCCCAGAGTAAATCCATCTCCTCCAAAGACATCTCCGAAAGAGCTTTGCCCTCTAAAAGGGCGGATTTCTCAATATATTCAAATCTATTTATAAACTTTTTGATGGCTTTTGTCAAGGCAAACTCAGGATTTATTTTCAAAAAACGGGAGATATTCACCAAGGCAAACAAAATATCCCCGAATTCCTCCTCAATCTCCCCATTTTCTCGCACTGCCTGTTCTAATTCCTGTACCTCCTCGTACACCTTCTGCATGGCATCTGCCGTCACCGGAAAGTCAAATCCGACATCCGCCGCCTTCTTCTGCACCTTCCTTGCACGGATGAGCGCAGGCAGTGCCTCCGGCACACTCTGCATGACCTCTGTCTGGGTTTCCTGCCTTTTCTCCTTCTTCTTCAGCTCCTCCCAGTTGATGAGCACCTCCTCCGCCGTATCCGCCTTGCCGCTCCCGAATACATGCGGATGGCGATAAATCATTTTCTCGCAGATGCCCTGTATCACATCCCCCATCGTAAAGCCGCCCTGCTCCGTCTCGATTTCCGCATGAAAGACCACCTGCATCAGCACATCCCCCAGCTCCTCACAGAGATTTTTCATATCCTTTTTGTCAATCGCATCCGCCGCCTCGTAAGCCTCCTCCAGCATATCCATGCGGATGGATGCGTGCGTCTGCACCCTGTCCCACGGACAGCCGTTTTCGCCGCGCAGAATACGGATAATCCGCACCAGATCCTCTAATGTATCCATTTTATTTTCCATAACAAACCTCCTTTTTCTTGCAGGGACAAAATTCGTCCCGTGTTTGTTTGTTTCCCATAAACTTTTGTATTTATTTTTAAGGAAAAATGGCAGTTTTCTATCTTTTTTCCGCAAACCTTTTGTGTTATGATAGATGCAATCTATATATTATCAAAAATACTGCCGAAAGAAAAGCCTTTCGGCATCCCAAACGTAGAGAAAGGAAGGAACCACCCATGTTTCGTATCGTGAATAAAAGAGAGCTCAACAGCATGGTCACTCTGCTGGAGATTGAAGCACCCTTTGTTGCCAAAAAGGCACAGGCAGGTCAGTTCATCATCTTCCGCGTGGATGAATTCAGCGAAAGAGTTCCGCTTACCATCGCAGATTATGACAGAGAAAAAGGCACCGTTACCATTATCTTCCAGAAGGTAGGGCTTTCCACAAAGCTGCTTGCCGCAAAAGAGATTGGCGATACCATTCAGGATTTTGTCGGCCCTCTGGGCGTTGCCACAGAATATGACGGCATGAAAAAGGTTGCTGTTGTCGGCGGCGGTGTTGGCTGTGCCATCGCCTATCCGCAGGCAAAGGCACTGCATAACCTCGGTGTAGAGGTCGATGTCATTGCCGGCTTCAGAAACAAGGATATCGTCATTCTGGAGGACGAAATGAACGCCGTTGCTACAAATTATTACCTCATGACGGATGATGGCTCTCAGGGCGAAAAGGGCTTCGTTACCGATAAGCTGAAATCCTTGATTGAGGCAGGCAATAACTATGATGCTGTAATCGCCATCGGCCCCATCCCCATGATGAAATTCGTCAGCCTGACCACAAAGCCCTTCGGCATCAAAACCATTGTTTCTCTGAACCCCATCATGATTGACGGCACAGGCATGTGCGGTGGCTGTCGTGTCACCGTTGGCGGCAAGATTAAGTTTGCCTGCGTAGACGGCCCCGACTTTGATGGGCATGAGGTGGATTTTGACGAGCTGATGAACCGTAACTCCATTTATAAGGCAAGAGAAGCGGAGCTGACAGAAACCCACATCTGCCGCATGGATAAGCTGGCAAATGAACTGATCAAATAAGGAGGAACGGTATCATGGCAAATATGAGTCTGGAAAAAATCAAGATGCCCGAACAGGCACCTGATGTAAGAAATAAAAACTTTAAAGAGGTTTCCCTCGGCTATACCGAGGAAATGGCAATCGAAGAAGCGCAGAGATGCCTGAACTGTAAGCATAAGCCCTGCGTGAGCGGCTGTCCCGTTAATGTACGCATCCCCGAATTCATCGCAGAGGTTGCAAAGGGTGACTTCATGGCGGCTTATAAGGTCATCACCTCTACCAATGCTCTGCCTGCGGTCTGCGGTCGTGTTTGTCCACAGGAAAGCCAGTGCGAATCCAAATGCGTCAGAGGCATGAAGGGCGAAGCAGTTGCCATCGGTCGTCTGGAACGCTTCGTTGCCGATTGGTATATGAAAAACTGCGATGAGCTGCCCGAAAAGCCTGCCTCCAACGGCAAAAAGGTTGCTGTCATCGGCTCCGGTCCCTCCGCACTTGCCTGCGCAGGGGATCTGGCAAAGCAGGGCTACGAAGTAACCATGTTCGAAGCCTTCCATAAGGCAGGCGGCGTATTGGTTTACGGTATTCCCGAATTCCGTCTGCCCAAGGCAATCGTGCAGAAGGAAATTGATAAGCTGACTGCTCTGGGCGTAAAGATTATGACAAATATGGTTATCGGCAAGGTGCTTTCCATTGATGAAATCATCAACGATATGGGCTTTGATGCTGTCTTTGTCGGCACAGGCGCAGGCCTGCCCTCCTTCATGGGCATCCCCGGCGAAGCATTGGTCGGCGTTTATTCCGCAAATGAATACCTGACAAGAATCAATCTGATGAAGGCATATCTGCCCGAATATGATACCCCCATCCGCAACAGCAGGGCAGTTGCCGTTGTCGGCGGCGGTAATGTTGCCATGGATGCGGCAAGATGCGCAAAGCGTATGGGTGCGGAGCATGTTTATATCGTATACCGCCGTTCCGAAAAGGAAATGCCCGCCCGTCTGGAAGAGGTGCATCACGCAAAAGAGGAAGGCATTGAATTCCACCTGCTCGAAAACCCCGTACAGATTCTCAATGACGGCAACGGTCAGGTTTGCGGCATTGAATGCTTGAAAATGGAACTTGGCGAACCCGATGCCAGTGGCAGAAGAAGCCCCATCCCCATCGAAGGCTCCAATTATGTGCTGGATGTAGATACCGTTATCATGTCTCTCGGCACCTCCCCGAACCCCCTAATTCGCAGCACCACAAAGGGTCTGGAAACAAATCGTAAGGGCTGTCTGGTTGTCAACGAGGAAACAAACCAGACCACAAGAGAGGGCGTTTATGCCGGCGGCGATGCCGTAACAGGCGCAGCAACCGTTATCCTCGCAATGGGCGCAGGGAAAAAGGCTGCCGCCGCGATTGATGAATACTTAAAGAATAAATAATTGCGAAGGCTCTGCCCTTGTCTCCCCCTTTGTAAAGGGTGGACCTAAACTTTACAAAAAAGCGGTTTCCGAACGGAAACCGCTTTTGCTTTTCCATTTTACTCACCTCAGCTACATATTAACGGAAATACCGTTAAAAACCAATACTGGTATTTCCGTTATGGTCTAATAAAGACATAGCTTGAAACGAGGTGAGGATATGCTGCAAAGATTAAAGGATTTCAGAGAGGATAAAGACATTTCACAAAAGAAAATGGCAGAAATTCTGAATGTTGCACAGACAACCTATTCCGATTATGAATTGGGCAAAATCAATATTCCCTTAAACACCTTGAAAAAGCTTGCTCTTTTCTTTGATACCAGCATTGACTACCTTCTGGAACTGACAGACGTATCAAAACCCTATCCCCGTAAAAAATAAGATAAAAAATCAAGCGGTTTCCGAACGGAAACCGCTTTTACTTCATTATATTTCAACTATCAGATAAATCAAATTTATTCCACCCGAACATTGATCGGCTTTACCGTAAGATTACCACTGCCCGCAACACTGTACCATCTTCCTCTTTCGAGCTTGATTTTTTCCGTCATGCCATGCGTAATGTATCCGATTGTGTATTTCTCTCCCGTTTCAACATCGGTAAAAACCACATCGGTATCGCTATCACCGCTTACCCTTACCGTCCCAAAAAGCGGCTGTATCTGTTCTGCCTTCACGCCGCCGTCCTCGTTTGAAAGGGTAAAGGTATGCTTTCTCTGTATAGTAGAATAAGCCAAAATCCCTGCCAGAAAAACCAGTGCCACGCATAACATAAACCGCTTTGCCTTCATCCGAACACCTCTTTCAAAAATCCCAAGTTACCGTTCAAACGCTAAATATCTCGTTCCTTGAAAGGTCAATCTTCCTGTATCACCTTCTGCAAGCATTCCATACTCTGTTCCTGACACCCGGAACTCCATTCTGTCTCCGCTTTCCGTCTGAAATGTCACATAATATGTTGTGTTTGTTGTAATATAGAATCCGTGTGCCCCACTCGCATCGCCTGCATTTGCATGTTGATGGTGTGTAATATTTTTTCTCTTCGCAACAATAACAGCTGACACAGTTAATCTAGGTGACTGATTATTCTTATTCCACGTAACAATTCCCTGTCCCAAAGAAAAAATAATAATACCAATCACAATAATAAACATGATTGGAACCATACTGCTCATCGGATCAGACATCTTCTAATTCACCTCTCCTCATATAACCTAAATTTCCGGTTCTACAAAGCTCGATTTACCAATATTTTCAGGCGCACCTGCGCCGCCTTTCTCCCTGCCGTTTTCGGCACTGTGGGGAAGGGTTTGGAAAGGGAAACCATGTGTCCCTTTCCTCGTCTGCGGAGGTTTGGAACCCATTACAGAAGGTGCGCCCAGATAAGAAACCCTGAATTCTGAAATGCTGAAAGTTACAGCTACTGCGTCAGTTTCCCTTGACAGCCTAAGTCAAAGGATGCCTGCGGGAAACTTCCTTATATCCGCAGTCTTTCAGCTATTTCATCTTCTTCATATTTTCTTATTGGGACACACCTAAACCGGTTCCAAGTTTTTGTTACTTTTTAGCATAAAAAGTAAGGATGGAACGCCTTGTTTTGCCGTAAAAGTTCTAAACGGGCGAATGACTAATGTTGTCCAACCGCCACTTTTCAGGCGCACCCGCGCCGCCTTTCCTATCTTACTGCTTCAAATTTCTCCCGAACGTATAAATATACCACACCATTCATGCCAAAGGTACCCATAATCAGCACAACCGCAGCAACCACAATCGCTCCGATGGTATCCATCAGCCCTGCGAAATCCCTAATCTGCACACGGTAGCGAATCTCCAGAAACTGTAGAAAAAGCGCCGCCACACAGCAGCAAAAGCTCAAAAAAACATATTTACTCAAGCCGCCGAAATTTCTGACCTTACCTCGCGCCGCGTATGGAATCCACCATGCCGCCAACCCCAATAAAATACTTCCGATACTATAATATACACTCATCTGCATTTTCTCCTTTCCGCAAAATATGCCGTCTTTTCCATTACTGCCATCTGCTCCAACCATTTCTTTTTTGCGCAACTGCACCCTTTCTTTGTTTCCTTTCTCCTCCCGAGCAAAAATTATTGCCTGCATCTATAAAGCTCCTTTATCCCGACTATAAACGACATAAGAATGATGATTATGTAAACAATTCTCATTCCAATGGAACGTTCCGCCCAGTTGTCAACCGCAATGAGAGACCACAGTATCCCCTGCACAACCTGCACACCCCCTTCGATTTTCGGATTGTCCTTCTTCTTATATCGCATAATCAGCAAAGCAACATAAAGAACCAGCATAATTATCAATAAAATTTTTGTCACCATGATACCTCCATAAAAGATTCCTCTATAAAATTAGAATTTGCCATTTTCCCACACCTATGGCTTCTTATCAAAGAGGCTGCATCATCTCAAGGATGATACCATCTGGATCTCTGAAATAAAAAGCTCGACTTTCCCCAAATCCATCTGCTCTAAAATCGAAATACTGCGGTTCAGACAAGCACTCCACATGATTTTCAATCAGGGTTCTGTAGACAGAATCTATGTCATCCGTGTAGAAGCACACTTCTGAGATGGATGTCGTAAACAAATCGGATTGTTCTTTATGGATTTCGCCGTCTACAAACTGAATCAGTTCGACTGGCGGTGCTTCAATAGCCTTGGAGCCATTCAAATATGCAACTCTTGCTTTGCAATTTGCTCTACGAAACATTTTATCTGTTTCTTCGCCTTTCATAAAAATTTCTCCTTGAAACTCAAGACCAAGGATGTCTCTGTAGAAAGCAATCGAGCGATCCAAATCAGAAACTGTTAATCCAACGTGATAAATTCTTCCAACCATATATATTCCTCCCAAGAAATACCGATTTATTGTTCCTTTCAGGCGCACCTGCGCCGCCTTTCTCCCTGTCGTTTCCGGCACTGTGGGGAAGGGTTTGGAAAGGGAAACCTTGTGTCCCTTTCCTCGTCTGCGGAGGTTTGGAACCCATTACGAAACGGGTTCCAAGTTTTTGTTACTTTTTAGCATAAAAAGTAAGGAAGAAATCCTCTGTTTCGCCGAAAGAGTTCTAAACGGGCGAATGACTAATGTTGTCCAACCGCCACTTTCCCTTTATTTGGATTATAGCACAAAACCCGCGCCCCATTTCTTAAGACTTTCTTACAATTCCCCCTCGCCTTTTGGTTGCAAAATCCCCTTAGGATTGCTATAATTTGAAAAAACACACCAAGGAGGACTTCCCATGAAAATTGCTTGCTACGCTGCAGGTTCCGTCGGCACAAATAATTATGTGATTTCCGATGACAACGGTATCACCGCTATCATCGACTGCGACGGCAGCCCTGCACCTTTATATCAGTATGTAGAACAGAATCATCTCAAGGTTACACATATTCTGCTGACCCATGGACATTATGACCATATCGGCTCCGTCAACGAGGTTGCCTCGCATTTCGGCTGCAAAATCGTCGGTGCGGCAAAGGAAATGCCCGTCTTCACCGACCCTGCACTCAACTGTTCTCAGTTTGTCGGCGGTCCCATCATCGTTCACCCCGATATTCTGGTTTCCGAGGGCGATAAGGTAACCGTCGGTGATATGGAATTTGACGTAATGGAAACCCCCGGACATACGGTAGGCTCCATCTGCTTTATCGGCAAGGATATCATTTTCAGCGGCGATACCCTGTTTCAGGGCTCCTGCGGCAGAACAGACCTCCCCACCGGCGATTGGGATGATATCAAAAAATCCCTGAAAAGGCTCGCCGCACTCCCCGGGGATTATCAGGTATATTCCGGTCATGGCCCTGCCACCACGCTGGAAACAGAACGCAGAACCAACCCCTATATGAGATAATCCGATTCCCCCGCACTGCCTGCGGGGGTTCTTTTTTTCTGTTCGCTTGTTCCCTCCTTTGCTTTTTGCTATACTAAAATCAATACTAATTTTTTGAGAAAAAGGAGGGCTCCCCATGAAATACATTCTTTCCTTAGACCAAGGCACAACCAGCTCCCGCGCGATTCTTTTCGACCAGAACGGGCAGATGAAAAGCGTTGCGCAGAAGGAATTTCAGCAATACTATCCCCACCCCGGCTGGGTGGAGCATGACGCTCTGGAAATCTGGGAAACACAGCTTTCGGTTGCGCGCGATGCCATTGCCAAGCTTGGCATTTCCGCAAGGGAGATTGCCGCCATCGGCATCACCAACCAGCGCGAAACCACCATCCTCTGGGACAAGCGCAACGGAAAACCGATTTATCATGCCATTGTCTGGCAGTGCAGAAGAACCGCACCCTATTGTGATTCTTTGCAGGAGCAGGGCTACACCGAAAAAATCCGCGAAAAAACAGGGCTTCTGATTGATGCCTATTTCTCCGCAACAAAAATCCGCTGGATTTTGCAAAATGTCCCCGAAGCGAAGGCACTCGCAGAAAGCGGCAATCTGCTTTTCGGAACCATTGACACTTGGCTCATCTGGAATCTGACCGGCGGACAGGTTCATGCCACCGATTATTCCAACGCCTCCCGTACCATGCTGTTCAATATCCATACGTTGGAATGGGATACCGAGCTTCTGGATCTACTGGAAATCCCACGTTCCATCCTGCCCGAGGTGCGCCCGTCCAGCGGCATTTTTGGTAGCACGCTCCCCCTTCTCTTTGGCGAAAGCATCCCGATTGCAGGGGCGGCAGGCGATCAGCAGTCTGCCTTATTCGGGCAGGCGTGCTTCTCCCCCGGCACCGCCAAGAATACCTTTGGCACAGGCGGCTTTCTGCTGATGAACACAGGAGACAAGCCCGTTTTTTCGCAAAATGGCTTAGTCACCACGATTGCATGGGGTCTAGGTGGCAAAATCACCTACGCACTGGAGGGCTCTATTTTCGTTGCAGGCGCGGCAATCCAATGGCTGCGCGATGAATTGGGGCTGATTTCCTCCGCCGGGGAAACAGAAGGACTTTGCAGAGAGGTTCCCGATACCTGCGGTGTCTATCTCGTGCCTGCCTTTGTGGGCTTGGGTGCGCCCTATTGGGACCCCTACGCGCGTGGCTGCCTAACAGGGCTGACCCGCGGCGCAAACCGCTGTCATATCGCGCGCGCGGCAGTCGAGTCCATGGCATACCAAACCTATGATGTCCTCCACGCTATGGAGCAGGATGCAGGCATTCCCCTCGCAGAGCTGCGTGTGGACGGCGGTGCGGCGGCAAATTCCTTCCTGCTGCAATTCCAGTCCGATATCACAGGCGTACCCGTTCTGCGCCCCTCCACACTGGAAACCACTGCCCTCGGCGCGGCATATCTGGCAGGGCTTGCCGTCGGCTATTGGGCAGATTTATCGGAAATCCGCCGCAACTGGCAGGTTTCCGCCGCCTTCTCCCCTGCGGCAGAAAGTGAAAAAATCAAGGAAAAGCTGGCAGGCTGGCATCATGCGGTCAGACAGGCAAGGCTCTCCGATGAGGCAGAATAACTATATCTTGTTAAAATATGCCGTATATATTGACTTTAACCACCAGATATAGTATAGTATTCGATATACTCAAAAATTTTATTTCTTGCCGAAAAAGGAGGAAGGCTTATGTATGTCATCAAAAAGGATAATACCCACGAGGCATGGAATGTGCAGAAGGTCGTGGTTGCAGTTAATAAATCCGCTTATCGTGCCATGGTAAAATTCACACAGGAGGAGCTGGATTTCATCTGCTCCTTCGTGGAGGAAAAGGCGCGCTCTCTGGGGCGTGAGGGCATCCCCATCGCAGAAATGCACAATATCGTCGAAGCCGCCCTCGAGCAGGTCAAGCCCGAAGTTGCGAAAAGCTATCGAGACTACCGCAATTATAAGCAGGATTTTGTCAAAATGCTGGATGAGGTCTATAAAAAAAGCCAATCCATCATGTATATCGGGGACAAGGAAAACAGCAACTCCGACAGTGCCCTTGTTTCCACCAAGCGTTCTCTGATTTATAATCAGCTGAATAAGGAGCTTTATCAAAAATTCTTTATGACAACCGAGGAACTGCAGGCATGTCGGGATGGGTATATCTATATCCACGATATGTCTGCCAGAAGGGACACCATGAACTGCTGCCTGTTTAACGTGAAGGATGTGCTGACAGGCGGCTTTGAGATGGGGAATCTCTGGTATAACGAGCCGAAAACACTGGAGGTTGCCTTCGATGTCATCGGGGATATCGTGCTTTCCGCGGCGAGCCAGCAATACGGCGGCTTTACTGTGCCCTCCGTGGATTTGCTCCTTGATCCATTTGCGGAGAAAAGCTACGAAAAATATTACCGCCGCTATATCGATATGGGTCTGACCGCGCGCATCGCAGACAGAGAAGCCATGAAGGATATCCAGAAGGATTTCGATCAGGGCTTTCAGGGCTGGGAATATAAATTCAATACCGTTGCGTCCAGCCGCGGCGATTACCCCTTCATCACAATGACCTTCGGCACAGGCACAGGCAAATTTGCGAAAATCGCATCCATCACTATGCTGAATGTCCGCAGAAAAGGGCAGGGCAAAAAGAACTGCAAAAAGCCTGTTCTTTTCCCGAAGCTGGTGTTCCTCTATGACGAAAACCTGCATGGCGCAGGAAAGGAATTGGAGGATGTCTTTGAGGCAGGGATTCTCTGCTCCTCCAAGAGCATGTACCCCGATTGGCTTTCTCTGACAGGTGAGGGCTATGTAGCGGAGATTTACAAGAAATACGGTGCCATCATCAGCCCCATGGGCTGCAGAGCCTTCCTCTCCCCCTGGTTTGAACGGGGCGGCATGGAGCCTGCCGATGCAGAGGACAAGCCTGTGTTCGTCGGGCGGTTCAATATCGGCGCGGTCAGCCTGCATCTGCCTATGATTTATGCCAAGGCAAAGCAGGAAAGCAGACCCTTCTTCGAGGTTCTGGATTACTATCTGGAGCTGATTCGTCAGCTGCATATCCGTACCTATGCCTACCTCGGCGAAATGCGTGCCTCTACAAATCCTCTGGCGTATTGTGAGGGCGGTTTTTACGGCGGTCACCTGAAATTCCATGAAAAGATTAAGCCGCTCTTAAAAACGGCGACAGCGTCCTTCGGCATTACGGCGCTGAATGAATTGCAGGAGCTCTACAACGGCAAATCTCTGGTTGAGGACGGGCAGTTTGCGATTGATACCCTACAGCATATCAATGATAAAATTGCGGAATACAAGAAGGCGGACGGCAATCTTTACGCCATCTACGGCACGCCTGCGGAAAGCCTCTGCGGCTTGCAGATTACGCAGTTCCGCAAGAAATACGGCGTGATTGAGCATGTTTCCGACCGTCCCTACGTCTCCAACAGCTTCCACTGCCATGTGACCGAGGATATCACCCCGATTGAAAAGCAGGATCTGGAAAAGCGCTTCTGGGATTTATCCAACGGCGGCAAAATTCAATATGTAAAATACCCGATTGATTATAATCTGGATGCCATCCGCACCCTTGTGCGCCGTGCCATGAAATTAGGCTTTTATGAGGGGGTCAATCTTTCCCTTGCCTATTGCGATGACTGCGGGCATCAGGAGCTGGAAATGGACATTTGCCCGAAATGCGGCAGCAAAAATCTTACAAAAATCGAGCGCATGAACGGCTATCTTTCCTACTCCCGTGTGAAGGGGGATACCCGTCTGAATGACGCAAAAATGGCTGAAATCGCAGAAAGGAAGAGTATGTAATGCGGTATCATAATATTACAAAGGACGATATGCTCAACGGCGAAGGGCTGCGTGTGGTGCTTTGGGTGAGCGGCTGTTCGCACCACTGCGAGGGTTGTCATAACGCCGTCACATGGAACCCTGAGGGAGGGCTTGTCTTTGATGTAGCGGCAGAGGAGGAGCTGTTCTCCCTGCTCTCCCGCGACTATATCAGCGGCATTACCTTCAGCGGCGGCGATCCGCTTTATACGGGCAATCGGGAGGAAATCGAACGGCTGGCGAGGAAGGTCAAGCTGGAATACCCGGAGAAGAATATCTGGCTGTATACAGGCTACCGCTGGGAGGAAATCAGCGCACTGCCGCTGATGCAATACATTGATGTGCTGGTGGATGGAAAATTCATCGCAGATTTGAAGGATACCAAGCTGCACTGGAAGGGAAGCTTCAATCAGCGCATCATTGATGTGCAGAAATCCCTGCAAAGCAGCTCCCTTTACCTATACCATGCAGAATGAGAGAGGAACGAGATATGGAAAAAATCAAGATTAAATATCTGAGCGATAAAATCGAAAGACTGCGCTACATTGACGGGAAATCCGACTGGATTGACCTGCGTGCGGCAGAGCGTGTAGAGCTGAAAAAGGGCGAATTTCAGCTGATTCCGCTGGGGGTTGCCATGCAGCTGCCACAGGGGTTTGAGGCGCATATTGTGCCGCGCAGCTCGACCTTCAAGAACTTCGGCATCATCCAGACGAACCACTGCGGCATCGTGGATGAGAGCTACTGCGGCAACAATGACCAGTGGTTCATGCCGGCATTTGCGCTCCGGGATACGGTGATTGAGGTGAATGACAGAATCTGCCAGTTCCGCATATTTGCGCATCAGCCGACGCTGACATTTGAGGAAACAGACGACCTTGGGAACGAGGATCGCGGCGGACTCGGCTCGACCGGAAAGCAATAAAAACGGCGGACTTTACCGGACAAAGTGGACAGGACTGGACACCCTATGGACACCAAAAAGACAGGGTGTGGACACCCCTGTGGACACCCCTGCGGACACAGAAAAAAGTGATTTTCCAAACGGAAAATCACTTTTTTTGTTTAGGGTTTTTATTCTTTTACCAGAGAATATGTAATCGTTACATCTTTACCATTAACTTTACCCTTAATCGTAATTGTAGTACCATCCTCTACATCTGCAAGGCTGCTTTCGTAGAATTTGATACCAACGCTATAATTTTCTGTTACAGTACCAAATTCAGTCTCACTAAAGGAAAAACTGAAAGTAGCCTTTGTAAACTTCTTATCATTGCCAACCTGCACTTCTGTAATGCTATCGACGAAAGAAGCTAAATCATTTTCATTATCGAAACCATTAAAACGCATTTCATAGAATTTGCCATTCCAATCTTGTTTCAGTTTGCATTCTTTTACCGTAATGCCGCCGTTATCGGGTGTTTCGGGGGTACCAGGGGCAGTTGTGCCGCCGCCACTATTGCCGCTGTTGGGCATAGTATATGTTACTACATTTTCTTTATAACCTGTTGCAGTAATAGTAACTGTAATATTACCACTGCCTGTAAAGCCTTCTGCGCCTAATTTCAGGCTCGGCAATATGATACCAAGAGAATACTGCTTGCCTGTCGGCGTAGAGTCTTCCGTTGCTGTGTAGTCAGTATTCCCAACCTTTACAGAAGTGATTGCATTCAGATAATCAGATACATCATTGCCATTAAAGGAAACTTGATAATAATTATCTGCCTCCTTATGCTCAATCTTACCTGTGGGTGCTGGTTTTGTTGTGGGTTCTGTGGGTGTTGCATCGGTACCATAGTTGATTACCAGATCCTTATAGCCTGTTGCTTTGATGGTTACTGTTGTTTTGCCATTTGCAACAAAGCTGCCTGTGCCCAGTTTCAGATCATCTTCAAAGCCTGTTTCCTTCACATAAGAGGTGCTCTTTTCTCCAACCTCAGTGCCAGAAACAAGGCTGTACTCTGTCCCCTGAACCATTACAGATGTAATATTCTTCACATATTCTCTTGTATTACCCCCTGTGAAGGTAACTTTGTAGTAAGGATAACTACCCGTTGCACCGTATTCGGTCTTTTCAGCAATCGTATATGCAGGTGCATCCAGCTTAGTATCTTCGCCGGGATTAGGTGTAGGGTCGGTAGTTGCGCTATCACCTTTCAGTGTATAGGTCATTGTTTTGTAACCCTTCGCCTCTACAGTAATCAGAGTACCCTTTTCTGCATCAATGCCGTTTACAGCCAAATCCAAAGCATCCTTATAACCGCCATAGGTGGAATCTGCAATCTTTGTACGATAGTTATCATTCTGGAAGTAAATGCTTGTTGCTTCTGTGTATGCTTTCGTGCCAACGGTTACCTTTTTGATTGCGCCCAGATATGTATCCAAGTCCTTACCCTCCAGACCGCTGAAGGTCAGACGGTAATAATCAGTGCTTTCCAGTAAACCATCCTTGTCTTTCTTTTCATGCTTTGCAACGGAAGGTGCTGTTTTCAGAGGTGTTGTTCTCTCTACTGTAAATTCTTCTGTTGTCAGTGTTTCATAGTGGTTTGCAGATACGGAAACGGTATAGATACCGGGTTCTACGTTTTTCAGTGTGATGGTTTTGCCATCTTCGCTTACTACATAGTAAACAGCATTGCTGCCTTCATAGCCCTGATGATATACTGTTTTTTCCGTGCCGTCGCTGTTTTTCAGCACAACGCCGCTGAGGTTTTTCAGAAAATCCCCTTCGGAATTTGTTACTGTGATGACAACATCCTGCCCTTCGCTGATAGGTGTTGCTACAGAAAGGGACAGTTCTTTTTCTGTTTCCTTCGCATAATCAATGGTAACAACATTGCTGAGGTAGCCTGTTGCATCTACTGTGATTTTATTTTCGCCGATTTTCAGTGCGTCTGCTTTGATTGTAATCTTATTGCCTTCGATGGTATAAGCATCTGCGCTCAGTTCCTGCCAGTTATCATTCAGATACAGCTTTGTAATCTTGCCCATGTAAGCATCTGCATTTTCAAAGGTAATTTCAACATCCTGATTTTCCTTTGTCTCGCCTACTGTAGCCTTGGGTGCTTCCAATCTGCCATAGGTATTGCTATGCTGAATATCACCCAGCAGACCATCTTCCAGAACCTCTTTTACTGCGGAAGGTCTGTTCGGGGTTGTTTTCACATTGCCTGCCGCAATATATTCTGCGTAGCCAAGCCATTCGGCACCTGCTACCTTTGCATCATTGACTGCATTCAGATAGCCTGTATGGGTGTTATAAGTTGTATCGCCCTGATTGAATACCGCGTCGCAGATTACATTGTACCAGTTATCTACTACCTTTGTTGCTGCCGCGCAGGTTACGCCCATTTCTTCCAACAGCAGTGCATTTGCCAGCAGGTCGCTATCGAACAACAGGTCTGCGGAAACCTTATAGCCGCCGCTGCTGTCGGAAGAACCACCGCCGCTGCCGCTGCCTGTAGCGTGTGTCATTACGTCATACGCTGCGGACTGATAAACTACAGCTGCCTGCTTGGAGGATACATCCTTACCGCCTGTTACGTTGAAGCTCTTGCTGAATTCCTTAAAGCCGTTGCTGCGGATTGTGATGGTATAATTGCCGTTATAAGGCAGGTTATTCACGCCTTCTTCTGCGTTCACATCGTTATACAGAACGAACAAATCGCCGAAAAGGAAATAATCGTTGATATAACGCAGTTCCTTTGTATCCCCCTTCGGATCTGTCAGTGTTACGCTTTCGATGGGAGTTGTGATTGCATACGTCATATCCTTTACATCGAAATGCAGGTTTCTGCCGGAAACTGCGGTTTCTCTCAGAAGGAGTGTAGGTGCTTTTTCATTTACCACATGGATGGGAACCAATACGGATGCCTTATCGCCGCCATTGGATTTCACACGCACATAATAGCGTCCGTTGTTGCGGAAATTGCTCTGTCCGATAGGAATGGTCAGTTCGCCGACCTTATTGTTATAGTGGGCAACATCCCCTGCCGATGTATAGGTCAGATTGGAGTTGATTGTGTTCTTGTTTTCGTTATACTCTACCAGCTCCAGCTTGTTAATGCCGTTGAACCATGCTTTTTCTTCATCGGTATTGAAGTTGAACATAATGGTTACATTGCCTACAACCTCACCAAAAGTTTCGCCATCCTTTACTTCCGCATCGGGGGAGTAATAGGGATGTGCGTTTGCTTCTTCTGTCAGATTAAAGGTTGTTCTTGTGGGATTGATACGAACATTGCCGTCCTTATCGTAGTTTGTCAGATAATAATCCCATGCTGCAACAGCACCATGCGCCCATACATACTTAGGCAGATACTGTGTGCCTGCATAAACGGATGCCGCACCGCTGCCGTTCAGATTGATGGTCTGTGTTTTATCACCGCTCTTGATAACAACCTGCTTGGGTGTCCTTACCAGAGGCAGCTTTGCGATTGTGCCGTCTGTGGTCACCTTGGACAGTTTCGCTGTTACATCTATGCCGTCAACCGTTACGGAAGTTACTTTTTCTATGCTATAGCCATCCTTGAATGCCAGAGGCAGCCACGTACCCATATCGGTGCTTTCTACCACTGCTTTTTCTGCATCCACGATAGCCTCTGCGGTTGCTGTGCTGCCGCTATTGGAGCCGCCGCCGCTATGGGAGCCGCCGCCGGAGGAGGAACCGCCGCCGCCGGATGTTTTCTTAGTATTGGTTTTGGTGGCTTCATCGGCTTTGGCTTCTTCTTTATTCTCTGCTTTATCATCAGCAGCAGCGGAGGAGCCATAAAATTCCTGCATACGATACAGCATCTGTGCAAATTCTTCTCTTGTTACCTGCTGTGCGGGGCGAAGAGTTTTATCCTCATAGCCTGACGCATAGCCCTGTGCAATCATTGCGGAGATTGCCGCCTTTGCCCAGCTACTGATGCTGCCTGCATCGTTATAGGATGCAAGTGTGCTTTCATCGCCGCCTGTTACGGAAAAGGCTCTGACCAGAATGGCAAACAGCTCCTGTCTGGTTACGGGGCGATCGGGGTAGATGGAATCTCCATCGCCATAGAGGATATTCAGCTCGACTGCCTTTGCCATGGAGCCGGCATACCATGCGTTTTTATCCGCGTCGGTGAAGTTATCCAGCACGCTGACATCGCCTGCGCCTGTTTTCATCGCGCGAGAGAGGATTGCCGCCAGCTGTGCGCGTGTTAAGGCAGCCTTCGGCGCGATTTTATCCTCGCTTACTCCTGTGATAAAATTATTCTTAACAGCAAATTCCATTGCGTCCTTGGACCAATTCTGCGGAAAATCAGAGTAATCCGCAGATGCGGCAGCATAAGCCTGACTGCTCAACAGTACAGATGTGCAAAGTACGCCCGACAGCAATCGGTACATTCCTTTGTTCTTCATAAAATTCTCCTTTCGTTTCCCTTCCCTATTATCTTTTTTGTGTCTGTAAGGTTGAAAATGATTGTTTTTAAAGAATCATTCCACTGTTAGTTGTATCTAACTTTCAGCAGTTTATCATCTGTAATATTCGCTTGTCAAGGCAGATTCTTCCAAAAATACACTTGTTGAAAAATGTTTTCATCTTTTGATTTTATTGCAAAAAAGTCTCATTTTTGGTAGAATTTTTATTTTTGCAGCAAAAAAACAGACGAACCGCTTTCGCAAATTCGTCTGTTTTTTATTGATTCGATTTTCTTAAATACCTTTTGATTGCTTACTGCAGGGGTGCTACTGCGCCGCCGTAGGTGTTATTGATGAAATCAACCACTGTCTGACCATGCAGAACTTCCATCAGTTCAGCAATGCCGGGCAGATTTTCGTTGCCTTCTTTTACTACAACTACGTTGCCGTATGTCTTAGCTGCTACGGATTCTGCATCCTCTGTTGCCAGAGCGTCATCCTGTGTCAGCTTATTCTGCAGCGCATAGTTTGCATTGATTGCTGCGAAGCCCAGATCGCTCAGGGACAGAGGCAGCTGTGCAGCTTCCATTTCAACGATTTCCAGATTATAGGGGTTTTCTGTGATATCCAGCTTTGTTGCGGTTACGCCTGCATCGGGATTCAGCTTAATCAGACCATTTGCTTCCAGAAGCAGCAGCGCACGACCGCCGTTTGTAGCGTCATTGGGGATACCAACCTTTGTGCCGGCGGGGATATCCTTCAGATCCTTTACAGTGCCGGCATAGATGCTCATGGGTTCAAAATGAACCTTGCCAACTGCTACCAGATGCGTGCCCTGTTCCTTATTGAACTGTTCCAGATAAGGGGTGTGCTGGAAGTAGTTTGCATCCAGATCACCGGATTCTGTTGCCAGGTTAGGCTGTACATAATCTGTAAATTCAACGATATCCAGCTTGATGCCTTTCTCTGCCAGTTCATCCTTTGCTGCATTCAGGATTTCAGCATGGGGTGTGGGAGAAGCACCGATTTTCAGTGTGATTTCCTCTTTGTTGCTGTCATCGTTTGTTGCTGCGTCATCAGAGCCACCGCAAGCTGCCAGACCAACAGTCAGCACACCTGCCAATAAAATTGCAAAAAATTTCTTCATAGTACGTTTCCTCCTTGTTTTAAAAAAAATATTCTTTTGCTTTTGGTTTTTTATGTGAAGCCTAAAAAACAGGCTTACAGTCTTCTGTCTGTGTGCTTGGAAATACGCATGCCAAGCTCCTGAAATACCAATACGATGATTGCCATGAGGATTACCATGACATACATGATATCGGACTGCTTTCTATAATAGCCATAGTTGATGGCAATGGCACCCAAGCCGCCTGCGCCGACGATACCTGCCATTGCGGAATAGCCCAAAATGGTGGTAATGCTGATTGCCGCACCGACCAAGAGGGAGGGCTTTGCCTCGGGCAGAAGTACCTTTGTCATAATCTGAAACGGGGAGGCACCCATGGACTGTGCCGCCTCAACAACGCCGATTTCCACTTCCTTCAAAGAGGATTCTACCATTCTTGCGATGAAGGGTGCGGCTGCAATCCAAAGACCGACAATCGCCGCCTTGGAGCCGATTACTGTGCCGACCACCATTTTTGTGAAGGGCATCAGCGCAATCAGGAGAATCAGGAAGGGAATGGAACGGAAGAAGTTGATAATCATTCCCAGAAGGCTGTTCAGCCAGGGAATCGGATGAATTCCATCCTTATCGGTCACAACCAGAACCAAGCCCAACGGCAAGCCGATGATATACGCCAGAGCTGTAGAGATGACTGTCATATAAATGGTTTCTATAAAGCCTTGCCCGACCAGAGCAAGCATACCTTCCTTAAACATATTCTACCTCCTCTACTTCTACGCCTCTGTCTGTGAGATATTGAATCATTTTCTGACGAATTTCCTTTTCCTCGGGGAACTGCACCAGCATCTGACCAAAGGCTTGATTTTCAATCGTTCTTGTATTTGCCGCCAGAATATTTACGACATTCTTCAGCTCAATCATCATCTGCCCCAGAACAGGCTCATTTTCACTGCCGCCCTTGAATACCAGACGATAGGAATACGGCAGCTTGCCTGTATATGCCTCTCGGTTTGTACCCTCGTGCATAACCAGCTCCTGCCCGATTTTTGTTTTGGGGGCACGGAAGATTTCCTCCACGCCGCCCTCCTCGGCAATCAGACCGCCATCAATGATGGCAACTCTATCACAGATTTCCTGAATGACGCTCATTTCATGGGTGATAACCACGATGGTAATGCCCAATCTGGTGTTGATATCCTTTAACAAGGAAAGAACACCTGCGGTTGTATTGGGGTCCAGTGCGGAGGTGGCTTCATCACAAAGCAGCACCTTCGGCTCGGTTGCCAAGGCTCTTGCAATGGCAACTCTCTGCTTCTGCCCACCGGAAAGCTGCGCCGGATAGGATTCCATTCTATCTGCCAGACCAACCAGCTCCAGAAGCTCCTTGGCTCTTTCCTTTGCCTTTGCCTTCGGCACACCGGAAATTTCCATCGGGAAGCAGACATTATCCAGTGCCGTTCTCTGCATCAGCAGATGGAACTGTTGGAAAATCATACCCATGTGTCTGCGCTGCTCTCTCAATTCCTTATCGCCAAGGGCGGTCAGCTCTACGCCATCGAGCCATACCTTACCGGCTGTGGGGCGTTCCAGAAGGTTGATGCAGCGAACCAGCGTGCTTTTGCCGGCACCGCTCAGCCCGATGATGCCGAACACCTCTCCCTTTTTAATATCTACACTTACGCCATGGAGCACCTCCAGCTCGCCCGCCTTGGTGCGGAACCGCTTTTTGATACCCTCTAAGCGAATCATCGTTTCTTTTTCAGACATTTCCCAAACCACCTTTTCTTTATACGCAAAATAAAAAGCTCTCATCCCTTTTGACCACTCAGTCAAAGGGACGAGAGCATAATATGCTTCGTGTTACCACCCTAATTCACAGCAACCTCACGATTACTGCCTTATCAAGTACGGGCATTTGCCGATACTCCGGCGCTGTCACGGGCGCTCCCGTCGCAGCCTAAAGGGAAACCCTCTCGGTGCGCGGCTCCAAGACCATCTTCCAACCCTTCCGCATTTCCTCCTTCGCAGCTACCGGAGGTTCTCTGTAAAATCTTTCAGGCTGTACTCTTCTTTTCATTGCCTTTGCTTTTTGAACTTGTACCCCATTATACCCCGTAAAAAATATTTGTCAACTCTTTTTTTAAATTTTTTTAATCTTTTTCTTCGTCCTCGGAGGAAGCATATTGTGCAAAGGGAATATCCTCATACAGATACTTATGGAGCATATCCTTTGCCTGCGCAAGGTCATAGATATAATACCATGCGCCGCCAATCGTCTGCCCTTCGGCGTGGATATATTCATTGGGGAACGCCGCCTGATCCAGCGTAAGAGAGCTGCCCTTCAGACCGACGGAGGCCAATTTCAGAAGCTCATCATTGCTGAGGGAGGTCTGCACCATGGGGGCGAACTTCCGCACATAGGAGGGGTATTCCAGAGGGTTAATCTCCTTCGCCTTTTCAAAGAGGGACGCAAGAACCTCTCTCTGGCGGGAGGTACGCATATCATCATTATCAATCTTGCGGATACGGGAATAGCTGACCGCCTGCGGCCCGTTCAGGGTGATATAGCCTGTTTCGTAAAGGGGCTCGCCCGACAGAAGATAGGCGTTAATCTGCCGACGCTCCGCTTCGGTGACATCCACCTCGACACCGCCCATGGCATCAATCACCTCTGCGAGGGAATCGAAATTGACGGCGACATAATCGGTTACATCCAAGCCGAAATTTTCATTGAGGGTGCGGATGGCAAGCTCAGGCCCGCCATAGGAAAAGGCATGGTTGATGCGGGTGTTATTGTAGCCGGGGATGGCAACATAGGTATCTCTTGCGATGGAGACCAGCTTAACCTGCCCTGTTTTGGTATTGACGGAGGCAACCATGACAACATCGGAGCGACCGTTATAATCGTGATTGCGGGAATCAATGCCGTAAAGGGCAATATTGATGACCTTTTCATTCACGCTTTCATTGACGGAAAGCTTATCCTCATCCACCTCGGTACGATCCAAGCCGCCAATCATGTATAAAAATACACCATAAGCCGCGCCAAGCAGCGCAAGACAGACAGCCAGAGTAATCAGAAGGGTCTTGAGATACAGGCGTTTCAGGTGCTTTCTGTGCTTCTCCCTTGTCATGCTCTGCTTCGCATATTTTTTCGCCGTTGGGCGTTTTTTTCGCTTCGATGTGTGTGTCTCTCTGTTTTCGCGCAAGGTATGCCCCTCCTTTTTGTTGTGTTACAAGCAATTTTCTTTATTTTAAAGGAGTTTTCGACAAAAAACAATTAAGATTCCTTTAAGATGTGATTTCTGCAAAAAAACAGCTCAGGCACGAACGCCTGAGCCAAGGGGATTTTAGATTTTACTGCAGCAGCGCGAGAATCTGCTCCACGGGGGCATAAACCTCGCCATCCACATAGAAGCATTGGATGCCGCTTTCCTTGCCGCCGATGAGAAGCTTGAAATCGGCTTTTTTGGTGACAAGGTGTCCGCTGTGATCCATGAGCATTTCATTTCCCATGGTGGTAAGGGTTTTGCCGACGGTGAGATTGAGCGTGCCTGCTTCCTTTTTATATTCAGCGGAAAACCTTTTGCCAAGCTGTGCCATCTGCCGCAGAGGGGCATAGGGCATGCCGAAGATTGCGAGGGTGGTCAGCTTCGCTTCTTTCCCTTTTACGGTGACGGTTTGCTCTGTGGTCTGTATACTATTCGTAAGCCCAACCCAGGAAAGCTCATAGGGTTTGATGCGGTCGGTATAAATGCCGTCCACGCCTGCGGCAAGAGCATCCTCAAAGATGCGGTAGCGATTGACAGTATGGGCATAGACCTTGAGCCCCTTTGCCTTCAGCTTGGAGATATTTTCCTTCTTTGCACGGTCGATATGCAGGGTGACGGTATCAATGCCATTTGCGGCACAGAAATTCGCGATATCGCCATAATTGGGATTTGCATAAAGATACAGGGTGAAAATCCAGTTTTCAAAGGGATAGATTTCCTTGATCCAGCTGAGCATTTCTTTATTGTACAGCTGCGGAATGATGCGGCTCAGAATTTCGGGCGAGCCGATATTATTGGCGATATTCACCAGATCGCGGAACTGCCGCTGCACCTGCGCCTTATCGGTGGTTTTGGTATCCGTTATGAGGTACATATCGGGGTATTCCTGCATGAGATAGAGCAAATCCACCGCTGTCATGGGGGTCTGCTCATAGACCGCAGGGGTCGAGGTGAAGGTTTTGGTATCCATCACCAGAGAGCCGCTCGGCTTGATTTCCAGACGATAATAGGAGCCGTCCTTTTCAAAATCGTGCCGCACGACGAGGGTACCGTCTGAGGTATAGGTAAAATCCGCCTCTACGGCGCGGAAGCCATTCTGCCAAGAGGTCAGGAAGGCTTCTTTGGAATTGGTTTCGATTTTGCCGTCTGCCTCCCCCAAGGCATGGGCAATCAGAGGATTTTTGCTCTGCCAATCTGCCGCAAGGGCAGGCTGTGCCGCCGAAGCGCCAAGCACCAACGCCAGAGCAAATGCCGCTATTCTTTTTCCTTTCATGCTCTTCTCTCCAATCTTTTCCAACTATAAAACACAAAAAACAGGGATAGTGTTCTATCCCTGTTCCCTTGCATTTCTATTATTCGTCTTCGTCATCGAACAGATCATAGAATGTATTGGATACCTTTTCAAAATCGTCATCGCTTTCGATATTGAGAAGCTCGATGCCGTCCTCGTTTTCCTTATATTCATACAGGAGAACGGTTTCATCTTCCAGGGGCAGCAATGCGATATATTCCTTATCGGCAATGCCATCCACCGCAAACACACCAAGGATGCCACATTCCATTTCTGTATCATCATCCAGAGTGAGGGTTAAAGTTTCCATTTCCATTTCTTCGTGTACATGATCGTCATGATCGTGACCGCAGCCACATCCGCAAGTATCGCTCATTCTTGAATCCTCCTTAAAAGTTATGATTTTCCGTTGAAGCACGGAAGTATTGATTGTATATATGATAACCGAAAATCGCGTTTTGGACAATTACTTTTTTTGACTTTTTTGACGGTTTGCCTCTTTTTCCGCAAGTTTTTTCGCTTTTCTGGCAAAGAAGCCCAGACTATCGTCCGCCTGCTTTGTTTTTTTGCCCTTTTTGCCCTGCTTTTTGGGCGTTTTTGCCATAGAGAAAGGCTGTTCCTTCGCTTTTTTCTTTTTGGATTTTTTTGGTGCGCCGCCGGTTTCAATGACAAATTCACCGAAATCCTCTAAATCGTCAAATCCGCCCCAGCCGTCACCCTCTACCCATTTATCCTCAATGACAGGCTTTTTCGCTTTCATCGGCTTGATGATGTCTTTTTTTGTTTTTTGGCTATCGACCAGCTTGCCGAAGGACATTTCCTTCTGCTCAAATTGCAGACCCCATGTTTTTTCGTAGCGGTGAATCCACTTGCGTTCATAGGGGGTGACAATGGTGATGGCAGTGCCTTCCATGCCCTTTCTGCCACAGCGGCCTGCACGATGGAGATAATGCGTGGGTTCTTCGGGGACATCTAAGTTGATGATATGCGTAACACCCTCGATATCCAGACCGCGGGAGCCGATATCGGAGGCAACGAGGACATGGATACGCCCTTCACGGAAGCCATCCATGGCGTTTTTGCGCTCCTGCTTGCTTGCCTGCCCATAGATGCCTGCCGCCTTGATGCCGTGATAATTCAGCTTATCGACCGTGACCTCGATATTTTCGGGGTTATTGAGGAAAACCATGCACTTCTCCGGCTTTTCGCCTGCGAGAATTTTACGGAGATTGGCGAATTTTTCTCTGTGCGCGGAGAGGATATAATAATGATGGATGCCCTTGGGGACAATGCCGCCGCTTTTGGCTTCCAAATCAACCGCATCTGCCTTCATCATGGCTGCGGCTTTTGCCTTGGCTTCGCTGCTGACAGAGGCGGAAAGCAGAACAATCTGCCGCTCCTTCAGGGTTGTTTTGATGACAGCGGCAACATCCTCCACGTTGCCGTCATCCATAAGGCGGTCGCCCTCATCCAGAACGATGGTTCTGACGAGATGTGCCTGTATTTTTTTCTTACGAATCAAATCCAGAATACGCCCGACAGAGCCGACCACGATACGCGGCTTTGCTTTCAGCTTTTCCAGCTGTCTGCCGATGCCTGCCGCACCGATGAGAAGGACACAGCCTGCCGCGATGCCCGCATTTTCCTGCAAAAGCTCCGCCTGATGATAGACCTGCGCCGCCAGCTCATGGGTGGGGGTGAGAATAATCGCCTGCGTGCCGCGGATATTCATATCCAGCTTTTCAAAAATGGGCAAAAGATATGCCAAGGTCTTGCCGGAGCCTGTTTCGGAACGACCGATGACATCCTTGCCGGATAAAATTTCGGGAATCATTTTCTGTTGGATTTCCGTTGGGGTTGTGATGCCCTGCTCTGCCAACGCGGTGACCAGAGCTGCACGCAGTCCCAATGCTTCAAATGTATGTTCCATAGATACATCCTTTCTTTTTCCGATGCAGAAGTTATTCCCCCCATAAACAAAATCCTTCTGATACCGCGGAAAGGTTTGGGAAACGAAGCGTTTCCCGACCGGAATCCGCAGTCGGAATTTACTTCCGGCGAGGAAAACAGTGAGTTTCAAGGCTCCAGCCGATGGAACTCATCTGTTTATTCTTCTGTTTTAACAAGTCGAAATCCTGATTTCGACTTAGGTGTCGACTTCGTCGACACCTTCTTTTCTTTAAATGATACTGATTTTTTCAAAATAGTCAAGGATGCCGCAATAAACCGCCCATGCAAGCCGTTCCTGATAGGCGGTATCATTGAGCAGACGCTCCTCCTCGGCGTTGGAAAGGAAGCCGCACTCCACGATAACGGCAGGGATTTGGGTGGTACGGAGGATATAATACTCCTTATTTTCCTTTGCCATACGCCGATTGCTGCCATCCACGCGGCTTTTCAGGCTTTCCTGCACACATTCCGCAAGGATTTTGCCCCTTTCACTGCTTTTATGATAAAACACCTGCGCCCCCTTTGCCTTCGCAGAGGGGAAGGCATTCTGATGAATGCTGACGAAGATATCCGCGCCTGTTTCATTGGCAATACGCTGCCGCTCTGCCATATCCGCGTGCTTACTGCCGCCCAGTGCCGTATCCGCATTACGGGTGAGAATGACCTCCGCACCGCCCTGCTCGAGATATTCCGTCAGCTTTTCTGTGACTGCGAGGTTCAGTATTTTTTCATTCTCGCCGCCTGTGCCTGTTTTGCCTGGGTCCCAGCCGCCATGCCCTGCATCCAGAACCACCCGCACGCCCATCATGGGAAAAAGGGCTTTGGTTTCCTCCCCAAGCGCAGTATGCACGAGGCAGACCCCAATGATGCAGAAACAGCAGACAAGGCTCACCCATTCCCTTCGCAAAAAAATCCCCTTCATCCTACCGCCTCCTTTGCTATTTAAAGGATATGTAGGGAAGGGGGAAAATTTGCGTTATTCTTCCTCTAGCATGGCAACGGCACGCACAGGCGCACCATCCGCGTTTTCATATTTCAAGGGCAAGGCTGCAAAGAGAAACAGACCTTCCCCGATTTTATCCAGATTCGTGAGGTTTTCGATAATCACGATATCTCTTTGGGACAAAAGCAGACGATGGCGTGTCAGCCCTTCATCTGCGATGGGATCAATGCCGATGGTATCGAAGCCAAGCCCCTTTTTGCCGCTTTCCAGCGCATAACGGCAGACCTCCTGAGAGGGAACGGGATAGTCCCCGAAATATTCCGCTTTGCCCCAATACCGGCTCCAACCGGTATGGAAAAGAAGAAAATCTGCCTCATCCGCAAGCCGGCGGACGGGAGCAAGGGCTTCCATGCCGATTTCCTCGCCTGCACCATACTGCATGCAGGGGATGACAAGCGCCTTGCCGACAAACTGCGCCGCAGGCATTTCATTCAGCTTTGTTCTATCTCCAAAGAGATGAAAGGGAGCATCCATGTGGGTGCCTGTATGGGAAAAGAAGGAGAGCAATGTTTCGCGGAAGCCAACCGTTTCATAAGTATTGGCTACCGTCAAATGCGGTGGCTCCGTACCCGGATAGACGGGCATGGACGCTGTAATCAGCTGTGTCAAATCAATAATCTTCATCCTGCTTTTCTCCCTTCGTATTGTTTTTTTCAGCTCAGCTTTGATTTATAAACATCGTAGATATCAAGGGTGGTGCCGTTCATGAGCATATTATATTCCTCCCACGCCAAATCGTAGGCATAGGCTGCGGCGGAAAGCTCCATTTCGGTCTGCTCATACTGCAGCTCGAGTGCCTGCAATTCGACTGCGGAAACAAGCCCCAGCTTTGCGGATTTCTGCTGCTGCTCCCATTCGATTTTTGCCTTGCTGTTGGCATCCTTTTTATTCTGATATTCTGCCGCGGCGGTATTGATGGCATCCAGCTTCTTCTTTAAATCGTTGGCGATATTGACCTTTTCCTCCTCAGTGGAGACATCCGCAAGCTGCATATCCACCCTGCTTGCCTTCAGCTGTCCGTCATATCTGTCATTCTTCTTGGAATCCGCTTCCGCCTGCTGCTTATCCCTGCGGAGGGTTTTCAGCTTATAATTTTTATCGGTGGCAGTTTTCAAAAGCTCCTCACTATAGGCAGGAGCGGTTTCGATGGTGCGTGTCAGCTCAGGGGGTGTGATGATAAGCTCCTCATCAATTTCACGCCCCATAAGGTCATTCAGCTGACGCTTGAGCAGGGTTAAGCCGTCCTTGGCACTTTGCAGCTCCTTCGCGCCCTCGGAAACGGCCAGCTTTTTCTCGGAAAGATCTGTGCCTGTGCTAAAGCCAAGTTCCTGCTTCTTTTCCTCAATTTTGCAGACACGTTCCAGAAGGGACTGCTTCTGCGTGAGCAAGCTGACACCCTTTTCGACCTGTACGGTTTTGGTGACGAGAAGCTGTGTGACGGCAAGGGATTCATTTTCCCAGTCCTCCTTGGTCTTATTTAAGTCCATTTTGGTATTTTTCAGTTCCGTCTGCTGATCCTCCAGCGTATCGCGCTGTCTATCGGCAACATTATCCACGAGGGTTTCCATGCCGCTTGCGGTTTTGACTGCACCGGAGAGAAGCGCACTGCTGATACCTGCTAAAATCTGGTTTGACTGATTTGTAGGGTCTGCCGCAATAAGACCGCCCAACAAATCCTTCCCTTGGCTTGCAGAGGTGCTTGCATCCCTTCTTGCGTGCGCCGCCTTATCCTGCGAATCCTTCAAATCCTTCAGACCGTCATCAATGGCACTGAGACCAGCGATGACCTTTTCCTGATTCAGCGTCAGGGTGGTTTTCAAGCGGTTATTTTTCACAACCAGCTCCTGAATTTCCTTTAAGGTCATGGCTTTTGTTTTGCTTTCCTCTGCGGTTGCGGGGGCGGCTGTTTTGGTCTCTGCCGCGAGGGCAGGCACTGCCGCACCTGTTGTCAATGCGCCTGTAACGAGAAGCGCACATGCTTTTTTATATGGATAGAATTTCATATTCTGCACTCCTTTCTTATGCCTGTAGGGACACAGGCTCTTCCTTCTCTGCAACGATTCCCTGCTTTTTCTTCTCAATGCGGTTCAGACGCAGCTGCCAGATGATACAGCTCAGCGTAAGGCAGACCACGATGATGCCGCCGAGAAGGAGCAGCTCCTTTTTTACTGCGGAAAAGCCACAGCCCATCAATGCCACATCGCGATAGCCGATGACAAAATGCGTCAGCGGAAAGACCTGCCCGATTTTCTGATAGAACGCAGGCAACGCAATGGTGGGCCAGGTGTAGCCACTCAGCACCAGAGAGGGCGAGGTGAACACCAGAGAGATAGAGGTTGCCACAATGGGATTTGGCATGACCGCGGAAAAGAACTGCCCCAAGGCAACAATCGACAGCAGGAAAAGACTGCTGTAGACAAACCAGAGCAGAAGGCTTCCCCGCATGGGAATCGCATAGCCCCAACGGATGATGGCGGAGCAGATCGCCCACGCCGCGAGGGAAATCAGGAAATAGACCAAGCATTTCACAAGCACCTGCAAGGGGGCACTTTTGGAAATGCTTTGCATTTCATCCAGATGACCGCTTTCCTTCTCCCGAACGAGGGAGATTGCCGCGAAATAAATCAGCACCTGCTGAACGGTTGCGGCAACGAAGCCATACACCAGAAAATACGAGAAGTTATTCGTCGGGTTATACCATTGACGGGTATAGAAGCTGACGGGGTTCATGGTCGCAAGGGCATCGTCCACGGTTTCACCCTTTGCCACAAGGCTTTTGACAGCAATCTGGGTGGAAACCGTCCCCAGAACCTCAGAACCCTTGAGGTTGATGGTACTGCCATAGCCCATATTGACGGCACTGGAGCCGAGAAGCACCTCTGCCTGCTGACCCAACTGCATTTTTCTTGTGAAATCCGCAGGGAAGATGAGACAGCCGACAATTTCGCCGTCACGCATGGCTTCGGCAATTTCATCCTCATCGTTATAATAGCCGACCACATCAAAATACGGGGACTGGCGGAAGGCTTCGACCACCTCTCTGGTCTGCTTGGTATAGCTGTAATCCACCACGCCCATTTTCAAATCGGAGAAATAGCCCTTTCCATAGCCACTGCCGCAGATACAGGTGACGAAAATCGGCACAAGCACCATCAGAACGAGGGAACGGGGGCGTTTCAGGAGATATTTCCATTCCCGAAGAAATAATTTTACTGCGTTTTTCATGCCTGCACCCCCTCTGTCTGTGTATTCTTCTCTGCCGCCTTCTGCTTCTTTTCCGCACGGCACAGCTGCCAGACAAAGACTGCAAGGCTGAACACAAATGCACCTATGCCAAGGGTTAAGAGCATAGCCCGATTCTGCTGTAGGGAGGTGCGCTCAAAGCCGATGCCCATCAGAATAATACTGCGGACAGGGCCGAGGTAATGGGTGACGGGCAGATAATTTGCAATCCGTACCAGAAAATCCGGCATTTCCGTATGCGGCCAGGAAAAGCCTGCCAGTACGAAAAACGGATAGGTCAGCGCCATGAGCCACTGCATCGCATGCAGGGAATTTTTGCAGAGCAGCCCCAGAAGCGCACCGAAGCCGAGTAGGCAGAACACGAAGCAAGCACTTAAAAGCAGGAAATCCACCTGTGCGCCGCGCATGGGGAAGCTGTAAATTTTCATAATCACGGCATAATTCAGCAGGAGATTGAAAAAGCCTGCAATGCCGTAGAAAAGCATTTTATCGAAATAATAGAGGATTGCATCCCGCTTACGGAATTTGCCCGAAAGGATGCCTTCCTTCTTTTCATCCGCGAAGGAGCCTGCCACCGCAGAGAGGAAGAGCTGATGATAGACCAGACCGGTCAGCCCAAGCCCCAGATACATCAGATAGCTGAACTGAGGATTAAACCACGGGCGAAGCACCGTCGAAATCGGCATGACCTTCGCCGTACCCTCCGCAACGCTGCTGCCCGATGCCACATAGCTTTTGACCGCAATCTGGGAGGAAACGGTTTTCACGACCTGCATGACGGAAACAACCGCACTGTTGCCGACAAGGTTATTCGCACTATTGATGCCGACAAGCACCTCTGCCTGCTGTCCCAACTGGAGGGAACGGGTATAATCGGCAGGGATGACGATAATGCCATACACCTCGCCCTCCTCCATTTTCTGCTTTGCCTCATCCAAATCCTGCAGGACAAGGGTGACATCAAAACGGTCGGATTCATCGAAGGCGCGAATCAACTCTCTTGTTTTTGCGGAGGAGGACATTTCCACCGCCGCCAGAGGAATGTGGTTGACAATGCCGTTCTGGAAGGCACCGCAGACCACAATATTCATCAGAAGCGGGGCAACGAGAAACATAAAGATGCCCCGCGGATCTTTCACCAGAAGCCAAAGCTCCCGAAGAAGCCCCTTGAAAAATGTCAGAATCATTTTTTCTCACCTGCTTTATCCAGGTCTACCTGCACCAGCATTCCGGGGTAAAGCATGATATCATCCTTCTCGGAAAGGGCGATTTTCACCTCGTATGTAACAACATCCTGATCATTCAGCTCATTTGTGGATTTTTTGGTTGCAAAATCAGGGCTTTTAGAGATATTGACGATTTTGCCATGAAAGACGGTATCGGGGTGCGCCTTACTGGTCAGAGGAATCTGCTGACCGACCTTCAGCTTGCCGACTGCGTATTCATCCACATTTGCCATGACCCAGCGGTCGCTGTAATCTGTGAGGGTAACGATGGTGGTGCCTGTGCCGATGAGCTCCCCAAGAGAGGAGGAAACCATGGTGATGGTGCCGTTGCAGGGGGCATACTGAGAGGTCTGCCCCAGATTGAGATTGACTTCATCCAGAACACCCTTTGCTGCCGCAAGCTGCCCGGTTGCCGCTTCATACTGCCCCTGTGCCGCCTGCTGCTGTGCCGCTGCCGCCGCGGCATCCAATCTTGCCGCCTCCAGCTGGGTGGTCAGCTTATCCATATTATCCTGAGAAACGGCATCCATGGCGTAGAGCTCCTGATATTTTGCATATTCGGTTTCCAGCAGCTTCACATTTGCGTTTGCCTTTTCCACCACTGCCGCTGCCGCCTCTGCGGCATTTTTCGCCGCCTCGACCTGCCCTGCGGCTGCCTTTGCGGTTGCGGATGCCTGTGTCTGCTTTACCTCTACATCGCGTCTGTCTGTGGAGAACAGCAAATCACCCTCCTTAACCTCCTGCCCTTCCTCGACGGGAATATCCGTCAGATAGCCGGGGATTTTGGCACGGACATAAACCTCTTTACATTCCACTGTGCCGGTGACAAAATTTCCCTTCTCCGCTGTTTTTGTATCGTCTGTTTTTGTGCCGCAGGCGCTTAATACACAGCAGCCTGCCAGAAGCAGTGCCAACACCTTCTTCTTTCCGTTTTGCATCTTTTTACTCCCTTTCCTTTTCAGATAATTTTTTATAATGACAGAGCCTTCTTTTGCAGCCGTAAATTTAAGCCACAAACAATAATTGAAAAATGGGGTGCATGATTTTTTCCGTTAAATCCATCATTTCTGCCTTGGAGAGCGGCATCCCCTCCGCAAGCCACTGCTTTACCATCCCCATGGCACCACAGGAAATAAAATGGCGGATATAATCCGTCTGTCTGGAGTCCCTTTCCAAGCCGCGCTCCTTTCGAATTTCCTGCCCCTTCCGCTTCATAATCTCCGTCAGCTTTTCCGTAAAGCAATCGCTGTGCGGATTGAGGAACAGACAGCGGCAGAGATCCTGATTTTCGGCGATATAATCGCAGATTTTTCCAATCAGGACAGACTCCCATGTGCTGTTTTCAAGGATGGGGGGTTCCTCCAGCATGCGGGCAAATTCGCTTACGGTTTCTTCTTCCAATTCCTCCAGCAAATCGAACACATTATTATAATGAAGATAAAACGTTGCCCGATTGAGATCCGCCCTATCGGTAATATCCCTTGCAGTGATTTCGGGAAAGAGCTTTTCCTGCATCAGAGAAATGAGTGCTTCTCGCATCCGCATTTTACTGCGGATGACTCTGCGGTCCTGTTTTTCCAAGATGATTTTCCCTCCCTTCTTTCTCTATATTTTTTGTATTCAGTTTCGTATAAATTTCCTCTTTAGGATAACATGAAAGCACGAGATAATCAACAATTTTCGTTAAATAGAATATTTTTGATTATTTTTTCTCGCGTTTGCGATTGTATACAATAGACAAAGTGCATTTCTGTTTTCGGACGAAAGACAATATTACGTCAAATTTAACAGACTTTTCTTTTCTCTTTCAAAAAATTTTGCTTCATTCTCCAAAATTTCAGGGTGGGACAAAAAAAATCCCATTTTCAGTTGACGAGAAAAATGAAAGTGCTATAATTTCCCTATCGACAATGCCCGTTTGATGCGGACATGTGTCCATATTGTTAAAAGTTAGGAGGCTTATCTATGGAAAAAAGAGTATACAACTTCTCAGCAGGTCCTTCCATGCTGCCCTTGGAGGTTCTGGAACAGGCACAGCGCGAACTGGTCTGTTACCCTTCAGCAGGCATGTCAGTGATGGAGATGAGCCACCGTTCAAAAACCTTTGAAAATATTCTGGAGAAGGCGAAGGCTGATCTCAAGGAATTGATGCACATTCCCGATAATTATAAAATCCTGTTCTTGCAGGGCGGCGGCTCAACGCAGTTTGCGATGATTCCCATGAACCTGATGAACAAAAACAACAAGGCGGATTATGTGATCACAGGTCAGTGGGCGAAGAAGGCGGCGGCAGAGGCAGAGCGTTACGGTAAAGTGAACATCGTTGCTTCCTCAGCAGACTCAACCTTCGACCACATCCCCACACTGGATCCTTCCAAATTCGACCCCGAAGCGGATTATTTTTATATCACACTGAACAACACCATTTACGGTACACGCTGGACGGAGCTTCCCGATACAGGCAATGTGCCGCTGGTGGGCGATATGTCCTCTTCCATTCTCTCGCAGGAGATTGATATTACAAAATTCGGTCTTCTGTATGCAGGGGCACAGAAAAACCTCGGCCCCGCAGGCGTAACGGTTGTTATCGTGAGAGAGGATTTGCTGGGCAACGCCATGGATTTCACACCGACCATGCTGCGTTATGATATTCACGCAGAAAATAATTCTCTTTACAACACACCCCCGACCTACGGCATTTACTTCATGGGTCTGGTATTCGACTGGGTGAAACGGCAGGGCGGCGTTGCTGCCTTGCAGAAAATCAACGAACGGAAAGCGGCTATTCTCTATGATTTCTTAGACCAATCCGAGCTGTTCCGCGGCACTGTTGTAAAGAAAGACCGTTCCCTGATGAACGCGCCCTTCGTACTGCCTACGAAGGAGCTGGATGAAAAATTCATCAAGGAGGCAAAAGAGCATGGCTTTGAAAACCTGAAAGGTCACCGCACCGTTGGCGGCATGCGCGCAAGTATGTATAACGCAATGCCCATTGAAGGTGTGGAAAAATTAGTGGAATTCATGAAGAAATTCGAGATGGAAAATAAGTAAAATCCAAAAGGGTCGTGGCACACGACCCTTTTCTTATATCTAAAAAGGAGAGACATTATGTATACCATTCGCACTTTGAACAACATTGCAAAAACAGGGCTGGCAAAGCTGCCCGAACAGAATTTCGTGATTGATGAAAAAGCAGAAAATCCCGAGGGCATCATCCTGCGCAGCTTTGATATGCACAAGATGGAGCTGAACGAAAACCTGCTTGCCGTTGCCCGTGCAGGCGCAGGCACAAACAACATCCCCATTGAAAAATGTACACAGAAGGGCGTTCCCGTATTCAATACGCCGGGGGCAAATGCAAACGCCGTAAAGGAGCTGGTTCTGGCAGGACTGTTTGCATCCTCCAGACGCATCATTGCAGGGGCAGCTTGGGTACAGGGGCTGAAGGACAACTGCGAAAGCGTGGAAAAGGCAGTAGAGGCAGGCAAGAAGGAATTCACCGGTCCTGAAATTGCGGGCAAGACCTTGGGTGTCATCGGTCTGGGTGCGATTGGCGTACAGGTTGCCAATGCGGCACTGGATCTGGGGATGGAGGTTATCGGCTACGACCCCTTCCTTTCCCTGGAAAGTGCATGGCACTTATCCCCCAACGTGGTGCATGAGGAATCCATGGAGGAGCTGGTTGCGAAAGCGGATTACATTACGCTGCACATTCCTCTAAACGATAAGACAAGAAATACCTTTGATGAAAAGCTGTTTGCGGCAACAAAGCCCGGCGCACGCCTGCTGAACTTTGCACGTGGCGGTCTGGTGGACAATGCGGCACTGAAAAAAGCCATTGCGGACGGCATCATCGCGCGCTACATGACAGACTTCCCTTCCGAAGACCTGCTGGGCGACCCTGCGAACATCATCGTAACCCCTCATCTGGGCGCATCCACACCGGAATCCGAGGAAAACTGCGCAATTATGGCGGCACAGGAAATCAGAGAATACCTGACCCACGGCAATATCAAAAATTCCGTAAACTTCCCCAACTGCGTGGTGCCTTATAACGGCAAGCCCCGCATCACCGTATGCCATCAGAATATTGTAAACATGATTGGGCAGCTGGGTGCTGTTTTCACAAAATACAGCGTGAATATCGACAAGCTAGTAAACAACTCCAAGGGCGACCTTGCATATAACATTGTGGTATGCGACAACCTGCCAGAAAACATCGATGATATGATCAAAGACCTGTATGCCATCAATACGGTATTGAAGGTTCGTATTCTGGATTAAGAAACCGAAAACAGCAATTCCAAAGGAGGAAAATTATGGCAACCATCAGACCCTTTATGGCGATCCGCCCGGCAGAGGCTTACGCAAAGGACGTAGCAGCCCTGCCCTATGACGTAATGAACAGCGAAGAAGCAAGAGAAATGGTGCAGGGAAAGCCCTGGTCCTTCCTGCATGTTGACAAGGCAGAGGTGGACCTGCCGAAGGATATTGACGTTTACAGCCCTGCGGTTTACGCAAAGGCAAAGGAAAACCTCGAAAACATGATTCACAACGGGATTCTGGGACAGGATTTGCTGCCCAACCTGTATCTTTACCGCATGACGATGAACGGCAGAAGCCAGACGGGTCTGGTTTGCTGTACGTCTGTGGACGAATATATTAACGGGACGATTAAAAAGCATGAGCTGACACGCGCAGACAAGGAGGCTGACCGTATCCGCCACGTGGATACGCTGAACGCAAACACAGGCCCGATTTTCCTTGCCTACAAGGAAAACAAGGACGCAAAGGCGATTATCGACGGCTGGACAGCGGCAATAAAGCCTGTTTACGATTTCGTTGCCGAGGACGGCATCGGGCATACGGTTTGGGTGATTGACAGCGATACGGAAATCGGCATGCTGGTGGAATCCTTTAAGCAGGTGAAGAATCTCTACATTGCGGACGGACACCACAGAAACGCATCCGCCGTGAAGGTGGCGCTGAAGCGCAGAGAGGCAAAGCCGGATTACACCGGTGAGGAGGAATTCAACTATTATCTGTCCGTACTGTTTGCGGCAGAGGATTTATATATCATGGATTACAACCGCGTGGTAAAGGATTTAAACGGCTACAATACAGAGGAATTCATGCAGGAAATTCGCAAGAAATTCGACATTGCGCCTTACACAGGCGAAGGCCCTTACCACCCCGAAGCACTGCACACCTTTGGGCTGTATCTGGACGGGAAATGGTTCAAGATGACGGCGAAGGAGGAAATTATTACAGACGACCCTGTTCTGGGACTGGATGTTTCCATTTTGCAGAAGGAGCTGCTGGAGCCTGTGCTTGCCATCGGCGACCCCAGAACCGACAAGCGGATTGATTTTGTCGGCGGAATTCGCGGACTGGGTGAGCTGGAGCGCAGAGTAGACAGTGGCGAGATGAGACTGGCGTTTTCCATGTTCCCTACCTCCATGGAGGAGCTGATGGATGTGGCAGATGAGGATATGACGATGCCGCCGAAATCGACATGGTTTGAGCCGAAGCTGCGGAGTGGGTTGTTTATTCATGATTTGGGGGAATGAAGCTGAACAGTGCTTCGCACTGGATGGGCACAGTCGTGCCGAAATTTTGCTTTGTGAAGATAAGAAATTCGCCAGTTTAGAACTCTCACGGCGAAACAAAGGTGTTCTTCCTTACTTTTTATGCTAAAAAGTAACAAAAACTTGGAACCCGTTAGGTGTGTCCCAATAAGAAAACATGAAGAAAATGAAATAGCTGAAAGACCGCGGATACAAGGAAGTTTCCCGCAGGCATCCTTTGACTTAGGCTGTCAAGGGGAACTGACGCAGTAGGCGTAGCTTTCAGCATTTCAGAATTCATGTTTCCTTATCTGGGCGCACCTTATGTTATGGGTTCCAAACCTCCGCAACCGAGGAAAGGGCAACAAAGTTTCCCTTTCCAATCCCTTCCCCACTATGCCGGAAACGGCAAGGAGAAAAGCGGCGCGGTGCGCCTATGAAAAACCCATGATAAAAAGCACATACAAAAAAAGAGTGAAATCCAAAAGGATTTCACTCTTTTTATTTTATGGATTACAAATCCAGTTTCAGGTCATTTTCCTTAATGAGGTTCTTTTTGCGCATAGGATATGCGAAAACGAGGGTCAGGACTGCAGGCAGGATGAAGCAAACCAAAACCAGACCGATCCAATCCATAGAGGTAATGCCTGCTTTTGTGCCGGCGGTGATATCGTTAATCCAACCGGTATAGACACCAATCTGTCCGACCAGACCGCAGGTACCCATGCCGGAGGCCACGGCATCCCCATTCATCTTCATGCGGAAAATACAGGTTGCGATAGGGCCTGTGACAGCAGATGCCAGCGTAGGCGGAATCCAGATCAGCGGGTTTTTGACGATATTCCCGATTTGCAGCATGGAGGTACCGATTCCCTGCGCCAAAAGACCGCTCCATTTATTTTCCTTAAAGCTCATAACGGCAAAGCCGACCATCTGCGCACAGCAGCCTGCAACTGCCGCACCGCCTGCCAAGCCTGTCAGCCCCAGAGCCGCACAAATTGCCGCACTGCTGATGGGGAGCGTCAGCGCGATGCCGACGATAACGGAAACCAGAATCCCCATGAAGAAGGGCTGCAGCTCCGTTGCCCACTTGATGGCATTGCCGACTGCACTTGCCGCCGCACCGATGGAGGGTGCCCACCACATGGAAAGCAGCACGCCGACGCAGATGGTGACAGAAGGGGTCACAATGATATCGACCTTTGTTTCCTTGGAAACCAGCTTACCGAACTCTGCGGCAAAGATGGTGACAACGAAAACAGCCAGAGGACCGCCTGCACCGCCCAGCTGATTCGCAGCGCCGCCGACGGCAATCAATGAAAACAGCACCAGCGGGGGGCATTTCAGCGCATAGCCGATGGAAACTGCCATGGCAGGGCCTGTGACCGCCTGCGCGAAGGTACCGATATCCACCAGAATGGCAACGCCAAGCTGCTGCCCTAATGTTTTTAAAATTGTCCCAATCAGCAGGGATGCAAACAAGCCCTGTGCCATTGCGCCCAAGGCATCAATGCCGTATCGCTTTGCTGAAAAAACGATATCCTTTTTTGCCAGAAAAGCGGCAAAGCCTTTTTGATTCTCGCTCATGTTCTTTCTCCTTTTTGTCTCTTCACTTGTTTTTACAGCTGTCTTGACAGCTTATCGGTTTGATTATACGTTATCCGTCATGGAAAATCAATAAAAATCACGAAAACGGTCATACTAATTTCATCAAAGGAGGGATTTTATGAACAAATTTGCAACAGGGATGCTGCTTGGCGGCGCGGCGGCAATGGCAGGCATGGGATACCTGATGAAGGATAAGCGCACCTATCAGAGGCTTGCCAGAAAAGGGAAAAAGATGGTAGTGAAGGCAGAGGAGGCGATTGACGATATCATGGATGACATGATGCCTTAATCGCAACCATAAAAAACACCTACAGGCAGCGGAAGGGTTCGGGAAACGAAGCGTCTTCCCGAATGGGATCCGCAGACGGAATTCACTTCCGTCGAGGAAAACAGAAGGTTTCAAGGCTCGCCGTCGGAACCTAGCTGTTTATTCTTCTGTCCTAACAAGTCAAAATCCCCGATTTTGACTTAGAGCGTTGCTCCTGCAACGCTCTAGTAAAGCAAAAGAGCAAATCTTTCGATTTGCTCTTCTTGCTTTTACGTTTTATCATTTAAAAAGGGGAAGGGTATAATACTTATGTTCTCAAAAGGTGGTCCGTTCCTTTTGACACCTTTATGATATCATTCAAATTTGAATTCCATTTGTACAAAAACCAAAGAGTTTTTTAAGAATATTTGAATAATTTATGAACATAAAAGGAATCGATTTACTTACTCAATTTCTCAATCCCCTTGCGGATTCTGCGCAGAGCCTCCTCTTTGCCGAGGATATCCGCCAGCTCCATTGCGCCGCCGGGAGAGGTCTGCTCACCGGAGAGGGCTGTTCTGACGGGCCAGAGCAGCTGACCGTTTTTGATGCCCAGCTCACCGACCAGTGCCATCAGGCTGTCATGGATGGCAGTTTCATTCCAATCGGACAGGTTCTCCAAAACAGGCAGAGCCGCCTGTAAGGAGGACAGTGCGATTTCATCGTTGGTTTTCATTTTCTTATGGGTATACAGCTCTGTGCTGTAATCGGGCAGTTCCTTGAAGAAATCCACCAGACGGGGGATATCGTTGAGGGTTTCAAGACGCTTCTGGAGCAGTGCCGCGATTTTTTTCAGGTCTAAATCGGTGCCTGCCAGTGCCTCCTCCAGCTTAGGTCTTGCCAGTTCAAAATATTTATCGAAGTCCATCGCCTTGAGGTATTCACTGTTCATCCATGTCAGCTTTTTGATATCGAAGATGGAGGGAGATTTGCTCAGCCCCGCCATATCAAATTTCTGTTCCAGTTCCTTGAGGGTGAAGATTTCCACATTATCAGAGGGACTCCAGCCAAGCAGTGCGATATAGTTCACGATGGCTTCCACCACATAGCCTTCATTTACCAAATCCTCGAAGGATTTATCGCCATGACGCTTGGACAGCTTATGGTGTGCGTCACGCATAACGGCAGGCAGGTGTACATAAATGGGAGGCTCCCATCCGAATGCTTTATAAAGCAGATTATACTTGGGTGTGGAGGAAAGATATTCACTGCCGCGGACAACGTGGGTGATGTGCATCAGGTGGTCATCCACAACATTGGCGAAGTTATAGGTCGGGAAGCCGTCTGCCTTCATCAGAATCTGGTCATCCAGCTCCGCATTATCCACGGTAATATCCCCATAAACCATGTCATGGAAAGAGGTTGTGCCGCTTTCGGGCATTTTCTGGCGAATAACGAAGGGTTCGCCTGCGGCAAGCTTTGCCTGTACCTCCTCAGGGGACAGATGCAGACAATGGCGGTCATATTTTGCGAAGGAAACGCCCTCTGCATTGGCTTCCTTCAAGCTTTCCAGTCTTTCCTTGGTGCAGAAGCAGTAATACGCTTCGCCCTTTTCCACCAGTTCCTTTGCATAATCCATATACAGACCCATGCGTTCGCTCTGCACATAAGGGCCGTATTCGCCGCCGATATCGGGGCCTTCATCATATTGTAAGCCTGTCATTTTCATGGTTTTATAAATGACATCCAGAGAGCCCTCCACCAGACGACCCTGATCGGTATCCTCAATACGCAGGATGAATTTCCCACCCTGAGATTTTGCAATGAGGTATTCATAAAGCGCGGTACGCAGGTTGCCGATATGCATATAGCCCGTAGGGGAAGGGGCAAATCTTGTTCTTACTTCCATTTTTTTCTTCCTTTCTGCTTCGATAAATTGACTTCTCTGAAAAAAGCCACATATTCCTTTGTATAGTTTATACGCAAATGCCCGCTGTGTAAAGGAAAAACAGAAGAAAATATTAAGAATTGTGCGCGCGTATTGCAAGAAAATTTACTTTTATGATATACTTTCTTCTAATATAAATAAAAACATATCGGGAGTTGATTGGATGCAGTTAGATAAGGATACACTCCGCAAACTGCGGGGCTTAATTATATTTACACTGGTGATTCTGGTGGGGCTTTGGCGGTTTAGCATTGTGCTGCAGGCAGTAAAAACGATTTTGCACATCCTGTTCCCCTTCCTTCTGGGGGGCGCGATTGCATTTGTGCTGAGTGTGCCGATGAACCGCATCCGGAAGCGGCTGTTTGCAAACGCAAAGGAAAAGCGGAAAAAATTTGCCGCGCCCGTCAGCCTGATTCTGACGCTGATTTTTGTACTGGCCCTATTGAGCCTTGTGACGATTGTGGTTGTGCCGGAGCTGGGAAATACCATTGCTACGCTTGGGAAAACGCTACCCGAAAAGGTGCCTGTGCTGATAAGAAAGGCGGAGCAGCTTGTTTCCAACCATCCTGAGCTGGTGGACTACATAGACGAGGTACAGGCACAGCTGAATTGGGAGGAAATTCTAAATCAGCTTGTGACATTCTTCCGCATAGGGGCAAATTCCATGCTGAGCTCTACCATCAGCGTAGCAACGGGAATTGTAAGCGGCGTGGGGACGTTTTTCATCGGTCTTGTTTTCGCCTGCTATATTCTGTTGCAACAGGAATTTCTGAAGCGACAGATGAAAAAGCTGATTTTCGCCTATCTGAAGGAAAAGCACGCAAACCGCTTTCTGCAAATCTGCGCGCTGACGTATCGCACGTTTTCAAATTTTCTGACAGGGCAATGTCTGGAGGCGGTGATTCTGGGGATGATGTTCTTCGTTTCCATGACGATTCTGCGGTTCCCCTTCGCCATTCTGGTTGGGGTGCTGATTGCATTTACGGCACTGATTCCCATTTTCGGGGCGTTTATCGGCTGTGTCGTAGGGGCGTTTCTGATTCTGACGGTCAGCCCCTCGCAGGCAGCGGCATTTATCGTGCTGTTCCTTGTGCTGCAGCAGATTGAAGGAAATCTGATTTATCCGAAGGTAGTCGGCGGCTCGATTGGACTGCCTGCAATCTGGGTGCTGGTTGCGGTGACACTGGGCGGCAGTCTGTTCGGGATTGTCGGGATGCTGGTGTTTATCCCGATTGTTTCGGTGGTGTATACACTGCTGAAGGAGGATGTGAATAAACGGCTGATTGAAAAGGATATAACTATTGAGTAATTAAAAAGTCCCCTTTTGGTGTGTCCCAATAAGAAAACATGAAGAAAATGAAATAGCTGAAAGACTGCGAATACAAGGAAGTTTCCCGCAGGCATCCTTTGACTTAGGCTGTCAAGGGGAACTGACACAGTAGCCGTAGCTTTCAGCATTTCAGAATGCAAGGTTTCTTATTCGGGCGCACCTTTTGGGGACTTTTATTTTGCACGTTCTAAGTAATTGCAGATAGCCTTGTAATACGCCTGCGCGGCGCGCTGACAGCCCTCCTCTGTGCCGAAGCTTTCCACATCGGAAGGATTTGTAATAAAGCACTGCTCCGCCAGAACCGCAGGGCAGCTCATATTTTTGAGCATACCAAAGGTATCATAGGAATAGACCGTGGTATCGCTCGAATCACACAGCAGCTTATTGCCGTTTTCATCATAATAGCCATAGCGCACGCCTGCGATGCCCGTACCGCGGAGATTTGCGCCTATATTTTGCATTTCCTGCGCCAAAAGCGTTGCAAAGGCAAGGCTTTCTTCATAATTTTCATAGCCGGGAGGCGAAGGATAGCACTCAAAACCATTGGCACTGCTGCTGTCGCTTGCGTTGCCATGGACAGAGAGCATTAAATCGGGGTGTCTGCGGCGGAATTTATGGTTACGCTCGGTGACGGTTGCACCCTCGCCTGCCTTACGGGACAGCACCACGCGGAAGCGTCCGTCCTCCTCCAGAAGGGTTTGCAGTTCGGCTACAGTCTGTTCCGTCAGCGCGACCTCCTGTATCACGCCCTCTGCGCCGACATCCGCCCCGCCATGCCCTGCATCCAGTGCAACAGTATAGGGCTTGCCGAAATTATAATAGACCAGAAAGCCGACATAGCCAACTAAAAACAGCATCAGCACGAAACACAGCTTGCGCAAAAGTCCGCCCTTTCTTCTTCTGCGCCGACGGCGCTTCGGCGGTTCATATTCCCTCCAGTTTTTCCCCTTCATTGCTTTTCCTTCTTCCGCTAAAAAACTAAGCCGCAATCGAAATCAGAATTTCGACCGATTCTTTTCTATCCTTAGTATAAATGAAATTCCGCGGAAGAACTTGAAGATTTCCTTAAGAATTTCCGTTTAAATTTCAAATTTTTCGTTTTCCTGCGTGATTTCCGCAATCGTTTCGCCATAGCCAAGCTGACGCAGCATCGTGCAGACATCAAAGCGTCCCCAGAAGTGCATGGGAAACAGCCTTTTTGCGCCGACGGTCTTGAGAAAATAATTGACCGCCCAGAAATATTTATCCTGTAGGCGCAAATCCGCAGGGACAAAGGCAACGTCTATTTTCTCGCCCTTCAGCCGATTGATTTCCGTCGTATAGCTTTTTTCGATATCGGCGTTGAAGTCATCGGGTTCGCCATTCCAGTGCCACCAGTTCAAATCGCCTGCGTGGTAGATGGTTTTGCCATCCGCCTTGACCAGAAATGCGACACCCTCATCATTGGACCTGAGGGTTTGGATGGAAATGCCGTCAAAATCGTATGTCCGATGCGGCTCGGCGCGAAGAACTCTGCCTTCAAAGCCTGCTTCTGTCCGCACATCAAAGGAAAGCACATAGCGGACATTGGGGAGCTTTGCCCAGGAAAGAATCCGTCTGTCATAATGATCCTCATGCGCATGGGAGACAAAGACGAAAACTGCTTTATCGGGGTATGCGGCGGGGTCGAAATACGCTTTTCTGCCGCCTTCTGTATAATAATCAAACAAAAGCACCTTTGTTTCGGTTTCAACGGAAAAGCCGCTGTGGTGCAGATAGGTTATCTTCATTGCAGTCACTCCTTATTTTCTGAAATGTCATTAGTATAGCACAGGAAAAAGAGGCGCGCAATGTGCGCGCCCCTTGGGGGTATCGACAAATCAGGCGGCCTTTTTCGACCAGAAGCCTTCTCTGCCCTCGGTAATTACGGTGTTTCCGTTTGCATCTTTCCCGAAGAACAGCGTCACGCTCTGCCCGACCTTTCCGCTTTGCAGACGGGAAAGCCATTCCTTCGCGTTCAGCATGGCAGGGGCTTCGCCTGCGCCGCCAACGGTAAAGGCTGCATCCTCCGCAACGGGGAGGGTGGTCGTATAGTCAAGATTCAAATCGAAATAGCCGTTATTCGTTCTGCCTGTGGCATCCTCGATACGGATTTTTCTGGCAACGGTGACGGTATTCGCATCCTTGGCAGGGGTAACGGTGCAGAACCAGCCATCCGTAGGTGTTTCGTCATACCAGCCATCCCAAGCAGGATTTTTCTTATAAAAGGTAATCCTATGCGGATCGAAATCATCATTATAGAGATGGAAGGTTTCCGGATAGCAGGTGTCCTCATTGATTTTCTGTGCATCCGCCTGCACCTCGCAGGTAAAGCGGAAATAGGTATTTCCCTCTTTTTCCTCATAATATTCCTTATAATACACCGCATACACAGACTGCCCAGCCTCCTTCGCGCGCTTGATGTAGCCTGCCTCATCGGGATCGCGGAAGGGATTTCTATAATGCATATTCAAGCCGAAATCCACGGTTACCTGTTCTCTGCCGTTTGAAAGAGGGGTGCGTGTCACGCTGATGCGGTTAAAATTGAAGGCCTCCAATTCAAACACATCCCAACCGCTTTGGCTGATAAAGCCGACCACGCTCTGCGAAAGAAAGTCCCAGATACCTTCGTCCAAATCCGATTCTGTGCGGGAAACGGTAGGATGCACCTTGCCGTCCTCCCAATAGAGATTGGAGGTGAGATAGCCTGCGACAACGGTTTTACCGTTTTCCTTACCGAATTTCAGCAGCTCCTTCATGGTGTAATAAGCAGGCTCGCTATCCTGCATGGTATAGGTAATCATGGCTGCGTTTTCGCGCTCCTCGATGGTATAGGAATCCACCCAAGGACTGGAGCCGCCGATGACATAATTCCAATCCTCGCCATCAAGTGCCTTCTGCTCTGCGATAAACTGCGCCTTGGCAGCCTTGCCCATCTCTTTATAGCGGATTTTGCCATCTCTGTCGGAAAGAGCCTCTGCCCACTGCTCAGTCAGCTTGCGCTGTTCTGCGGTCAGGGTGCCTTGGCCTGCTGCTGTATCCTGCGTGGACTCCGGTGCTTTCTCGTCCTTCCCACAGCTGATGAGGCAGCCGCAGGTCAATGTCAGCACAAGCATAACAGAAACCAGTGCCATGCCCTTTTTTCGTTTGCTTTGATTCATAATCTCCACCAGCCTTTCCTGCAATGCCCGTTTCCCATCGGTGAAGCAGGTTGTCAGCGCTGCCTGTTTTTCGATGCTGCGCTCCGCCTCCTGCAAAATCATCAGCCCATACGCCTTGCGATACGCCGCATCCCTGCCCTGCACTGCCATGCTGTCGCAGGAAATTTCCAAATCCCGTTCCGCGCGCTTTGCCATCAGCCAGACCAGAGGGTTGCACCAATGGATGCTTCTTGCGGCAAGCAGGAGCAGCTTATACCACAAATCCTTCCGCCGCCAATGAATCAGCTCATGACGGAAAATCATTTCCATCTCCTGCGCGGTGTAGTGCTCATGGGGCAGATAGACGGTTGTGCGGAATAAGCCGACCGCCATAGGACTTTCCAGCACAGGGCAAACCATGAGCCGCGGCTGTATTTTGCCTGCCGTTTCAGCGAAAAATGCCTTTGTCTCGGCGGAGGGTTCTTTCTCCCAACGGCGAAGCAGGGTTTTCATCCGAAAAACGGATACCACTGTCCGCAGGGCGAAAAACAGCACGCCTGCCAGCCAGAGCGCAAAGCCAATCTGCAAGGGCTGCAAGGGTTCGGCTTGGGGCTGTGTCTGCTTTTGTGCCGCGGCCGCTGTGCCTTCTGCCTTTGGCGGTGCCTGCACGGGACTGAATTTCGCCTGCACCCATTCATTCGCCTGCTCCTCGGAAATTGCCACATGGATGGGGGCGGTTTCCTGCGGAAGGGTCAGATTCCACGGAACGAGCAGACGCACAGCAAGCACAAGCCAGATGACATAGGACACCCTAGCGGCATACCGCTTAGACAGGCGCGGCAAAAGCCAAAGTGCCGGCAGAATAATCGGAAGCATCCAAAGGCCGACCTTCAAATATTCCAGAAAAATACGCATAGCAGCTCACCCCTCCGTTTCGTCCTCGATAAACGCCTTCAATTCTTCTAAGTCCTCTTTTGTAACCGAATGATTGACATAAAGACAGGCAACCAAATCCCTGAGAGAGCCGCCCGTCCATTTCTGAAAATAGCGGCGGCTATCCTCCGCGAGATAGTCCTCCTCTGTGACGAGGGGGGTATAATAGCGGCTTTTGCCCTGCTTTTCCGTCTGCAAAAAGCCACGGCGCACCAGTCTGCCCAGAAGGGTCTGCAAAGCGGATAAATTCCAAGGGCGTTCCTTTTGCAGCTCCTCGCGGACGGCAGAGGTACTGGCAGGGGGTTCGATATGCCAGATTGCCTGCATGACCTTGAGCTCTGTATCGGGTAATTTCTGTTTTTCCATGGGGTTCACCTCTTTTACCTACAAGTGTATGTTTATTTATAACATACAACTGTATGTCCATTCTGTCAAGCGGAATTTTATAAATTTTCCGTAAAAGAAAAAAGCCGCCCTTTGCTTAGACAAAAAGCGACTTTCTGATTTTCATATTTTATTCTTTTCTCTCGGAAACGCCGCGGACTGCGCCCGTATGGGGGTCCATGATGAAGCCGAGCACCTCCAGATCCTTTGGCAGCAGCGGATGCTCCCGAATGGCATCGACGGTGCTTTGCACAGAATGATTGATATCCCCGAAGCCGGTCAGCCATTGCTCCACGTTTTTATGGTTTTCATCCACATGGTCAATCGCTTCCTGCGAAATGCCGCGTTCCTTCATCTTGGCAATCATTTCCTTCGGGTCAAGCAGGCGACCGCCGCAGTCATCATGCCCGATGACAACGACCGTATCCACGCCCAGCTCATAGACTGCGACCAAAAGGCTGAAAATGACACTGCCATAGGGGTGCATCACGCGGCCGCCTGCGTTTTTAATCAGCTTGACATCGCCGTTTTTCAAGCCAAGGGCGGCAGGCAGAAGCTCCGTCATGCGGGTATCCATGCAGGCAAGAATGGCGATTTTACGGTCCGGATACTTGGTTGTGGTATACTTTTCATAGAGACCATGCTCCACGAAGGCACGGTTATAATCCAACATCTTCTTTACGAAATCATTCATAAAAGGGTTCACCTCGTTCATTGTTTTTTTGTATTATACTCTTTTTTAAGGATTTTGTCTCTTTTTGTATGGCAAAATTTTACAAAAAAATAAAAAGGCACTTGTCTTTTTATGTAAATATGCTATGCTATTCTTATACAACACTAATGTAACTATTTTTATTTCTGTGCGGACGCAGGAACGGGCGTATGTACAGAAAAAGGCACAATCGGCGAAAGCCGATGTCGCAAAGCCAAGGGTCTAAACGGCGAGGGGATTTGCCGCAGGACAGCCGGCTACCGAAATACATATTGTTTCCCTGTTCCGAAACCCGCAGACAGGAAAAGGGGGGTTTTTATGACAGAGAAAAACAAAGGCAAGAAGCTTCTCACTTGGACATTGGCACTTTCTATGACGCTTGCCCTGCCGCCGGTTGGGGTATTCGCAGAGGATGGTGCCGGGGGCGAAGACTCTCAGCAGACGAATATCGCGTCTGCTACAGAACAGCCTGACGGCTCGTCCAACGGAAGCGGAACAGCCAACAACGAAGGGAACAAACTAGCAAGCACATCTGAGGAAGGCGGACAGACGAACGACCCTGCCCCTTCTTTAGGGACAACCGGTGCTCCTGCTTCTTCTGGCGAGGAGAAGAAGGGTGAAAATGAAACCTTAACGCCTTTACCTACACCTGTAAGCGGTGGAGAAGCTGAGGAAGGCAAGGACAACACTACTCCTTCCGAGGGTAAAGATGAAAACAAAGACGAAAGCAAAGGCGAAACAACTGGCGAAGTAGTGACGTATGCGGCAACCATCGATGGTAAAGAGGGAACCTACGAAACACTACAAGCGGCAATCGACGAGGCTGAAAACAACGAGACCGTTGTACTGGCGAAGGATGTAACCGAAAACATCAATATCAACAAATCTATTACACTGGATTTGAAGGGGAAAACCTTGACAGGTTTAGGTAACGATTCCGTTGTAACCATTACCGGCGCGGAAACTAATGTTACCATAACAAGCAGTGCAGAAGAAAAAGGTAAGATTACCGGTGGTAATAATCTTTCTAATGGTGGCGGTTTCTCTATTCAAGATGCAACCGTTAACTTACACAACTTATCCATTACTGAAAACAAAGCAATCGGTGACGGCGGAGGATACACGGGTGGTGGTGGTATCTATACAAAGGATGCTAATCTAACCTTGGACAATGTTCACGTTTATGAAAACACTGCTGACCTTGAAGAGCATGAGGCTGCTGACGGCGGCGGCATTTTGTCTATCGGCGGTGCTCTAACCATTAAAAACAATTCTGTTATCGAAAATAATACTGCCATAGATGACGGCGGTGGTATTTGTGCAAGCAATACTTTGGTAAACATCGAGGCTTCTGTAATTTAAGATAACCATTCCTTATATGGCGGAGGACTTTATGTTACTGGAAAAAACTCTTGTACAATTACCCAAAACACACGTATTCAAAATAACCGTGCAGAGTATATGACCTCTAAACAAAAAGAAACTGAATTCATGGTTCCTATTGGCGGAGGTATCTACTGTGGTGACGGACTTGATTTGACGATTCAGAATTCTACTGTTGCCTTGAATATCGGCGGTGACCAAGGCGGTGGTATCGTAGCTTATAGTATGGGTGAATTAACCTTAGATCATGCTGAAATTACCGATAATAACGCCTCTTTTGGCGGTGGTATTTTTGCTTTGTGTACTGCCGCAGCTAATACCCATATTACTTTACAGAACGGCTCCTCCATTAACAAAAATGAAGCTGCAAATGGTGCAGGCATTGCAATTTGCAATCTACTTGAAACAAAAAATAATGCAATACTTACTATTAAGTCCGGCAGTGAATTGTATGGTAATAAAGCAACAAATGGTTATGGTGGTGGTATTTACAGCCAAAGCGCAACAATTACTATTGGTGAAAATACCACAAATTCGGATTCTAATGGAGGAGAATCTATTACAAATAATAACAGTGCTTCTATCTGCAACAACCAAGCAAGCTACGGCGGTGGTATTTATGGAGTTACCTCAAATATTATACTCGCCGAAGACAATGCATTGTATAACAATGCTGCACAAACAGCCGGTGACGATTTATTCACATTTGGTGCTAATAGTATGATTTCTCTTGCAGATGCAACAAAAATGTCGGGTGACAGAAAGCTTGCTTCTGATGGCGAAAAAATTACAGGTTGGTTCTATGACGGCTATAAGGATGGTCGGTATTCTCGTTGGGGAGCAGAAACAGAGGATGGTCAAAAATATTTCGATGCCTATGTAACAGATGAAACCGCTCCTACTCAATTTGGTTTAAAAGCGGCACATGAACAGCTTTACAAGGTTACGGTTCATTATGCTTACTCCGACGGCACAAAGGCTGCGGAGGCTGCAGTTATTAACGTAAAAGCAGGTGCGGCTTATTCCATTGACAGCCCTGCTATCGAAGGCTACAAGGCAGATAAAGCCACAGTTTCCGGCACAATTCCTGCCGACAAGCCTGCGGATACGGTAATCACTGTAACCTACACCAAGGAATCCTCCGGCGGCGGTGGTGGCGGCGGCGGACATCGTCCCAAGCCCAAGCCGACAGTAGAAATTCCTGATGATGACGCACTGGGTCTGAACAACACTGACCACTTTGCTTACATCGTTGGTTACGGGAATGGCGAAGTACAGCCACAGAATTCCATCACCCGTGCAGAGGTAGCGGCAATCTTCTTCCGTCTGCTTGAGGATGGTATCCGCAGTGAAAACTTCACACATCAGAATGATTTCTCCGATGTGGCGGCGGACGCATGGTATTGCAGCTCCGTTTCCACGCTGAGCAGGATGGGCATTATCGCAGGGTATCCCGATGGGACATTCCGCCCGAACGCACCCATCACGCGTGCGGAATTTGCGGCAATCGCAACACGCTTTGACAACAACGGCGACAAAACGCCCGTAAGCTTCACCGATATCATCGGGCATTGGGCAGAAGGCGAGATTACGGTTGCGGCGAACCATGGCTGGGTAAGCGGCTACGGCGACGATACATTCCGTCCCCAGAATCAGATTACCCGTGCAGAAACCATGTCTCTGGTAAACCGTGTGCTGAAGCGTCTCCCTGAGACTCCGGCGGATTTGCTTCCCGACATGATTACATGGACGGATAACGCTGATACAAGCAGCTGGTATTACCTGCCCGTGCAGGAGGCAACCAACAGCCATTACTACGAATTCAAAGAGAATTCCAAGCATGAAAAATGGACAGAGCTGCGCGAAACACGCGATTGGTCTAAATTAGGATAAAAAAGGCAATAAAAAAGGAAGGGTTAACATCCCTTCCTTTTTATTGCCTTAAAACCATCAGCTTTCAGACAAAGCAAGCTTTACGGTTGTATCCGCATAAGGTACTTTTACCTCCGGCGAGCCTGCCGCGTAAGGCAGGATATCATAAGGATTATAATACAGAACCAGTGCATCCTCGGTCAGGCAGAAATTAACTGCGGAGAGTGCTTTCTCGCTGTTCTGCTGATAATACTCAAGCAATTCGCCTACGGTTTCTTTGACATACGCGTCAAATTTTTCCTTCACATAGCTGTCTGTATCGGCGGCATTCTTCCCCAGAACCTCGCTCAGCGTAAGCGCTTTATTTTCCGCCAGATTAAAGGTCTTGGAGCTTTTCAGCGTATTGGGATGTGCGCCGTAGGTATTCGCATAATCCAGCTGTGTGATAGAAAGCAGGTTATCCTGATTCAGACTAACCTCAAAGGAGCGTGTGAAAACCATTGGATGGTAATTCTTGCCCTCGGAAGCAAGGACTGCCGCGGCAGAATCCTTAAATTCCGCTTCCGCTTCGGAAATAGCAGCTTCGGCATCCTTTTTATACTGTTCATTTACCGCTGTGATAAAGGCGTTATTGTCCTTATTTTCAATGACGGGGTATTCAAACGCTACCGTAATCAGAATATTTCCCTTATCATCTGTTATATTCTTGGAAATATGTGCGGATGTAACGGCATACTGCCCCTGTTTTTTCTGAATATCCACGGTTTTGGTATCGGCAGACCAATCAACCGTGCAGTCCAGACCTTCGGAAATGGCTCTCAGCGGCACAAGGGTTCTGCCGTTTACGATTTTCGGCGCAACATCCAGCTTCTTTGTTTCGCCATCAACGGTGATTTCGTTTTTGCCGATTTCCAGAGTGATCCATTGATTGCCTCTGTTTGCCGTAACCACCTGCGCGCCATTCTCCTTCGTATAGGAAACGGCACAATCCAGTGCTTCAAAAATCTTTCTGAACGGCACAAGGGTTCTGCTGTTTTCAATCACGGGATTTACATCAAACTCCATCTGACTGCCGTTCAGCTTTACCGTAACAGCATCCGCCGCATAGGCAGGAACTGCACCGAAAACCAGCACCGCACCTAAGGCAAGGCTTACGTTTCTTTTTACCGTATTTCTTTTCATCCTAAATCCACTCCTTTTTTATTCCGCTTCAATGGCATCCAGAAAAGCATAGAAATTTTTGAGCCTGCTCCATCCCTCTGCGAGGAACTGTGGTAATTCAGGGGAAAAGAGGATATCCTCCATACCGCCGTGTGCCACAAGCAGGACATCCTTTTTGGGATACCACGCCTGCAAAAGCGGGGAAAGCGTTTCATTTTTGAATTTTTTATATGCTCTCCCTTCCAGACGGAAAAGAGGGTCTTTCTCAAATTTTTTCGCCATACGTTCAAACGCCGCAGGATTGCTTTCGATTTTTCTGCGGTATGCCGCAAGGAAGGCAGACGGACTGCACCACATGCCAAGACCATGCTCATAGCCTTCGGGGCTCAGCTCGAAATAGAAGGAAGGGCGTTCCTTCCATGCCGTTCCCTGCAATGCCGCATCATACAGCACAACCCAACGGCTTGCGCGGTAAGGGCTTTTATCCTTGGAAAAGCGGATATCGCGATTGATACGGGAAACGGAGCATTTCATTTCCCTGCCACCGAAGGCTGTGCTTTCCGCCACAAGCGCCGCCGCAAGGCTATCAAAGGGTTCCTTCAGCACGCGCTTATAGCGGTCGCGGTTTTCCTCCATCCATTCGCGGCTGTTATTCATCCGCAGCTCCCAGAGGAAATCTATTGTTTCCGCGGTAAAGCCTTCAAATGGTTTCATGGCTTAAAACTCCATTTTTTCCTTCAGATAAGGAACCAACTCTGCGATAGGCATTCTTACCTGTTCCATGGTATCTCTGTCACGCACGGTTACGCAGTGATCCTCAACGGAATCGAAATCGTAGGTGATGCAGAAGGGTGTGCCGACCTCATCCTGTCTTCTGTAGCGCTTACCGATAGAGCCTGCGTCATCATAATCGCAGTTAAATTCCTTCGTCAGTGCTGCATAAACCTCTGTTGCCTGCTCATTCAGCTTTTTGCTCAGAGGCAGAACAGCCGCCTTGATGGGAGCCAGTGCGGGATGGAATTTCAGAACGGTTCTGACATCACCTTCGCCGACCTCCTCTTCGTTATAAGCATCGCACAGGAATGCCAGCGTTACACGGTCCGCACCAACAGAAGGCTCGATGCAGTAAGGCACATATTTTTCATTCTTTGCCTGATCATAATATGTCATATCCTCGCCGCTTGTGTTCTGGTGGCAGGTCAGGTCATAATCGGTTCTGTCCGCAATGCCCCACAGCTCGCCCCAGCCGAACGGGAATTTATATTCGATATCTGTTGTACCCTTGCTGTAGTGAGACAGTTCTTCGGGAGAGTGATCTCTCAGACGGATTGCATCCTCTGTCATATTCAGGCTCAGCAGGAAGTTTTTGCAGTATTTTCTCCAGTAATCCAGCCATTCCAAATCTGTACCGGGTTCGCAGAAGAATTCCAGCTCCATCTGTTCAAATTCTCTGGTACGGAAGGTGAAGTTACCGGGTGTGATTTCGTTACGGAAGGATTTACCAATCTGACCGATACCGAAGGGCAGTTTTTTTCTTGTGGTTCTCTGCACATTTTTGAAGTTTACGAAGATACCCTGTGCGGTTTCGGGACGCAGATAAACCACGTTTTTCGCATCCTCTGTTACGCCCTGGAAGGTCTTGAACATCAGGTTAAACTGACGGATATCTGTGAAGTTATGCGCGCCGCAGGAAGGGCATGCAACCTGATTATCGTCTACGAATTTCTTCATTTCTTCATTTGTCCAGCCGTCTACAACCACTTCGGGCATATCATGGGATGCCATGTGGTCTTCAATCAGCTTATCGGCGCGGAAACGCTCCTTACATTCCTTACAGTCCATCAGAGGATCGGAGAAGCCGCCAACGTGACCGGATGCCACCCATGTCTGGGGGTTCATCAGGATTGCACAGTCAACGCCGACATTCTTGGGGTTTTCCTGAATAAATTTCTTCCACCATGCTTTTTTCATGTTATTTTTCAGCTCTACACCCAGAGGGCCATAATCCCATGTGTTTGCCAGACCGCCGTAAATTTCGGAACCGGGGTAAACAAAGCCTCTGTTTTTTGCCAATGCTACGATTTTTTCCATAGATTCTACTGCCATTTGAATTCCTCCTTATTTCTGTGGGACTCACCAATGTATCTTGCAAGGGACGAATAGAAACTAGAAAAGCTCCCGTCTCCTCGCTGTTCAGCAAGGGACGAAAGCTCTTAAAATCTTCCGCGGTTCCACCCTCGTTGATTGATGCCGACGCATCAACCCTCTCTTGTGACACTGCTCCAAAGTGCCCTTCTCTGTTTCGCATCGCTGTCTTGCACCAACCGACAGCTCTCTGCAAATGCTCCGCAGATACTCCTCTTCTTCATCGCAGTAATGATTAACTTGTGGTTTATGATAACGCTTTTCTCTTTTTCTGTCAAGGCAAAAAATTGCACTTAAATCCGTGTATTTTTCCGCCTTTCTGCAAAGGAATAGACAAAAAATGTACGATACTTTATTCACTGTTCAAAAAAATCGCGTGTTTTCAGCCTTATGCCCATGTGAACCTCCAAATATTTCCGTAGGATAAAGGTCAGCTGTTCGAGTGCTTCGGCGGAAAGCTGAAAGCCAAACGCCGCGCGGCTCTCTCTTTCCAGCACAAACCGAACCGCCCTTCGGACGGCATCCAGAACAAAAATGCTATCCTCTGTGCGGTGCTTTTCACAGTAAAACGCACCCATCCTGCCGTCAAAATAGAGTGTCCCCTTGCCTTCGCCGCAGATATGGCATACATCTGACGCAAAGAGCCCATTCAGCTGCAAAAGCTTTAATTCAAAGATACGGGAAATCAGCTTCGGCGGCAGAATCCCCCTATCCATCACAAGAAAGGCATAATACAAAAGCTCCAACACAGCATCCTGCTCCATACCGGCAGGGCAGCTGCGCTCCGTCAGCTCTGCCAGATACATGCCCTCGGAGAACTTATCCATATCCAGCCGCAGACCGTAAAAGCTATTTTGCAGCTCTGCCTGTGTGACGGAATAAAAGCCCTTACCCTCATAGACCACAAAATCGGCATAGCAGAACAGCTGCGTCGCCGCCAGAAGCTTACTTTTCACCCTTCTGGCACCGCGGGCAGAAAGCAACACACGACCCACGCCCTGCGCCAGAAGCACAATCTGCTTATTGCTCTCGCCCTTTGCCTGCTCACGCAGGACAATGCCGCGCAGCTTTTCCGTTCCCATAGCCGACCTCATTTCTTTAATAAAAACGCTTATGCCTTGATGCTTCCTCTATACGGCGGCGCGGATTTTGCGATTCCTTTTCCGCCTGTCTGCGGTAGCGCAGATAATCCGCCACCTGTCCTGTCTGCAAAAATCTCTGCCAATGTTCTCTTTCGTTCATACAGCACATCCCCTTTCGGGAATAGGATATGGAGAAAGAAAACCGCCCATACTATAAAAAACTTGCCATTCTTCCGTGGGGCGCTGCCCCACACCCCGCTAGGGAAATAATTTCCCTAGAACCCTTATACTTTTGCAGAAACATTTCATGTTTCTGCGGTATCGGGGCAAGGGTACAGTACCGCCAAGACAGGGCGGCGGTTGCCCGAAGGGCAAGGGTTGAAAACCCTGCTTGAACAAAGTCCCCAAGGTCTTAAATATTCTTCTTGTCGTAGCCGAAGTTTTTCAGCAGGAAATCACTATCCCGCCAGTCCTTCTTCACCTTTACCCAAAGCTGTAAATAAATGGGCGAACCAAGCAGTCTCTGCATATCATAGCGTGCGGTGGAGCCAATGCGCTTGAGCATCGCCCCCTGCTTGCCGATGATAATGCCCTTATGCGAATCCCTCTCGCAATAAATGGTTGCCTGCACATCCACGATATCCTTATCGGGACGCTTCTTCATGGACATAATCTCCACCGCAATCCCATGCGGCACCTCATCCTGCAACAAATACAGCGCCTTTTCGCGGATAATCTCCGATGCAATCTGGCGTTCGGGCTGATCCGTCACCATATCCGCAGGGAAATACTGCGGCCCTTCCGGCAGATATTTCCGAATTACCTCCAGCAGCTCGCCTGTATTTCTGTCCTTCATGGCAGAAATCGGCACCACCTCCGCAAAGGGATATGCCTTGCTGTAAACGGAAATCACCTCTAACAGTGCTTCCCGTTCTACGGTGTCGATTTTATTGATAACCAGTACAACGGGTGTTTTTACGTTTTTGATGCGTTCCAGAACGTATTCATCCATTGTCTGCACCTCTGTGGTGGGTTCAATGAGCATCAGCACCAGATCCACCTCATTAAAGGTTGTTTCCGCAGAACGCATCATATATTCGCCCAGCTTGGATTTCGGCTTATGAATACCGGGGGTATCCAGAAAAACACACTGAAAATCATCCTTCGTCAGAATGGAGGTAATCTTATTTCTTGTGGTCTGCGGCTTATGCGAGGTAATGGCAATCTTCTCCCCGATCAGGCAGTTCATCAGCGTGGATTTGCCGACATTCGGTCTGCCGATCAATGCAACAAAGCCGGAGTGAAATTTTTTCATTCTGTTTCTACCCCTCTTTCCTTCAGCATTTCCTTCTGCTCTGCCAGGAAGATTTCATCCTTTTTCTCCCAATCCTTCGCCATATCCAAAAGAAGCACATATTGCAGCCATCTTTCGTTTTTGGTATCAATATCCTCCTGCGACAGCCCCTTAATCAGACACAGCGCCTGATAATATTTCATGCCGTTTTCGGCTGTCATATATTCGGAATTCATCCCCAGAACAACGTGGATTTTGTTGGTATTGGGCAGGCGATATCTTCTGATATCATCCTGAAAATCGGTTACATCCTTTCCCATCATTTTTGCAAATTCGCAGGCAGCCTTATAATGCGCCATCAGCTCGCTTTCTGTGATTTTCACACGAAATGCGCCCCAGTTTTCCTCGATATAGGCAACCACCTCTTCCATAGTTCTTGCGTTTGCCTTCAGTTCCACATCTGCAAATTTTGCCTTCAAAGCGTCAATGCCGTTCATGTTTTTTTCCTCCTAAATTCTCTTTCCATGTTCCTTCAATTCGTCCCACTTGGCACGAATCGCCTGCATATCCTCCCATGCAGGACGTTTTTTTGTGGCATCCCTGAGCAGTGCAGAGGGATGATAGGTTGCTATGATATGATACCCCTTTCGCTCAAACCACTGCCCTCTCTGGCGAGTAATGCGAAATTCGGGGTCGATAATCGTTGTGGCGGCAATACGCCCCAGACAGACGATGATTTTCGGCTGAATCAGCATCAGCTGATATCTGAGATAATTCAGACATGCCTCCTTTTCATCATCATGGGGGTCACGGTTGCCGGGCGGACGACACTTGACCACATTGGCAATATAGGCATCCTCTAAGGAAAGTCCGACCCTTGCCAGCATTTTATCCAATAATTGTCCCGCAGGGCCTACAAAGGGTACGCCCTGCAAATCCTCCTGCTGACCGGGACCCTCCCCGATGAACAGAATATCCGCATTGCGGCTGCCTTTGCCAATGACAACATTGGTGCGCATTTCCCATAGCCTGCATTTTTTGCAGGAATGGCACGCGCCCTCTAAAATTTCCCAGCTTTTTTCCGCCATGCCTTCCACCTCAAACTCTTACTTACAAATATATTCCGCTAAAGCGTCCCGCGCCGAAGTGCTGAAGCTTGCACCTGCGCCCCAGTCAAATCGGAAAATCACCCCTTGACCGCCACCGCCGGCAGAAAGATGCACCCTCGTGTGCTCCTCCAGATTATCCGCCAGAAAGGTCAGCGTGGCTCTGTTGCCGGAGCGCATATAGTATTTCTCGAATAAAACCATGATGATTTCCTTGCCATTCGGCAGGATTCGCACATATTCATCCAGAATTTCTCCCGAATATAAGCCGGCTGTCACTGCCTCCTTGACCTTCTCCGCCGCCTCTTTCGGGGAAAGGTATACATAAAAATCCATTTTTTCCATCGGGATTCCTCCTTACCGAATATCCTCCTTGCGAAAGCCCATCGGAAGCAGCTCTCTGACTGTATATGTTACCATGCCCTTTTCCTCGCTGTAAAGCAGGACTTTGCCTTCGGGCATAAATTCCGCTAAAACCTGCCTGCAAATGCCGCAGGGAGAGGCATAGTCCCCACTGCTTGCCACGATTGCGATTTTCTCAAACTCCCGATACCCCTCGGAAACCGCCTTGAAAACGGCTGTCCGCTCGGCACAGTTCGTTGCTCCATAGGACGCATTTTCAACGTTGCAGCCCTTGAAAACCGCCCCATCCTTCGCTAAAAGCGCCGCCCCGACCCGGAATTCGGAATAGGGCGCGTAGGCGTTTTTCATCGCATCCTTCGCCTGTAAAATCAATGCTTCGTCTGTCATAAAGGAATCCCTCCTTTGCTGCCTGCCATCCGGCAGAAAATACTTTTTTGAAGATTTTAAAGCTTAGCTTTTCCTAATGAAAAAAAGTTTTTTCTGCACAAGGATGACTTTTCGCCGCCCGATAGAAAATACTTTTCAGAACTGTTTAGCCTGCGTCTCTGTTCTGAAAAGTTTTTTCTATGCAAGGGCGGCTTCAAGCACTTTTACTTCCTCGGAAAGCCTGCCTGTAATAAAATCTCCTTCTGGCGGCGGAACATCTCCGCTTCCTCCTCCGGCTCCATGTGGTCGTAGCCTAAAAGATGCAGCATGCTGTGCGCCGTCAGAAACGCAATTTCCCGTTTCAGAGAATGTCCGTATTCCTCCGCCTGCTCCTTCGCACGCTCCAGAGAAATAATAATATCCCCCAGAACGATTTCGTCATTCTCGTTGACCTCTGCTTCTTCCCCCTCCGCAAACGTCAGCATGGGAAAGCTGAGCACATCCGTTGCTCTGTCAATGCTTCTGAACTGGCGGTTAATCTCACGGATTTCCTCGTTATCCACAATGGAAACGCTGATTTCGCAGTCCTCGTCAAATTCTTCGTATCGCAGGGCTTCCGCCGCCGCCCTGCGGATGGCATCCTCCAACTCCGCCGTCAATGGCTCGTCCGTTCTGTTGTCAATCAGTAAATTCACTGCTTTCTTCCTCTCTTTTTTCTTCTTCTATTTTTTCTTCTCTTTTTTCTTTCTTTTCCTCCGCCTTGCTTTCCTCTGCGCCCTTCTTCGCCGCCGCATTGATTTCTTCCTGCTTGGGATACGCCACTCTCTCGTGGTACATCCCCTGGAATACCTTCAAAAATGCTCTGCGGATGATTTCCAGCTCATGAATCCCTAAGCCGCTGTTGTTCAGCTGTCCGTCATCCAGCTTGTCCTTGATGAGCGTTTTAATAACGCTTTCCGCCTCTGCCAGTGTTTTTCCGCTGCCAAGCATGGAGCGCACCGCCGCTTCTACCGTATCCGCAAGCATGACAACCGCAGATTCTCTCGTGCTCGGAATCACACCCTGATAGCGGTAATCCGCTTCATTCACGTTATCCGCACCATAAAGCTTGAGTGCCTTAAAATAGAAAAACTTCACAAGGCTTGTCCCATGATGCTCCCGAATGACATCCAGAATGACATTCGGCAGACCGTGTGCCCTCCCCATTTCCACACCGTCCTTCGGGTGCTGTGTAATGATTTTCGCACTCGTTTCGGGTGCAAGGTCATCATGGGGATTATAGCCCGCCTGATTTTCCGAAAACATCTGCGGATTTTTCAGCTTGCCGATATCGTGATAATATGCACCTGCTCTTGCCAGAGCAGTATTTGCGCCGATTTCATACGCCGCCGTCTCTGCCAGATTTGCCACAATCAGGCTATGATGATACGTTCCCGGTGCTTCAATCATCAGCCGACGAAGCAGCTCATTATTCGGATTTGTCAGCTCCAGTAGACGCAGGGGCGTATTCGCCTCAAAGGTTGCCTCCCAGAAGGGCAGGCTGCCCACCGCAATCACAACGGAAACCAGTCCCATCACCGCCGCAAACAGGCACTTTAACAAAAGTCCTGCGGAATAGCCGCTTTCAAAAAACAGCCCTACCCCAAACATTGCCGCAAAGCTGACCGCCGCCATCGCCACAGTCACCCAGACCATCCGCTGACGCTTTTCCGTTTTCTGGATGAGCAATGCACCCAAGGTGCCGACCAGAAGGGAATACATCAGAAACTGCACATCCCCATTGAAGATGAAGCAGCCGATGATGCAGAACAGCGTATTCATCACCAATGCTACGCGCCGCCCCACCAGAAGGCTTGTCAGCATGGCAAACAGCCCAAGGGGAATCAGCGTAAAATAAGCCGCGCCGCCCATCAGCCGCAGCAGCAGTATCATAATCACATAAATCGTAAAGAGCATTTTCGCTTCATTGGGCTTCAGCACAAACTGCCCTCTGCCCCATGCGAAGAAGATGTACAGCGCAACAAACAGCAGCACAACCAGCAGAAAGCTCCCCAAAAGCGGCAGCACACTACTCTTATAATCGGCACCGCCGACCAGATGCAGGCTCACCAATCTGTCATAAATCTCCTGCGTGATGATTTCGCCCTCATCCACAATTTTCTGGTTTTTGCGGATCATCACATCCGCAACCTCTGCGCGCTTTTCCTCTCGCGCCGCTTCGATTGCCGCTTCATCGGGCAAAAGGTTCGGTGTAATCGCCGCATCGAAAATCGCCCCTGCCATTTCCTTTAAGCCTTTATTCCATGCCGTTGCCGCAAAGGCTTCGTTTGCCTTCTGCCTGCCCTCCTCCAGCGCATCGGCGGTAATGCCCTCGGTATAGAGATTGTTCATCGTGACCAGACAATCCTCCTGAAAGAGAGTGCGGTTGGATTTTCCCAATGCCTGATACGCCTTAAGCTCCCGTTCGGAAAGCACAACCGGCAGCTTCCAGGGGGCCTCCTGCGCCTTCACGACAAAGCTTTCGCCCTCCTTCAAATTAGCAAGAATCTGTTCCAAATCCTGAAACAGCTCCTTCACCTCGGCATTGCTTTCTTCCTCCACCGCGGCATCCTGCTTATAAATAGGGGCAACGCTGTCCGCCGCCGCATCCTTGAGCTTATTGGTCGCAACCTCATCCACTGCATCCGCTTCGGCAACATAGCGTTTTTCCGCCACAGAACCGACCTGCACGGTATCCAGCTCCTGCACATAGGAGCCTGTGCCGATGCAGAGAAGCGTCAGCAGAAAGGCAACCGCAAACATCACCTTGCGCGCCTTTTTCTGCTTTCTGTTATTTATGAGGGATTCGTCTTTCCTTCTTGCCATCCTGCTCGCCTCGTTTCCTGTTTTCAAACTTTTCATATGCCAGAATGATTTTCTGCACCAGAGGATGACGCACAACGTCCTTATTCGTCAAGGTAATCTGCCCGATACCCTCGATACCGGAGAGAATCCTTGTTGCCTCCATCAAGCCGCTGCGCTTGCCCTCCGTCAAGTCAATCTGCGTCACATCTCCCGTAATAACCGCCTTCGAGCCATACCCGATACGGGTCAGAAACATTTTCATCTGCTCCGGTGTCGTATTCTGCGCTTCATCCAGAACGATAAACGCATTATCCAGCGTGCGTCCGCGCATATATGCCAGAGGGGCAACCTCAATCAGACCCTTTTCCATGTTTTTCATGAAATTTTCCGCGCCCATGATTTCATACAGCGCATCATACAGGGGACGCAGATAGGGGTCTACCTTCTGCTGCAAATCTCCGGGCAGAAAGCCCAGCTTTTCCCCCGCTTCAATGGCAGGACGGGTCAGGATAATGCGGTTCACCTCATTATTTTTAAAGGCAGTAATCGCCATTGCCATTGCCAGATAGGTTTTCCCTGTACCGGCAGGGCCAATGCCGAACACAATCGTATTATTCTTGATTAAATCAACATATTTTTTCTGCCCCAGTGTTTTGGGCTTTAAGGGTCTGCCGTTTACGGTAATGCAGATGAAATCATCATACATTTTTTCCAGTTCACGCAGGTCGGTTTCCTCCGCGGAGGAAATGAAATATTCCAGATTCTGCTCCGTAATTTCCTCGCCCTTTTTCACCAGAGCAACAAGGGAATGGAGAATATTCCAAGCCTTATGGACATCCTTTTCCTCGCCCGAAATCTTTACATCATCCCCACGATTGACAATGCTCACGCCGCACGCCTTCTCGATTTTCTTGATATTTGCATCAAACTGCCCAAATACAGGCAGAATGATATGGTTTTCCATCTGTATGGTTCTTTCAAAGCTCATTCGCGTTTTCCTGCTCCTTTTCTTCGTTCTGATTTTCTGTTTCTATGTTCTGCTTTTTCTCCTCTATTCTTTCCGCCATGGTAATTTCCGCATCTGCGCGGACACTGTTGGCGTAAACCTCATATCTGATTTGTATATCCTCTATTGTACCGTAAGGAGACAATAAATTCTCTGCATTTTTTCTTAATTTTTCTTCCAGAAGCGTTTTTGCTTCCGCCGCGGTGCGCGTTTTCTGCACCGTTTCGTATGCTCGCCAACGCTCCCTCCGCCATGTGAGGGGCAGCTTCCTATCCCCCAGACCGAGGATTTTCTCGGAAAGCAGCTCTCTTTCCCACTGCACATCACTGTCGGGGTGAAGGATATCCAATTCCCTTCCCGAAAAGAGAAGGCTGTGGTTTTTCCTTACCTCACCACTATAGACGGCTTCCTCATACTGCAAGGGCAGCTCCTCAGTCAGCCGCCGCCAGATGCGCGCCGTTACGGTGCCCTCCGCCGCGGTGTATTCCGTATGCTGTTCCTCCCCCTCCAAGCCAATCGTCAGCGCGGAGGAAATCAGCACATCCCCCTTTTTCACTACATCCCCTGCGGCAACCAGAGGGGTTCCCCGTTCCGCAGTAATCTGCAAAATCACACCGTCCGTCGATGCAACAATATCACAGGGCGTTTCCTTATCAATGATTTCGACCCCTTCAATCGTTTCCGCAAGTCGGATGGTCGCATCTGTTCCGTGAATCCCGACGCTTACCCACGAAATGTCCGCAAAGTCCTCCAAAAGTCCATTGGTGACAGCCTGTGTATCCACACTCCGTTTCCGGACACCGGGGTATAGTCCCATTTCCCTGCAGGCGGAGAGAAGCTCCTCCTTGGAAAGGCGTTCATTCCCTTCAATCCGCATTACCCAGACAAAGGAGGACAGAAGATACAGCCCTGCCGCAAAGCACAAAAGCCCTGCCGTCCAGACCTGCCGCCTGCCAAATCGCCCCAGAAAAACGGGCAGACCGCCATAGGAAAGCACCTCCAGCGCACAGCCCGTTTTTTCGGCACACGCCTGCAAAAGCTCCAGGCTGTTTCCTGCTGCTTTCATCGTCATGCTGGCACCTTCGCGCGCCACCTCCCATAGATAGACACCGCGATACGCCGCCATATTCATAAAGCGTTCCGCCGAAAAGCCTTTCACCCTTATTTTAACATATCCACATAAATAATACCATAACGCTAGGAACAAAATCCTCCCCCCAATGTCCTGCCCGGATGCTCATTGCAGAAATTCCATTTTTTCCACTCTGCCCGTCACCACCATGCACTCCGCCGAAAGCTGCTTCAGGCAAAGCCCCTGCCCCTCCAGCCGCAGAACCCCTGCCGCCGTGCCGATGCGCACCGTCTCCTCGCTGTATTCCAGAATCCCCTTATAATTTTCTATCGTAACCTCCTCCTGTCCGATAAAGGAAATCAGCGGCAGATGCAGCAGTATTTCCTTCGGCAGCTCCAGTGCCTCTGTCATATTCCTACGAAATCCCATGCCATCACCTCATTTATTCACTTTATGCAAGCAGGGGATAAACTAGAATTTTCTACATGCTTTTCTGCATGCAAAAAGGCAGAGCCTTTGCTCCGCCTTTTCGCTGTGCGCATTCATTTTTTTCAGAGGAACTCTCATGTGAGAGGAACTGCTTCATTTTTGATTGCTGCTCTTTAGTTTTCGATTGCTACCATATCCTCGGGAATGGTGATATTCAGTGCTTCTGCGATGTCAGCATTGTATTTTTCTGTGATGCCATCAGTTACATAGCCGATTGCCATCTGTGCGGGATCTGCGCCGTTTGTCAGAATTTCATAAGCCATTTCCGCTGCCTTTACGCCCAAATCATAGTAGCTGATGGACAGAGTTGCCAGACCACAGCCGCTGCACATGCCTTCTTCACCGGTTACAACAGGAATCCCTGCGGGAACCGCTACGTTCTTTACGATTTCTGTGTTATTTGCGATGGTGTTGTCTGTAGGGATATACAGTGCATCACATTCGCCGACTGCCTTTGTTACAACAGACTGTACCTCGTTGGAATCTGCTGCTGTAAATTCAGCCCATGCAATGCCTTCCTTATCCAGCTCAGCCTCTGCCAGCTTCGCCTGATATGCAGAGTTGGGTTCTGCGGAGCAGTATACGATGCCAACCTTCTTTGTATCAGGAACCAGCTTCATGAGCAGCTGAATCTGCTGATCAACGGGTGCCAGATCGGAAACACCGGTTACATTTCTGCCGGGCTTTTCATTGGAATCAACCACGCCTGCTGTTTTATAGTCTGTTACGGAGGTACCAACGATAGGAATATCCCCTGTTGCCGCTGCTGCCGCCTGCAAAGCTGTGGTTGCGTTTGCCATAATCAAATCAACATCATTGGAAACAAATTTTGTTGCAATCGTGGTGCAGTTTGTCTGCTCGCCCTGTGCGTTCTGATAATCGAATTTTACCTTATCGCCCAGAAGCTCTGTCAGCTTATCCTCAAAGCCCTTTGTTGCCTGATCCAATGCAGGGTGCTCCAGCTGCTGAATGATGCCGACTGTATATGTTTCGCCTGCATCAGCGGAATCGTCTGCCGCATCATTGCCGCCGCAGGCTGTCAATGCCATCGCTGCAGCCATCATTGTGGCTGTCATTTTCATCCATTTTTTCATAAGAATCTCTCCCTTTTTCCTCAGTTTCCCCTTTCGGGTTTTGCTTTATTACATGCACGCATATCCGCGTCACACTGTTAAAGTCATTATAGCACTCAAATCTTCAATGTCAAGCATAATCCTCCCTTTTCTGCAAGTATTTTGTATACCTGTATCCGCCGTCCGCGCACAAAAAAAGGACACATCCTATAGAGTGTCCTTTTTGTTTTTTCTGTTTTCAAATCAGCCGAGCAAAGCACGGTCGTTTGCAAATTCCTTGCCGCTGGCAACGGTGAACTGATGCAGCAGGTCATCAACGGTCAGGTTTTTCTTTTCCTCTCCCTTGATGTCCAGAATAATCTTGCCGTCCCACATCATAATCAGACGGTTGCCATGCACAATGGCATCCTTCATGTTATGCGTTACCATCAGCGCAGTCAGGTTATGCTCCGCAATAATCTTATCGGAAAGCTCCAGAACCTTCGCCGCTGTTTTAGGGTCCAGTGCCGCGGTATGCTCATCGAGCAGGAGCAGCTTGGGCTTTTTCAGCGTTGCCATCAGAAGGGTCAGTGCCTGTCTCTGCCCGCCGGAAAGCAGACCTACCTTTGCGCGCAGACGGGTTTCCAGCCCCAAATCCAGTGGCTTCAGCAGCTCAACATATTCTTCTCTCTCTTTTTTTGTAATCCCCCATCTGAGGGTACGGGTCTGCCCGCGGCGTTTTGCCACAGCCAGATTTTCTTCGATTTCCATATCGGCAGCTGTCCCGTTCATGGGGTCCTGGAATACGCGCCCCAGATATTTTGCTCTTTTGTGTTCGGGCAGCTTTGTGATATCCTCGCCGTCAATGATAACAGAGCCGCTGTCTACAGGCCAAACGCCCGCAATGGCATTCAGCATGGTGGATTTCCCTGCACCGTTGCCGCCGATGATGGTAACAAAGTCGCCATCCTCCAGCGTCAGATTGATGCCGTTTAAGGCTCTTTTTTCATTGATAGAACCTGGGTTGAAGGTTTTATAAATATTTTTCAGCTCAAGCATTCTTGCCGCCTCCTCTCTTTACATGGCTGGCAGCATATTTGCCCTTCAGGTGGGGCAAAGCAAGGAATGCCGCTACAATCAAAGCACTGATCAGCTTCAGGTCGGTGGTTTCCAGACCAAGCCACAGCACCACTGCGATAACGATATAATACAGGATTGCACCGCCGACAACGCCAAGCATACGCAATGCATAGTTATAATCAAATCTCTTGAATACAACGCCCGCAATGATAACGGATGCCAGACCGATAACGATGGCACCACGCCCCATGTTTACGTCTGCATTGCCCTGATACTGCGCATACAGACCGCCTGCAAGCGCAACCAGACCATTGGATACCATAAGCCCCAGAACCTTCATTGTATTGGTATTGATGCCCTGTGCGCGCGCCATTTTTTCATTATTGCCCGTTGCACGGAAGGCACGACCCATTTCTGTACCGAAGAAGCCATACATCAGCGCGATGACTACAATACAGAAAATCGCGGAAACAATGATTGCACCATGGATATCTCTCAGGCTGAGAATCAGATTATATTTATCTACGCTGATTGCCTGATTGGATTTACCCAAAATACGCATATTGACAGAATACAGACCCAGCTGGGACAGGATACCTGCCAGAATACCGGGGATACCCAAAGCCACATGGAAGATACCTGTTACCATGCCTGCCAGCATACCGACAATCGTAGCCGCTACCAGAGCAACCGCTACATTATGCCCGGAAAGCATCATCATAACTGCAACGGAGCCGCCTGTCGCAATGCTGCCGTCTACGGTCATATCCGCAAAATCCAATACCTTAAAGGTGATGTAAACGCCGATGGCAAAAACACCCCAAATCAGCCCTTGGGCGATGGAGCCCGGAAGGGCATTGAGCAATGCCATAATATTCATAAATATACCTCTTTCTATGCTTTCTTTTTTTACAGGAATAAGCGAAGCACATGCTTCGCTTATTCCTGTATTTAATTCAAATCAAACCGCAGGTCTTTCGCTTAAGCAACCGGCTCCATCCCTTCGGGGATTGTAACACCCAATGCCTCTGCGATATCTGCATTATATTTGGGAACCAGCCCATCTGTCAGATATTCAATGGGCATTTCCGCAGGCTTCTTCCCGTTCACCAAAATATCATAAGCCATTTCGGCAGCCTTTGCGCCCAGATCATAGTAGCTGATAGACAATGTTGCCAATGCGCCAACCTCACACATTGCTTCCGCACCTGTAACAGTGGGCACGCGTGCAGGAACTGCGATATTCTTTACGATTTCCATATTGTTTGCAAATGTGTTATCGGTAGGGATATACATTGCGTTGCAGTCTGCAACTGCCTTTGTCACAACCGCCTGAATTTCGTTAGAATCTGCTGCGGTGTAGATTGCATAAGGAATCTTCTGTTCATCCAGATATTTCTTTGCCAGATCTGCCTGATAGGTAGAGTTTGGCTCTGCGGAGCAGTAAACCACTGCAACCTTTGTGTTTTCCTTATCGCAGAACTGCATCAGCACATCAATCTGCTTTTCGACGGAAGCCAGATCGGAAACACCTGTAACATTTTTGCCGGGTGCTTCATTGGATTCTACCACGCCTGCTGTCACATAATCTGTAACAGAAGTACCGACGATGGGGATATCGGAGGTTGCTGCCGCCGCTGTCTGCAATGCTGTTGTGGCATTTGCCATAATCAAATCGCAGCCATCGGAAACCAGCTTTGTGGAAATGGTGGTGCAGTTTGCCTGCTCCCCCTGTGCATTCTGGTAGTCAAATTCCACATTATCTTCACCCAGAAGCTCTGTCAGCTTATCCTCAAAGCCCTTTGTTGCCTGATCCAGAGAACCGTGCTCCATCTGCTGAATAATGCCGATGTGATATACCTTATTCCCTGCGCTGTCATCTGCCGCATCATTGCCGCCGCAGCCTGTCATTGCCATTACTGCCGCTACGGTCATAGCCAGAAGGCTTGTTACTTTTTTCATTTTCATAATCTACCCTCTCCCTCTTTGATTTTTTTCATGTCTGATTTCGACATATAATTTCATCGCAAAATGAATTATAGCATCCCTGTTTTGATTGTCAACAGCAAATCTAATTTTTCGATTAAGTGTATCGAGAAAACTGTTTCTTCGATACAGGCGCTTTCATCCTCTGCGAAGGGGAAGGTTATTCCATGGTTTCCTCCAACGCTTCCATATCGGCAGGAGGAGTGATGCCCAAAGCTCTTGCGATTTCCGCATTATATTTCGGTGTCACGCCGTCGGAAACAAACGCGATTGGCAGTTCGGCAGGCTTTGTGCCGTTTACCAGAATATTATACGCCATTTCCGCCGCCTTCACTCCCAGGTCATAATAACGAACGGAAAGCGTAGCCAGCGCACCGATACGGCTCATATATTCCGCCCCTGCAAAGGTAGGCACACCTGCCGGAATCGTGATATTTTTTACGATTTCCATGCTGTTCGCCATGGTGTTGTCGGTCGGGATGAAGATAGCGCCACATTCCTGCACCGCCTTTGTCAGCACCGCCTGCACATCATTGGAATCCGCAACGGTGTAGATGGCACAGTCCCGTTTGAGCCGCTTCAGATATCTTTCCGCACGCTCCGCCTGATAGATGGAGTTAGGCTCTGCGGAGCAGTAAACCACCGCAATCTTCGTATCTGGCTGGCAGAATGTAAGCAGCACATCCACCTGTGCCTTGATTTCGCCCAAATCGGAAACACCTGTGACATTTGTGCCGGGCTTTTCATTGGAATTTACTGCACCTGCTGCGATATAATCCGTTACGGATGTACCCACAATAGGGATATCCGCCGTTGCCGCTGCCGCAGACTGCAAAGCCGTTGTGCCGTTTGCCAGAATCAAATCGCAGCCATCGGAAACAAATTTCGTAGCAATGGTGGTGCTGTTTGCCTGTTCGCCCTGCGCATTCTGATAATCGAAGGTGACATTTTCTTCTCCCAGCAGCTCCATCAGCTTGTCCTCAAAGCCCTGCGTTGCCGCATCCAGAGAGGAATGTTCATCCTGCTGAACAATGCCGATGCGGTATGCCGTTTCGTCTGTGCTGCCGCAGCCGGATAAAGCCAGTGCCGCGCACAAAAAAGCCGCCGTTACGCCCATCATTTTTCTGAATTTCATAGCCTTTCCCCCTTCAACGTAAAAGGGTCACAGGCAATCGCCTGTGACCCTATGGTTTCGATTATTACTTGCCTTGGAGCATTTTTTTCACAAGACCGCCGACAATTTTCATATCTGCGCGACCTTTTGCCTTGGCTGTCACGATACCCATGACTTTGCCCATATCCTTAATGGTAGAGGCTCCGGTCTGTGCGATGGCGTCTTCAACAATCTTCTGAATTTCATCCTCGCTTAACTGCTCTGGAAGGTAACTTAACAAAACTTCGATCTCTTTATTGAGTTTTTCGATCAGATCCTGTCTGCCGCTTTTTTCATAGTCGGGCAGGGAATCCCTTCTGCTTTTCAGCTGCTTGGAGATAACCTCGATGACACCTTCATCATCCAGCTCAACCTTGTTATCCTTTTCGATCTGCAGAACACCGGAACGAATCAGCTGAATCGTATCCTTCTTGATGGTATCCTTTTCTTTCATAGCAGTTTTCAAATCTGCAAAAAGCTGCTCTTTTAATGACATATAATCATCCCTTTTCGCTTCGTAAAACTTAGTAAAATTTATCAAACCATGAAAGCAATTCGTAAAACTTCGTTTTACTCATCAACTCAGGTTTTCTCGTGTCTGCTCAAAAATGCCTGCAAGCAGTCATTTTGTTGACAGCCACGGAAAACGCTTTCATACGATTATCTGAATTTACGTTTTCTAGCGGCTTCGGATTTCTTTTTGCGTTTTACGCTGGGTTTGTCATAATGCTCTCTTTTGCGTACTTCGCCCATGATACCATCTCTGGCACATGTTCTTTTAAAACGACGCAGTGCGCTGTCCAAGGATTCATTTTCTTTAACTTTTACCTCTGACATGAATTTCCCTCCCTCCCAGTGCGAGATTCGTTGATGGCAAGAAAGGTGCTTTTACGCCTTTTTTTACCATACATTTAAGAATTATACACAAAAACTCGCGCAACGTCAATAAGAACTAAGAGAAATTCTCAAGAAAAATCATGGCAAATCTGCCTGTTTTGCGGTTTTTTCCGTATTTTTTTCGGGATGCTTCCGTTTTGCATCTGTTTTTGTACCATTTGCCGCTGTCCTCGTCTTAGGCTTTTTTGTCCGTGGCTGCTTCTTCGGCTGCTCCCGCTCCAGAATGACCATCCCCAGAGGCGGCACATCCAGCTCTACCCGAAACGGACAGCGGCCTGCCGGCTCCGCCTTGCTCTGCAGCGGTACGGCGTTGATGACATCACTGCCGCCGAAGCGTGCGGCATCGCTGTTCAGCCGTTCATGATAAACTCCCTCCTGCGGCACGCCGAGCGAAAACCCACGATGCACCACCGGTGTAAAATTGCAGAGGAAAACCAGTTCCTTTTCCTCACTGCGGCGCACAAAGGAAACAATCGAGCTTTCCGCATCGTCACATTCAATCCATTGGAAGCCGTTCGGGTCGAAATCCTCCGCCCAGAAGGCAGGCTCCTCTGTGTAAAGGTGATTCAGCTCCTTCACATACGCCTGCATTTCCTGATGGTCGGCATATTGCAGCAGATGCCAATCCAGAGAGCGTGCCTCGCTCCATTCGCTGTACTGCGCAAATTCACCGCCCATAAACAGCAGCTTTTTCCCCGGATGCCCCATCATGAAGCCATAGGAAAGGCGCAAATTCGCAAAGCTCTGCCAAACATCCCCCGGCATTTTCCCAATCATCGAGGATTTTGTATGTACCACCTCATCATGCGAAAGCACCAGCACAAAATTCTCCGCATAATGATATGCCATGCCGAAGGTCAGCTTATTCTGATGGTATTTCCGATAAATAGGGTCAAGCTTGATATAGGAGAGAAAATCATTCATCCAACCCATGTTCCATTTCAGGCTGAACCCAAGACCGCCCTCATCAACCTTCTTCGTCACACCGGGCCATGCGGTGCTGTCCTCCGCAATCATGAGTGCGCCCGGCTCCCTCTCGGCAATGACGGAATTCATGTGCTTGAGAAATTCGATTGCCTCAAGGTTTTCACTGCCGCCGTATACATTCGGCAGCCACTGCCCCTCCTCCTTGCAGAAATCCAGCCGCAAAAGAGATGCCACCGCGTCCACGCGCAGCCCGTCTATATGGAAAATATCCATCCAATAGAGCGCATTTGCAAGCAGGAAATTCGCAACCTCTTTTCTGCCGTAATTGAAAATATACGTCCCCCACTGGATATGCTCCCCCAGACGGGGGTCCTGATGCTCATAAAGTGCCGTGCCGTCAAAGCGTGCCAGTGCAAAATCATCCTTCGGGAAATGCGCAGGCACCCAGTCCAGAATGACGGAAATGCCGTTCTGATGGCAGGCATCCACAAACTGCTTAAATTCGTCCGGGCTGCCATAGCGGCTCGTCGGGGCATAATAGCCCGTCACCTGATAGCCCCAGCTGCCGTCAAAGGGATGCTCCTCCACAGGCAGCATCTCGATATGCGTATAGCCCATTTCCTTCACATAGGGAATCAGCTGCTCCGCCAATTCGGTATAGGTTAGAAAACGATCGCCCTCCGCCCGCTTCCAGCTGCCCAAATGCACCTCATAGATATTCATGGGGGCAGTCCTGAAATCATATTTCCTTCGTGCCGTCATCCAACGGCGATCCTTCCATTTATAGCGTTTCAGAGGATACAGCACAGACGCATTGTTCGGGCGCACCTCTGCATACACACCGTAGGGGTCTGTTTTATCAACCACCCTGCCATCACACTGCGTCACATGGAATTTATACTTATCCCCCTCTGCCGCCGCAGGCAGAAACAGCTCCCAGATGCCAGATTCGCCCAGCCTTCGCATGGGACTTCTGCGCGCATCCCAGTTGTTGAAATCCCCGATTACACTGACCGCCTTCGCATTGGGTGCCCAGACGGAAAATGCCGCCCCCCTTGCGCCCTCGTGCGTCATAAGCCTGCCGCCCATTTTTTCGTAAATCTCATAATGCGTCCCTGCGCCGAAAAGATGTCGGTCAAATTCAGAAAGGGTCGGCGAGAAGGAATAGGGGTCATAGCTGCGCCATGTGTTGCCGTCCGCATCGGTGTACTCCAGCTGATAGCGGAACCATTCCTCCCTGTCCGCAATCGTCACCTCAAAAAAGCCGTCTGCATGCAGCCGCTCCATCGGGTATTTTTTCCGTTTATTTGCATAGTCAATCACGGTAATGCCTGCCGCATTCGGCAAAAAGGCACGCACCACAACGGCTTTTCTGCCGTCCTCCTCCATTTCGTGCATCCCCAGCACCGTATGGGGGTCGCTGTGTTCCCCGTTGACGATATGAAAAATATCATAAAGCTTTGTGGTTGTGAGCATAGTCTCCCTCCCTTTTGCTTGTGTTTGTTTCCTTGATATATTTTATTTATTATACCATATTTCCAACGTATTGCCAGATGAAAACAGAGCCATATTTTGGCAAAACCGTTCCTGTTTTTTACGAAAATTGATGTTTTTCAGACGGTACTTGTCAGCAGAACGCAAAAGGTCTATACTAACAGTAGGAATTACAAAAGACATTTGTCCATTTTTCATAAAAATACTGCAATCAAGGAGGAGTGATCTCTATGAAACTGATGTTTTTAGGTGCTGACCACGAGGTAACCGGCAGCTGCCATTATATCGAAGCCTGCGGCAAGAGCATCCTTTTGGACTGCGGCATGGAGCAGGGACGGGATACCTATGAAAATCAGGAAATCCCCGTAGCGGCAGGAAGGATTGATTATGTATTCCTTTCCCATGCGCATATTGACCACTCGGGGCTACTCCCTCTGCTTCACAAAAACGGCTTTCAGGGGCAGATTTACGCCACCGAGGCCACCACAGACCTCTGCCGCATCATGCTTCTGGACAGTGCGCATATTCAGGAATTTGAAGCGCAGTGGCGCAACCGCAAAAATAAGCGTGCCGGCAAAGCTCCCTTTGAGCCGCTTTATACCACAGAGGATGCGATGGCAGTCATGGAGCATTTTGTTCCCTGCGATTATATGAAGGAAATCGAGGTCTGCGAAGGGGTGAAAATCCGCTTTACGGATGTCGGGCATCTGCTCGGCTCCTCCAGTATCGAAATCTGGCTGACGGAAAACGGCGTATCGAAAAAAATCGTATTCTCCGGTGATATCGGCAATATCAATCAGCCCATCATCCATGACCCCCGTTATACCACCGAAGCGGATTTTGTCATTATGGAAAGTACATACGGCGACCGTTACCATACCGCGCCGCCCGATTATGTGGCAGAGCTTGCCGGACAGATTCAGCAGACCTTTGACCGCGGCGGCAATCTGGTCATCCCCTCCTTTGCCGTCGGGCGAACGCAGGAAATGCTGTATTTCATCCGCGAAATCAAGGAAAGAGGACTGGTGCGGGGGCATGAGGGCTTCAAGGTTTATGTGGACAGCCCCCTTGCAATCGAAGCAACGCGCGTGTTTGCGGAAAACTATCTGGGCTGCTATGACACCGACGCAATGGCATTGGTACAGAAGGGCATCAATCCGCTGACCTTTCAGGGTCTTGAGGTTGCCGTAACGCCGGATGATTCCATGGCAATCAATTTCGATAAAAGCCCGAAGGTTATCATCTCCGCATCGGGGATGTGTGAGGCAGGACGTATCCGCCATCATTTAAAGCATAACCTCTGGCGGCCCGAGTGTACGATTCTTTTCGTTGGATATCAGGCAATCGGCACACTTGGCAGAAATATCATCGAGGGTGAAAAAGAGGTGCGCCTGTTTGGCGAGACAATTACCGTCAACGCGCATATCGAGGAGCTGGCAGGGGTCAGCGGTCATGCGGATAAGAAGGGACTTCTGAATTGGGTGAACCATTTCGAGAAGAAGCCGGAGCGCGTTTTTGTAGTACATGGTGAGGATTTGGTCTGCGAGGACTTCACAAAATGCTTAAAAGAAGAATACGGCTACAATGCCTTTGCGCCTTACAGCGGTGCCTGCTTTGATTTAGCGGCAAATCAGATGATTTCCGAGGGCGTAAAAATCCCCGTTGCACCGAAGGAGCTGCCAAGGGGACATGCAGCCTCCGAGGGCGGCAAGCGCGCGATGTATCTGGCAAATCAGCTTGATCTGGCAAATAAACGCCTGCAGCAGATTATCAATCTGAATAAGGGCGGCACCAATCGGGATATGGAAAAGCTGCTCAAGCAAATCAACGACCTTTGCGACAAATTAGACGGATAAGCTTACAAAGACTACATAAAAAAAGACCTAAGAGAGACGCTCTTAGGTCTTTTTTTTAGCTTCCCGCAATAGCCAGTCCTCTCACCAGAACAGACGGAGAGCCGACACCGCCGGAGCCGAAATATAAGTCATCGGCAATTTCCTCCACCTCTGCCAGAAGCTGATAAAAATTGCCTGCAACGGTAATCTGCTCCACAGGCGTGTCAATTCTGCCGCCTTTGATACGGAATCCCTCCGCCGAAAGGGAAAAATCGCCCGAAACGGCATTTGTGCCTGCATGCAGTCCCATCAGGCTGGTAAGCAGCAGACCATCCCCCATTTGGGCAAGCAAAGCCTCCTGCGAAAGCATTCCCTTTGCCAGATAGAAATTTGTGGGCGCAGTTTTCACAGAGCCTGTCAGCCCCATCTTAAAGCCATTGCCTGTGGATGCCACGCCATCCTTTTTCGCTGTCCTGCGGTTATAAAGCAGGGTTTTCAGCACACCGTTTTCGATAACGGCTTTATTTTTGCCCGAAACGCCCTCACTGTCGAAGGGCTGTGTGCCATAGCCGCCCAAAAGCAGGGCATCATCCCGCAGTGTAACCCTTTCGGATGCGATTTTTTCGCCCGTTTTGCCCTGCAAAAGAGAGAAGCCCTTCTGCGCATTTTCCGCAAAGAATACCCCTGCAAACGCGCCCAAAAGAGAAACCATCGCCCTGCCGTCTAAAATCACATCGTATTTTCCGCTTGGCACAGACGCTGCCCCCAGATGGGATGCGGCACGCTTTGCCGCCATTCTGCCCGTTTCCTCAGGGTTGAAATCATTCCAATCCTGTGCCTTCCAGAAATAGGAGCCTGTTTTGGTTTCTCCGCCTTTTTTTGCAATCGCAGAAACATAAGCCGTCGCAAAATTCTTCGCAAAGGAAACATCCAGACCTCTGGTGTTGCGGATGACAACCTCCGCCAGAGATGTCCCCAGTGCGCAGTAATCCAGAGAAGCAACCTCCTCCGCACCTGCCAGTGCCGCTGTTTCCATACGCATGGCGGCGTTGATTTTTTCCTCTACCCTTAATTCCTCCAGAGCGGCATTTACGCCCTCCAGCTCAGGGTAGCTTTCCTCTCCTGCATAAAGCTCCTCGCAGTCCTCCGGGGAAAGGAGTGCCGCATTTTCCTTCGCCGTTTCCACCAGATATGCAATGGCATCCTCTGTCAGCTGCTCGGTATAGGCATAGCCTGTCCGCCCGTTGATGTTTCCGCGAAACGCCAGACCCTCCTCCCTGCTGTTTTCATAATCGCTGACCTCACCCTCCAGAATCAGCACCTCAAACGCCTTGCCGCCGCGGTAATAAACCTCGCAGTCCGTAAAGCCTGCCTGTCTGCCGTAGGCAAGCACCTTTTCCAAAAATGCCTTCCGTTCCATTCTGCTTACCCCCTTCCGCCGACAGTCATACTGCTGACGCGAATCATAGGCTGCCCTACATCGGTCGGGATAGAGCCGCTCTTGCTGCCGCACATCCCCTGCGCCCGTTTCAGATTATTGCCGACCATATCAATATCACGCAGCACCTCCGCTCCCTTGCCGATAAGGGTTGCCCCTCTGACCGGCTCAGCAATCCTTCCGTTGCGAATCATATAGCCCTCCAGAACGGCAAAGTTAAACGAACCCGTTGCAGGGTCAACGCTGCCGCCGCCCATCTGCTTTGCATACAGTCCAAATTCCGTATTCGCGATGATTTCCTCCGGCGTGCTTTTGCCGTTGGCAATGAAGGTATTCGTCATACGGCTGGTGGGAGCAAAGCGGTAATCCTGTCTGCGTGAGGAGCCGGTAATTGCCGTGTGCATGCGTCTGCTGTTCAGGCGGTCAACCAGATAAGACCGCAGAATTCCGTTTTCAATCAGAATATTTTTTGCCGTGGGCGTGCCCTCGTCATCCATTTCGGCAGAGCCCCAGCCATTGGGGATTGTCCCATCATCCAGCGCCGTCACCAAAGGGGATGCAATCTGCTGTCCCAGTCTTCCTGCGAAAACGGACGCATTTCTTGCCACCGCCGTTGCCTCCAGACCATGTCCGCAGGCCTCATGGAAAATGACACCCCCAAAGCCGTTATCAATTACAACAGGGATTTTCCCCGCAGGGCAGGGCTTTGCGCCAAGCATGGTAACGGCAATGCGTGCCGCCTCCCTTGCGGTATCCTCCACATTGATGCGGTCAAACAGCTCATACCCCTCAGAGCCGCCCGGCCCCAGATGTCCGCTCTGCTTTTCCGTCGCAGAGGATGCCACTGCCTCAATGGTAAAGCGGCTGCGTGTGCGGTTCTCCTCGCCCCAGATGCCCTCGGAATTGGCAACCAGCACATGCTTCATCACCTCAAGATAGCCTGCCCTTGTCTGCGTAACGGCATCGTGATATGCCCTTGCCGCCGCCGTTGCCAGTCTGAGCTGCTCCGCCTTTCTCTGCTTGGACACGCTTTCCGGCAGGATACGGATGGGGTTGATGCAACGCTCCGCCATCCTTTTCCAGCCGCAGATATCATAAATGCGGTCGCCGCGCAGAGCCGCCGCGCCCTCCCTCGCAATGCGAATGAGGCTTTCCTCGGAAAGGTCATTCGTAAAGCCGTAAATCGCCTGATTCCCGAAAAACAGCCGCACCCCTGCGCCGTAATCCATGCCGCCCAGTGCCGTTTCCACCTTGCCGTTGACCATGGCAATGCTGCTTCTCTTTGTCCGCTCTGCGTAAATCTCGGCAAAATCGGCACCGCTTTCCAGTGCCGCTGCCAGTATATTTTCTACTGCCGCTTTTTTCAGCATGATTTCTCACTTCCTTGCTTTTCCGTTTCCTCCAGATACAGGCTGACCGCCTCCAGATAATGCAGGAGATTGCCCGTCTGCCGGATGCTGTATTTTTCCTCAAACGCCGCAAGAGGAATCGATTTGCGTCCGCCCCTTGCCGCATTTTCCCAATATATCTTCAGTGTTTCAAACGGCAAAAGATAATATGCATCTGCCGCAGAAAAATGCACGAGAAGAAAGGAAAGTCCCCGCTGGCGGCGAAATTCCCCCATAAAAGCCATCTGATGTGCATGGATATTCTGCAAAGGCAGGCTTTTTCCTGCCGTTTCCTTGGCATCAAAGGCAATGGGAATCCCCTGCGCCACGCCGATATAATCAACCGTAGACTGCTTTTCAAAATACGCAAGGGTAATCGTCCGCGTTTCCTCATCCATCCGCACAGGGGTGATGGGCGTGGGGATTTTCTGGAATAATGCCAGACCCGACTGCCTGTAGCGTTCATTTGTGAAATTGATGATTTCTTCAAAGCTGCTGCCGCGCAGTCCTCTGGAATTCCAATGTGCCACTGCTTTTCTCTCCTTTATTCACTGTATGTATTCAGTATAGCACATCTGCTGTCATTTTGCCAATTCACTGACGGTCACAAAGGTAATGCCTACCCGCTCCAGCTCCGGCGCAACCTCTTTGATTGCCTGTGCCGTAATTTTTCCGCCTTCGGGGCCGACATGCCCAATGGCAATCGCAGCCCCCTTTTCCAGTGCGACCTCTCCCGCCTTGCGCAGATTGTCCTTGACGACCGCAACAGAATCCGTGCTGTCCAGAAACACATCCCGTTCCAGAAGGGCTACGCCCTTTTCCGCGGCAACGGCTTTCCCAAGGCTTTTCGCCGTTGTCATGCTGTCTACAAAGGGAACGCCCTTTTCCTTTAGCACCTCCATCACCGCCGAAAGGCTGCGTGCATCCTCCATAATAGCAGAGCCCATGTGGTTATTCATGCCTGCCGCATCCGGAAGAACAGAAAACGCTTCCTCCACGCGCTCCCGAATGGCGGCATCTTCCATATCCCGAAAAATCCCCTTCTCGCCGACCCATTCCCGCTTGCCCGTGAGGGATTCCATCGGCATGTGGATAAAAATTTCCTTGCCTGCCTGCCGCACTCGCTCTGCATCCTCTGCCGTGCAGGAGGAAAAGGGCATAACCGCCGCCGTAAAGGGGATGGAAAGCGCAAGCATTTCCTCTGTCCCTGCGCCGCAATAGCCGAAATCATCAATCAGAATTGCCAGTCTGCAAGGCTTTTCTCCGTCAACACGCACCGTCTGCCCTGCCGCCAAACTTCTGCCGCCCAAAAAGCACATCCCGAACAAAGCCAGATATTTTATCCCCGTTTTTATGTTTTCTCTCATGATATAACCGCCCTGTTTTTTGGTGTGCTTTATAAATATGAATCTACGCAGAAAAAAAGACATCGGAAGCCTCCGATGCCCTTGAGTCGAAGCAGGATTTCGACTATGCAATCATATTTTTCTTTTTCCAGCCGCGCAGCTCCCTTTTCAGGAGCAAAGCCGCAAGCAAAAACGCCAACACATCCGCGACAGGAGCCGCGCCCAACGCACCATCCATCCCAAAATGCGCCGAAAAAAGGAGTGCAAACGGAATCAGGAAAATCACCTGTCTGGAAAGCGAAACCATCAGAGATTTCACAGGGCTGCCGATTGCCTGAAAGAAGGATGCCGTCACATTCGGCAGTCCATAGACAAAGAACCCCAGCATATACAAGCGGAAGCAATGCACCGCAAATTCCTGATAGAGCGGTTCCTCCTCCACAAAAAGCGCCGCCAGAAAGCCGCCGCCATAGCGGAACACCAGAAACCACAGCACAGAAATCCCGATGGAAATTTTTGCGGCAGTCTGAATCGTCTGCTTGACCCTCTCATATTGCCTTGCGCCAAAATTAAAGCCGTTAATCGGCTGTGTCCCCGAAGCAAGCCCAACGAACATTGCATGCGCAATCTGATAAATTTTCATCATTAAGCCATAGCAGGAAAGCGCAATTTCGCTGCCATAAATCGTCGCCGCACCATATTTGCGCATGAGGTTATTCATCACAATCTGGGTTGCCGCCGTTGCGGTCTGTGTGCAAAGGCTGGGAAAGCCAAGCCGTACAATATCCCCGATAAATCTCCATTTCAGGCGAAGATATTTTTTCCGAATGGCAAAATGCGAAAAACGGGGAAGATACGCCAGTGCAATCACCCCCGAAACAATCTGCCCGATAATCGTTGCCAATGCCGCGCCCTGAATCCCCCATCGGAACACAAAAATAAAAATGGGGTCAAGCACAACATTTAATGCCGCACCTATCATCATACTGCGCATCATATACTGCGGATTGCCATCCGCGCGGATAATTGCCGTAAATGCCATATTGCACATGCCGAAGGGCTGTCCCAGAAGAATGATGCTCATATACAGAACCGCCTCCGCCACAACAGAGGGCGATGCCCCGAAAAATACCACAAGCTGCCTTGCGAAAATGCACCCGAACACCGAAAGCAATATCCCTACGCCAAACAGAAGCATAACCGCATTCGCAAAGGTACGGTCTGCCTCCTCCTGCTCCCCTCTGCCAAGGTGCAGGCTGACGTTTGCGGCACAGCCATCCCCAATCAAAAGTGCCAGCGCCGCCGCAATGATGCCGATGGGAAAGGTCACATTTGTGGCGGCAACGCCCTTGATGCCCACCGCATGCCCGATGAAAATCTGGTCTACGATGTTATACAGGCAGTTCACCATCAGCGTCAGCGCCGTCGGAACGGAGAATTTCAGCAGCAGCCGCCCGATTGGCTCTGTGCCTAAGCTATTCTGTTTTGTTTCCGTCATGTGCCTTCACCTGCCTTCCCCTCTCGATGCGAAAAACCCCTGCTTCAAAAAAGCCTTGTTGCTTTTATTTTATTTCTCTACCGGCTTGCCACATTCACCGCAGAATTTCTGTCCCTCGGCAAGCACCGCGCCGCATTCCGTGCAGACAGGCACAGGCTCCTTTTCAATGCCCGCCCTTTCTGCCGCCTGCTCCGCCTCCGCCGCCTTTTCTGCCGCCTTGCGTTCTGCGCGTTCCGCTTCACGCTCTGCCTTTCTTGCCTCGCCTTCGGCTTTGATTTGCGCAATCTGCGCTTCCATGTCATGAATTTTATCCTGCGCGGCTACGATTTTATCGCAAATCATCATTGCCTCATCATCAAACTGCTCCCCTGTGACAAATTTCGCCCAGAAATGCTCGCCCAGCTCTCTCTGGAAGGACTGAATATTGCCCTTTGTCAGGTTAATCTCCCCAATCAGCTTATTGATTTCCAAGCTGTCATTTGTCTTTTCGGATACCGTTTTTGCCATTTCATTCAATCTATCAAAAAAAGCCATATCACATTCCTCCTTAGATATCTGCTTCTTTAATTTAATTTCGCTTTTTTTCCTGAAATTCCTTTTTCTGTCCACGTTTTTTCCGCATGAAAAGCCAAAATTCTTTCATATTAAATAGAAAACAGAACCACAAAGGAGGAATGACACATGGATTGGCTTCGTAAATGGGACACCTTGCCGCAGGAGGTGCGCCAACTGATTCTGCATAACGGCGCGGACATGGAACGCTTTTACACCCTCTCCACTGAGGAGCGGCAGGAGGTGCTCAACCGCATCCGCATGGCAAACACGCCCGATGAGCTGGATGCAACGGCAAAGCGAAAATAGCCGTATTTTCCTCAGAAAATCCGCCAAAACTTTTTGAAAAAAAGGAAACTTTCTATTCAAATTCCCGATTCTCTCTAAAATCCGGCTGTTTTCAGCAAAGAGCGGTTTACATCCCCAGATGCGCGCCGTATAATAGTGAATACTTGAGAAAAAGCAAAAGCATTGCAAAAATGAGAGAGAGCAGCGGGAATTTTAGAAAGGGAGCCGGCAACATGGATTTGTTAAAGAGAAGAATTATCGAAGACGGTACAGAATTAGGTACAGAAGTTGTAAAAGTGGATTCTTTTTTGAATCACCAGTTGGATATTGGTCTTTTTATGGCGATTGGGAAAGAAATCAGCCGCCGTTTCGGTCATCTGGGAATCAATAAGATTCTGACTATCGAATCCTCCGGCATCGGCATTGCTGCCATCACTGCATTATATTTTGATTTGGTGCCTGTGGTTTTCGCAAAGAAAACACAGCCCAACACCATGACAGAGGATTTTTACGGCGCAGAGGTAAAATCCTTCACAAAGGGTACGGTTTCTGTTGCACGCGTATCCAAGCAGTACCTCAATCCTGAGGACAGAGTGCTCATTATCGATGATTTCCTTGCGCACGGCGAGGCAGCCATGGGACTTTGCTCCCTTGTAGAGCAGGCAGGCGGCACCGTCTGCGGCATTGCGGCTGTCATTGAAAAGGAATTTCAGGGCGGCAGCAAAAAGCTGCGGGATGCAGGCTATTATGTAGACTCTCTGGCTGTCATTACCGCCATCAAGGATGGTCAGATTACCTTCAAGGATTGAGCACCGAAGAAAAATAACAGAAAAAGGAAAATAACAGAAAAGCAGGATTCCCGTCCTATTGGTAGGACGGGCTTTTTCATGCTTTGCCAAGCTGTAAAATCTTAACACAAAATTTGCACAAATAAGGGTTGGAAAAATCTACACTTTTCACGGTTGAGAAGTCTCTGCGGCTTTGTTATGATATTCAGGCATGCTTTCTTCCGAAAAAGCAGCTTTTCCACAAAAATTCAAGGGTTATCGTATGAAAGGGGAATTCGTGATGCTGAGTAAATTTATCAGCAGTTTAAAACAGGAATTTGGCGGCTATAATGCTGCCGCATTGACAAAGGACTTAATGGCAGGTCTGACAGTTGCCGCTGTTGCTCTGCCTCTGGCGCTTGCCTTCGGTGTCAGCAGTGGTGCGGATGCCGCATCGGGGCTAATCACTGCCATCATTGCCGGGCTGATTATGAGCCTGCTTTCCGGCGGCTATTATCAGATTTCCGGGCCTACGGGTGCCATGGCGGCAATTCTGATGTCTCTGGTTGCAGCCTACGGGATGGACGGCGTATTTATCGCAACGCTGATTGCAGGCATCATCCTGCTTCTGGCAGGGATTCTGCATCTGGGCAAGCTGACCTCCTTCATCCCCGCCCCCGTTATCACAGGCTTTACCTCCGGTATCGCCGTTATCATCGCCTTGGGACAGGTTGACAATTTCTTCGGAACACATTCCGAGGGAACCTCTGCCATCGGCAAGCTGTTCAGCTATGCGCGCCTTGGCTTCTCCCCGAATCTGACCGCTGTCGGTCTGGGGCTGTTCGTGGTTCTGTTTATGGTATTCTTTCCGAAAAAATGGAACGCCGTTGTCCCTGCCTCTCTTGTCAGCATCATCCTCACCACTGCGTTTTCCATTTTTATGCAGCTGGATGTTGCTGTGGTTGGGGAAATCCCCAAAACACTGATTCCCGAAAACCGCCTGCTGTTTGGCGCGCTGAATCTGAAAACCATCGGCGCACTGGTCACACCTGCGTTTTCCATCGCCATTCTGGGCATGATTGAAAGCCTGCTTTGCGGCGCATCCGCAGGGCGCATGACAGGCGTGCGTCTGGATGCCAATCAAGAGCTGATTGCACAGGGGGTCGGGAATATCCTGCTGCCCTTCTTCGGCGGCATCCCCGCAACCGCGGCAATCGCGCGTACCAGTGTTGCCATCAAATCCGGTGCAAAAACAAGACTGACCGGCGTATTCCATGCCGTTGGGCTTCTGATTTCCATGTTCCTGCTGGCTCCCGTCATGTCCAAGATTCCTCTGGCGGCTCTGGCAGGGGTGCTGATGGTAACAGCATGGAGAATGAACGAATGGGAATCCATCCGCTATATCTTCTCCCATAAATTCAAGGGCGCAATGCTCGAATTTACGGCAACCATGTTTGCAACCATCATCTTCGATCTGACCGTTGCAATTCTGATTGGTGTGCTGATTGGTCTGGTATTTCTGGTATCCCGTCTGTCCTTCATTGAAATCAACTATGAAAACGTGGACATGAACCGTATGCATGTAACCGATCCTGTGCTTTGCGAACGCTACAGCAATGCAATGGTTGTTTATATCACAGGCCCTATGATTTTCGCCAACACACAGGCAGTTGCGGATATCGCAGGAAAGGTAGCGGGCTCCGATACGGTGCTGTTCTCCATGAGAGGCGTATCCAATATCGATATTTCCTGCGCACAGACCCTGCGTGAGCTGGTGGAGGGTCTGCGCAAAAAAGGCGTGGACGTTGCCATCTGCGGTATGACCACCCACGCAATGAAAATGATGGATCGTTCCGATTTACATAAAATCATCGGGGATGAAAACTTCTACTGGAGCGTAGAGCGGGTGCTTTTAACAAACCGCCCTCGCCCTGCCGCAAAAGTAGATTGATAAAAGCGCAAGCTGATAAAAAAGCTTGAAAAAAAGAACATCCTCCGCCCTTGACGGACAGCAGCAAGGATGTTATGATGAAAAAAAACTTCAAAAAAGGGGAGCTTGCGTAAGTAGGCTGAGAGTAAGCTATCATGCTTTGACCCATAACCTGATTTGGATAATGCCAACGTAGGGACATACTGTTGACGCGAGGAAGCTGCGCTATGTTTTTGGCATAGTGCAGCTTTTTTATTGTCCATGGGTGAGGATTGCTTCCCTCTGTGGCAGGCTGCATGCACCACAGCCCGACACAGAAAAACAGCAGCACAGCAAAATTTGGTGCGACATGGACAAGGAGGAACCGAATATGTACACAACACAGATGGACGCGGCAAGACAGGGTATCATCACACCGCAGATGAAAATTGTGGCGGAAAAGGAGCGCATGGACGCGGAGGAAATCCGCAGTCTGGTTGCAAAGGGGCAGGTTATTATTCCCTGCAACAAGAACCATAAAGCCCTGCACCCCAGCGGTGTCGGCGCAAGGCTGACAACAAAAATCAACGTCAACCTCGGCGTTTCGCGCGACTGGAAGGACGTGGATATGGAGTATGAAAAGGTACGCTCCGCAGTAGAAATGGGCGCAGAGGCGATTATGGATTTAAGCTCCTACGGGGATACCAGAAGCTTCCGCCGCAAGCTGACCGCCGATTGCCCTGCTATGATCGGCACCGTGCCGATTTATGATGCCGTTGTGTATTATCATAAGCCTCTGGCACAAATCACAGCAGAGGAATGGCTGGATATCGTGCGGATGCACGCAGAGGACGGCGTAGATTTCATGACCATCCATTGCGGCATGAATCGTGCAACAGCGGCACGCTTTAAGCAGAATAAGCGTCTGATGAATATCGTTTCCCGCGGCGGCTCCATCATGTTTGCATGGATGGAAATGACAGGCAACGAAAACCCCTTTTATGAGCATTACGATGAAATTCTGGATGTCTGTCGGGAATATGATATCACCATGAGCCTTGGGGATGCCTGCCGCCCCGGCTGTCTTGCAGATGCAACCGATACGGCACAGATTGAGGAGCTGATTACCCTTGGGGAGCTGACAAAGCGCGCATGGGCGAAGGATGTGCAGGTAATGATTGAAGGCCCCGGCCACATGCCCATGAATCAGATTGCCGCAAATATGGAAATTCAGAAAACACTCTGCCACGGCGCACCGTTTTATGTATTGGGGCCCTTGGTGACAGATGTTGCCCCCGGCTATGACCACATCACCTCTGCCATCGGCGGTGCGCTTGCGGCGGCATCGGGTGCGGCATTCCTGTGCTATGTAACCCCTGCGGAGCATTTGCGCCTGCCCAACGCAGCAGATGTAAAGGAAGGCATCATTGCGGCGAAGATTGCGGCACACGCAGCCGATATCGCAAAAGGAATCCCCCACGCGGCAGATTGGGATTACAAAATGAGCGAAGCAAGAAAGCGTCTGGATTGGGAGGAAATGTTCCGCCTGAGCATGGACCCCGAAAAGGCACGCCGCTACAGAGCAGAGGCAAAGCCCGAAAAAGAGGATACCTGCAGCATGTGCGGCAATTTCTGTGCAGTCAAGAACACAAATCGTATTCTGGATGGCGAAATTGTCAGCATTTTTGATGAATAATCTCGGTCAAAACAAACTGTTTTCATAGGAATATACCAAATACGGCGGACATTTGTCCGAGTGGGAGGCGGCGTTTTGCTGAAAAACTCCGTCCGGTATTGACAGGTGTCTTTGAAAGAGGTACGATAGACAAAATTTTTTCAGTAAAAATTTTTTAGACTAGATGAGAACAGCAAAGAAAAGACGAGAGGAGAAAACAGAATGAAAACAGAAAAGAACATTCCCTACAAAATTTATCTGGATGAGCAGGAAATGCCGAAAAAATGGTACAACGTGCGTGCGGATATGAAAAATAAACCGGCACCGCTTCTGAACCCCGGCACACTGCAGCCCATGACAGCCGAGGAGCTTGGCGCAGTTTTCTGCGATGAATTGGTACAGCAGGAATTGGATAACGATACTGCTTACATCGACATCCCACAGGAAATTTTGGATTTTTATAAAATGTACAGACCATCTCCTTTGGTTCGTGCATATTGTCTGGAAGAAAAATTGCAGACACCCGCAAAGATTTATTATAAGTTCGAGGGCAATAACACCAGTGGCAGCCATAAGCTGAATTCTGCCATCGCGCAGGCGTATTATGCAAAGAAGCAGGGCCTGAAGGGCGTGACAACAGAAACCGGCGCAGGGCAGTGGGGCACAGCGCTTTCCATGGCATGTGCATATCTGGGTCTGGACTGCAACGTATACATGGTTAAGGTTTCCTATGAACAGAAGCCCTTCCGCCGTGAGGTCATGCGTACCTATGGCGCAACCGTAACCCCTTCCCCCTCCACTACAACGGAAATCGGGAAGAAGATTCTGGCGGAGCATCCCGGCACAACGGGCAGCCTTGGCTGTGCCATTTCCGAAGCCGTAGAAACGGCAGTCGGCAAGGAGGGCTATCGTTATGTTCTGGGCAGTGTGCTGAATCAGGTTCTGCTGCATCAGTCCATCATCGGTATGGAAACAAAGGCAGCGCTCGATAAATACGGCATCGAGCCTGATATCATCATCGGCTGTGCAGGCGGCGGCTCCAATCTGGGCGGTCTGATTTCTCCCTTCATGGGCGAAAAGCTGCGTGGCGAGAAGGATTATCAGATTATCGCAGTTGAGCCTGCATCCTGTCCGAGCCTGACAAGAGGGAAATTTGCGTATGACTTCTGCGATACAGGCATGGTAACCCCTCTGGCAAAGATGTATACGCTGGGCAGCGGCTTTATCCCCTCCCCCAACCACGCAGGCGGTCTGCGGTATCATGGCATGAGCCCCGTTGTCTCTCAGCTGTATCATGATGGGCTGATGGAGGCGCGCTCCGTAGAGCAGACAGCCATATTCGAGGCGGCAGAGCAGTTTGCAAGAATCGAAGGCATTCTGCCCGCACCCGAAAGCTCTCACGCCATTCGCGTAGCAATTGATGAAGCACTGAAATGCAAGGAAACCGGCGAGGAAAAGACCATTGTATTCGGTCTGACCGGCACAGGCTACTTCGATATGGTGGCATACGAAAAGTTTAATAACGGCGAAATGTCGGATTATATCCCTACCGATGCAGATTTGGAAATCGGCTTCAAGGGATTGCCCGATGTCCCCGAAAAATAACTGCGGCATTGCAATCGCAAAATAAGGCTTTGACTATAAAAGGTCAAAGCCTTTTTCTGTATCCGAAATCCACACATCAGAAAAGCGGCATGCTTATGCATGCCGCTCCCAATAAACAATATGCTGTTTTATAAAATCGTGCCCTTGTTTGCCTTATGCAATCTCAGCAACCTTTGCTTCAATATCCGCATCCAAAGCGTCCACCTTATCCTGTGCCGCCTGCAGGCCATCCGCCTTCACGCCGATGTAGAATTTCAGCTTCGGCTCTGTACCGGAAGGGCGAATACATACCCATGTTCCATCCTCCAGTGTATAATGCAGTACATCCGAAACAGGCAGAGGGCTGCCGCTTTCCTCCCCTGTTTCCAGGTTCCGGAACACCTGTGTCTGATAATCCTTTGCCATGACAACCTTGTAGCCGCCCAGCTCCTGCGGCGTATTTTCGCGGAAGGTTTTCATGATGCGCTGAATTCTTGCCATCCCTTCCAGACCCTTCATCGTCATGGATTTCACACCATCGCGGTAATAGCCATATTTTTCATACAGCTTCAGCAACGCTTCATACAGCGTCATGCTCTTTTCCTTATAATAAGCCGCCATTTCGCAGACCAGAACTGCCGCATAAACGCCATCCTTATCCCTTGCATAAGTCCCTGCCAGGCAGCCGTAGCTTTCCTCAAAGCCGAACAGATAGGTATGAGAGCCGGTTTCCTCAAAGCCCTTAATCTGCTCCCCGATGTATTTAAACCCGGTCAGCACATCAATTTTCCCCACGCCGTATGCCCTGCAAATGGGTGTAATCATTTCTGTGCTTACGATGGTTTTCACCACCACGCCGTTTGCGGGCAGTCTGCCCTGCTCCTTTCTCTGAGAAAGAATGTAATCCGTTGCCAGTGCGCCAACCATGTTGCCTGTCAGCGCAACAAAATTGCCCTCGGAATCCTTCACCATCGCACCCATACGGTCACAGTCGGGGTCTGTCCCAATCAGCACATCTGCGTTCACCTCAGCCGCCAGCTTCCGCGCCAATGTGAACACCTTCGTGTCCTCCGGATTGGGGTAATCCACAGTAGAAAAAGAAGAATCCGGCAACTCCTGCTCCTTTACGATAAATACGTTTTTGAAGCCTGCCTTTGCCAGATTGCGGCGCACCGGCAGATTGCCGGAGCCATGCAGGGGCGTATAAACGATATTCAGCTTATCTCCCATTCTTGCAATCATTTCGGGGTTCATCAGCTGTGCCTGCACGTTTCTGTCAAACGCTTCGTCCACTTCCTCGCCAATGAGGTTATACAGCTTTTTCTCCACAGCCTCCGCCTTTTCCATCCGCTGAATCTGTCCGAAGTTTTCTACGGCGTTCACCTCTGTGATAATCCCCTTGTCTCTGGGTGCAACCACCTGTGCGCCGTCTGCCCAGTATACCTTATAGCCGTTGTATTCGGGAGGGTTATGGCTTGCCGTCAGCACAACCCCTGCCGTACAGCCCAGCTCTCTCACCGCAAAGGAAAGCATGGGAACGGGGCGCAAAGAGGGATATACATACGCGGGAATCCCGTTTGCCGCAAAAATCAGCCCTGCCACCTCCGCAAATTCGGGAGACATGAAACGGGAATCGTATGCAATCGCTACGCCCTGCTTCTGTGTGCCTTCCTTTTTGATATAATTTGCCAGTCCCTGCGAAGCCTTCCCAACGGTATAGCGGTTCAGTCTGTTGCTGCCGTTGCCGATAATGCCGCGCAGACCGCCTGTCCCGAATTCCAGCTCCTTAAAGAACCGCTCCTTGATTTCGTTTTCGTCTGTAATGCCTCTCAGCTCCGCTTTTGTTTCCTCGTCAATAAAAGGATCCTCCAGCCATTGCTGATATCTTACACGATAGTCTTCCATTCTTCTTTCCTCCTCGAATTTTATCTGAAGCCGTTTCGCTTTTTTATTCCATCGTTGCATGGATTGCCGCCGTTTGGGACGAAATCTGTATGCTCTGCTTATAGCTCTGATAGCCGCTCTTTTCCAGCATCACGTTATAAGAGCCATAGGGCAGATTTACCTGCATCGGTGCTACGCCGTATTCCTCGCCGTTGATATACACCCATGCGCCGTCCACATCCGCCGTAACGGTCAGTGTGCCATATTGCACATCCTTTTGCAGCTCCGCTGTCACATTCAGCGTGTCCTTATCCAGCGTCACATGCTGACTCCATTCCGTATAGCCGTTTTTCAGGATAACCAAATCATATTCTCCCATCGGCAGCACCGCAGGGCTTTCCGCCGCCGCACCGTTGATGTAAAGCTTATAGTCCTTCACATTGGCATTGATGATGATAACACCCATTTTCTCCTGCGCCTTGGAAAGGTCGTAGACCGTTTCCTCGCCTGCCTCCACCACAACGGCATCCTTTCTGGTCTCAATATTCGAGCCGGTCACCGTTACGGTGTGGTGTCCCTCTGCTGCGGCAAGCTGCATCCCCTCTGTAAGCGGAACGGCCTCCGCCTCATCCAGCTGGATTTTGCCGTTTTTCACTGCATCCGTGTTTTCCACCACGATATACCCATGGTATGCCTGCACCTCAACCGACCAGACCGTATCCCCTACCAGTTTCAGCAGAAGCTCGTCGCAGGGTGCTAAGTCCGCCGCATCAATTTCCTCTCCGTCATAGAAAAATACGCTTTCCTTTTCATAGGAATAAGAAAGATTTTCTGCTTTATTCGTCAGCGTCCGCTTCTTGCGGTTGACGGTCAGCCCCGTTGCTTCCTCTGTGCGGATGGCATTACTGCTGTAATCCACGCTGATGAGCGTTTTGCCGTCCTCATCCAGCTCCGCCGCCAGAAGGTCGCCCTCCGCAAGGCTTGCCTTGGAAATCTTGCGTCCGCTTGCGTCCGTCATTTTTGTTTTCTCCGTCAGGAATACGGTTTTCCGCTCCTGCTCCGCAATATCATACGCCAGATATTCGCCGTCTCCGCGGTCTGTCTGAATCAGCAGGGGTGTCCCTGCCTCCTCCTCCACAAGGGGGATTGTCTTGCTCGGGTGAAAGCTGCACCGCACCAGAGAAAATCCGATTCCGCATGCAAGCACCGCCAGAACAATCACCAGTGCAACCGTTTTTTTATTCAGCCCGAAGGATTCGCCCAAGGCAAAAATGCCGCGTCCCTCTCCTTCGTATTCCTCGTCATCGTCCTCCCAATCGTCCTCCTCGCCTTCTTCCGCGGCAGGCGCAGGGAAAACGCCGTCCCTTCTTGTTTCGCCCAGAGCATCCTCCAAAGCATCCGCATCCTCCAGGGTATCCACAAGGGCATCCTCTGTATTTCCATCTGTTTCCGCAGGGTCGTCGAATTTTTCCGATTCAAACACATTCAGAAATTCGTTTGCGTCCCCCAGCTCGTCTGTTTCCTCTTTTTTCTTGATTTCCTTCACCTTATCATTTATCGCATCCAAACGAACGGTAGAACCAAAGTCCTTCTCGTTTTCCTGAAAATGATATTTCTTCATCCTTTTCTCCTCCTTCGGGGAAAATTTTGCAGAGTTCTTCATCCTCTATTTTAATCCCTAGTCAGAGAAGTTGCAACAAAAAAAGTACTTCGCCCATCGCGAAAGTACTCCTAATCATAGCGGAAGGGTTCGGGAAACAAAGAGTTTCCCGAGTAAAATCCGCAAAGGGGGCTTTGCCCACTTGAGGAAAACCGGGAGTTTCAAGGCTTTGCCGCCGGAACTCATCGGTTTATTCTTCTGTCCTGACAAGTCGAAATCCTGATTTCGACTTAGCGTGTTCTCCTAGCAGCCGCCCGCAATGATACTTTTTAAACGAACCCCGTTCAGCTCCTCCTTCGCCGCCGCCGCAAGCCGCTCGCGCATCGCAGGCGAGACACACGTTCTGCGCCGATTATAATATTCATTGATGAGCCGCAGAAATTTCTCCGGATACAGCAGCATCCCCTGCAATAAAATCATATCTCTCTCGGAAAGGGGGCAATGCCTGCCGTAACGCTCCAGCATAGCAGAAATCCCTGCCGCCGTCCCCTCCGTTTTCTTGAAATAGCGGCGGATATATGCCGCAAGGTCTGCCAATGGCAATTCTGCGCTGCATTTATCGAAATTCCCCACAAAAATCCTGCCATCCGTCTCCTGCCGCAGTGCCTCCCCCTTGTAGGCATTATGGCAGAAGCCGCCCTCCTGCGCCGTCCGTGCTACCGCCTCCGCATAGCCGCCCCTGCACAGCAGCTCCTCCGCCTCTGCCGCCCGTTCCATGTATGGCTCATAATATTGTAACAGCAATAAATCAATCGCGTCATAGCTGCCCCGTTTGTCGTTCCTGCGGCGCACCTTCGCCAACTCGCTCCGCCGTTTGGCGTATAGCTGCGGCAGGCGGTTTTTCTCCCAGTGTGCCGCCTCGCTTGTAAGCCCCTTTGCCGCCGCGTGCATCTCGCCTAAGGTCTCTGCCCCCTGCAAAAAGGTCTGTGCGCTGTCCTCCGCCAGTGTCCCCTGCGGCAGCACGTCCTCCAGAATATAAAGCGTCCCGTCCTGCCGATAAAACGGCTCTCCCTCCAGTGTCGGGTAGCAACGGCTGATGTTCGCAAAGCCGTTTTCCCGAAGCCGCTTTTTCACATCAAACGCAAGCCGCAGGCTGTCCGTACTGCCGCGCGGCTTTTTCAGCTCGCGAAGCCCCCTGTCTGTCCGGCAGACCAGACCTGTCCGCGTTCTTGTGCCATGGCGCAGCTGCAAGCCGTAGCCCTCTCGCATGATTTTTTCATAGATCTCCTCCATACTTCACTCCCCCTGTTTCACTGCGACCGAACATCGTCTCTGAAACATTCTATGGGGCAAGGGCAAAAAAAAGAACCATTCCCGACCGTACCGAGAATGGCTGTTATCCTTTAAAATATAAAATTATAAAATATAAAAACGGAATGAACCAACCCTAAGTTAATCCATCCCGCTTTTTTCAAGCTGCGCCTTTAGGGACTCGAACCCTAGACCCACTGATTAAGAGTCAGTTGCTCTACCAACTGAGCTAAAGGCGCATAATGTTTGTTTGCTTTGTTTTGCAATTCCTAACTGCAAGAGATATATTATCACGAACTTGTTCTTCTGTCAACAACATTTTTCAAATTTTTTAAAAAATAATTTTTTCACAAATTTTACATTTCCCTCTTGCACACAACAGCCTTTTGTGTTATGGTTGGAATGTGAAAAATATAACGTGATTCTTCGGGGCAGGGTGCAATTCCCTACCGGCGGTAAAAGTCCGCGACCCTCCAGTATCTTAAAGCGCGAAGTGCCGAAAGATACAAAAGGCTGATATGGTGCAATTCCATGACCGACGGTAACAGTCCGGATGAGAGAAGAAACTTTGATGCTGTTCATGCGTTTCTCGCATGAAAATTTGTTTGCGCATGCAATGCCCCTTGGAATGTGTTCCGAGGGCTTTTTTATTGCGAAAATGCAGTGTCAATCGCAAGTCTTAAGAAGAATCCAATCAGAAAAATTGGAGGAATGAAACATGAAAACGAAATTCAAAACCAGAGATTTAACCATGATTGCCATGATGGGTGCCATCTGCTGCATCCTGCTGCATATTGATTTCCCGCTTCCCTTCCTGCCCCCCCTTCATGAATTTTGATCTGGCAGGTCTGGTAGAAATCATCGGCGGCTTTGCCATGGGTCCTTTGCAGGCAGTCTGCATCATTCTGGTGAAAATCCTGCTGAAGCTGGCAACCGAGGGCACCTCCTCCGCATTTACGGGCGAGCTGCAGAATTTCCTGCTCAGCTGTGCGTATGTGCTGCCTCCCGTTATCATGTATCACCAGAAAAAATCTAAAAGAACCGCAATCATCGGTATGGCAATCAGCTCTGTCTTCACAGGCATCGTTGCCATCTTTACCAACCTATATATCATCATTCCCTTCTATATGGCACTGATGGGACAGGATATGAGCTATTTCGTAGCCATGTGTACCGAGGTCAACCCTCTGATTTCCAATGTATTCACACTGGCAATCCTTGGGATTCTGCCCTTCAACCTGATTAAATGCGGCATCAACTCCGTTGGCGCAATGCTGCTGTATAAGCACTTAAGCCCCATCATCCACGGCAATGCCTCTGCAAAAAATAAAAAGGCAAGCACCATAAAGAAAGCTGACGAAACAAAAATCTGAGTATAAAAAGCACGGAGAAGTAAAGGAGAAACCGAAATGAAATTCAGCTTAGACAAAAACCTTACCTTTGAACAGGCAAAAGCCCTTTTCTTTGAACAGCTGGGCGATTGGAAGATTATGGCGCTTGCCAGCAGCGTAAACGATTACGTTATGGTGCGCAACGTCAGCTGCCTGTTCTACAATGACAAAATCTATTTCAAAACAGACAAGGACTTCCGCAAAACAAAGCAGCTTTACGAAAACCCCAATGTTGCCCTCTGCTATGGCGGCATTCAGGTGGAAGGGACTGCGAAAAACTGCGGTCTGGTTGTAGATGAGCCCGGCAGAGTGTTTGAAGGCCTTTATAAAAAGCACCTCTGGGGCAGCTACAATAAATACAGCCACGAGGATTCCGAAATCATCATTGAGGTAACCCCGAAATTCGTTGAAGTCTGGGATACCAGCGAGGATAACTACGCGTATCAGATTTTCATCGACTTCGATAAAAAAGAGGTTACGGTAAAGCCTTACGATAAGAAATAATTCCCGAAATCCATTGTATTATTTCCCCTATAGAAAAAAAGAGCATCTGTTCTCCGCAGATGTTCTTTTTTTGTCCATATAGTAATTTTATGATATAATTCATTTATAAAAAATTCCGAAAAGGAGGAGAAGCCTTGCAGAAGCTGAATATTGCCATTCCGCAGGACGCGGTCTGGATTCTGAATAAACTGAATGAGGGCGGTCATGAGGCGTATATCGTCGGGGGCTGTGTCCGCGATTCCATTCTGGGGCGCATACCGCAGGATTGGGATATCACCACCTCCGCCCTGCCCGAGGAAACCAAGACCATCTTCGACCATACCTTTGATACGGGCATCAAGCATGGCACCATTACCGTCGTCCTGCATCATGAAAATTATGAGGTCACAACCTATCGCATCGATGGCGAATATGCCGACTGCCGCCATCCGGACGAGGTCTCCTTCACCAAAAAGCTGAATGAGGATTTGCTCCGCCGCGATTTTACCATGAACGCCATTGCCTATCACCCCAAGGAGGGCTTTCGCGACCCCTTCCATGGGCAGGAGGATATTGCCGCAGGCATCATTCGCGGCGTAGGTGAGCCGGCAAGGCGCTTTCAGGAGGATGCCCTGCGGATGCTGCGCTGTGTGCGCTTTTCCGCGCAGCTTGGCTTTGCGATTGACCCCGAAACATGGGCGGCGCTCTGCGCCAATACGGCGCTGATTCAGAAAATCAGTGCGGAGCGAATTCGTGAAGAGCTGCAAAAGCTCTGGCTTGCGCCCTTTGCGAATAAAATGCCCCTGCTCTGGGAAAGCGGTCTGCTCGCACAGATAGATGCGACCCTTTCCGCAAGCCTTATCGCAAACAGCCAGACCCTTTTGGAGGAAATTTCCCTTTGCCCGAAGGATAATATTCTGCGGTGGTGCATTGTTTTGCAGCATTACCCCATCGGCGAGGTGAAGGGCTTTTTAAAAGGTATGCGGCTCGATAACCACTCCCTCAAGCGGATTTCCCTGCTTCTGGAGGAGCTGTCCGCGGATTTGCCGACAGAGCCCTATCCGCTCCGCAAAAAGCTCAGCACCATCGGGCAGGAGGCAACAGAGCAGCTTCTGCTTCTGCAAAGCATCCTGCGCCCTGCCTCTCCCCACGCCGAGACAAAAGCCGCCTTGGAAAAAATCCTTGCGGCAGGGGATTGTCTTTCTCTGAAAACGCTTGCCCTAACGGGACAGGACTTGATGGCACTCGGTGCGCCGCACGGCAAAATTCTAGGCACTATCCTTGCGGAGCTACTGGATATCGTTCTGCGTGCGCCCGAAAAAAACACAAAAGAAACGCTGACAGCACTTGCACTTGCGCTGTTGGAAGAATTATAAGGAGGAAACAACCATGATTAGCGAAAAAGGATTTGTTCTGGAAAACGGGACGGAGCTGCCCTTTCTGGGTTTTGGCACCTGGCTTGTAAAGGAGGAAAAAATCATTCTGGATGCCTTAGCATCCGGCTACCGCCATATTGACACCGCCAGAAGATACGAAAACGAAAAAATGGTCGGCAACGCCCTGCGGCAGTGCGGCATCCCTCGCAGAGAGCTGTTCCTGACCTCTAAGGTCTGGAAAACGGACTTAGGCTATGATAAAACCATGGCAAGCTTTGAAGCCTCCCTCAAAGATTTGCAGGTGCAGTATCTGGATTTGTTCCTCATTCATTGGCCCCTGCCCTTCCCCGGCGCAGATTGGAAGCCGCTGGTAACGGAAAGCTGGCGTGCTTTGGAGCGGCTCTATGATGAAGGCGCAGTGCGCGCCATCGGTGTCTGCAATTTCCTGCCGCAGCACCTCCTGCACGTTCTGAAAACCGCCAATACCGTCCCCATGATTGATCAGTTTGAATTCCACCCCGGCTATCCGCAGTATGAAACATTACAGTTCTGCCAGAGCCGCGGCATACAGGCGGAGGCATGGAGTCCCCTTGGCAGAGGGCGGCTTCTGGAGGACCCTCTGGTTCTGGAGCTTGCGAAAAAATACGGCAAAAGTCCGGCGCAAATCTGTCTGCGCTTCTGCCTGCAAAATAACGTCCTGCCCCTGCCGAAATCCTCTGCACCGGAGCGCATGAAGGCAAACCTCGATATCTTCGATTTCGAAATAGAGCAGGAGGATATCTATCGTCTGCTGACTATGCCCCAGACAGGCTGGTCGGGGCTTCATCCGGAGCATTTTGAGTAAAGTCGAAAGCAGGCTTTCGACTTATTTAGGCAGAAGAATAACCTGATAGCGATTGTTCGATCCATACAAAATCACTCGAAATTATTTGCAGCCGCTTGACTTGGTATTTCCCTTATAATAAAATAAAAATTGTCAAAAAACAGCAAATTTTATCGAAAATCATTCATAGCAGAAAGGAAGGAATCTCATGAAAACACGCATACTCTCTTATCTTTTGGTGTTTTCCATGATACTCGCCCTTTTGCCTGCTTCCGCATTGGCAGAAGAGGAAAGTACCACAACGCCGCACATCACCGCCACAGTGAAACACGCTTTGGACAGCGGCGGAGCGGAAACGGGGCAGATTACAGCGCAAATCGAAGCCTATCTGACGGATAAGGATAACCAATCCCGCACCGTTAAGCCCTGCGATATCATCTTCTTGATAGAGCAATCCGCCTTTATGAATACGCAAAATGATACAACGCAGTATGGGCAGGAGCGAGCGGATATTCTCAATTCCATGGAAAGTCTGCTGCAAAATCTTCCTGCCCCCACCACAGGCGCACATCGGGTGGCAATCGCAGGCTTTGGGCGTATCAATAACAACGGCTCATCCGATCCATACATCCCAAGTCAGCACCCCGGCACAAGGCTATCTGTAACCCAAAACCCCAGCTTGAACACAGGCTATTATACCAACGCAGATGGCTCACCTGTATTCCATTCCCAAGGCGGTTGGACAGAGTGGAGCGGCGACAACACAACCCTGCCGCAGATGCCGGAAGGCTATCTTGCCGATGAAAGCTACGATAAAGTCTTTATGAGCATCTCCGATGCAGAGGATGTCATTGATGTTGATAAAATGGTATCTTGGCACGCAGGTGCCTCCCGTATGGATGCAGGTCTGCAAATCACAGAGCAGTTGGCAAAAATTGCACAAGCACACAAAGCAAACAGCAAGGACCGCAACCTTATCATCTTTGTTGCCGCCAGCTCTCTGCCCTATCAGAACGGCGTAGGCGTTCAGAATCTCCGCCCCGAGGCGGCACAAGCAGCGGCACAGAAATTGAAAGATGATTATGGCGCTACCATCTTCGGCTTTGGCGACTTCCGTCCGCTGACCTTGCAAAGCGGAATGTCCTCAGAGGAACAGCGTACACAATTCAATGAAACCATGGCCGGAATCTGCGGCAATTCCAACACACTGGATGGCACACCCTATTTCAAGGGCTTGAGCCAAGTGCATGATATTGATGAGGCGCTCAATGAACTGCTGATTCAGATTGACGCAAATGTCAATCCAAATGCGGAACGCCGGCATATCAATGTGGAGAACTTCCAAGAAAAATCCACAGAGCCTACCTCGCATACCTCGCATACTTGGAAGGAATTGAAAGAGAAACACCATATTCTTACAAGCAGTGCCATCAACGAAACTGCCTCTGTGGATTATTACCGCTTTACGGGGTATGAAAACGGCAATCCGCAATTTGCCGCAACCCCCTTTCGGCACTTCGAGCTGAGCCTTTCCAGTATCGACAGTAGCGACAGTAGCGGCAGTAACGACAGTATTCAAACGGCACTCAGCCTTCAGCCGATTCCCCCTGCAAAAACAACAGGGACTGCCTACGGCGAAAAAGCAGTCATTACCATTACCGATCCCGTCTGTGTGGACTATAAATGGGCAGGGCGTTGGACACCGGATTTCAATCCGCCCGACCACGAGCACGCCGCGCGTGGTGTGAAGCACAGCCCCACAAATCCGGAACAAAATGAAACCACAAGCGACACCATGAAATTAAAATTTGACGGTTGGTACCGTCTTTGGGATGACAACATTGACCATGAGGAGAATGGAAAGAAAACTTGGACGACGTATGACGGGAAAAAATACGTTGCCTATCAGGATAACGTATATGATGCCTTCGGCAGTGATTTAACCCTGTATGGGCGTTGGATTCCTTCCATTGATGTAAATTTCCAATGGATTGGCTCTGTCATCCCCGCAGATGCCACACCGCCTTCCACCGTTTCCCTTGCACTGAGCGATGACGGAACCGCTTCCTTTACCCCCGCCGTACCATCCCAAGAGGGGTATGAATTTGACGGCTGGTATAAGGATTCCGCCTGCACAAAGCCTTATAACAAAAGCGGCGAAGCCCTGACAGGAAATATCACCCTCTATGGCCGTTGGACAAAAATCGGCACAAAAAAGGTTACCTTTACCGTTGTAAACGGCAGCTGGAATACGAAAAGCGATTGGTACCAAAATAACATCGGAAATACAGATGCAGATACAACTACTGAAACCGTCACCGTCAATGTTCCCCTGCGCAACGGCAAAGGCACGCTGACACCCGATTTGGTTCCTCATGTAGATAATCTGGATATGAAACCCGCAAAAAGCTACAAAGCACCCGGCACTTGGGGGAACAACGCCCCCGATACCAATGCGGATGCCATCACCGAGAACGGCACCTATGCCTACACCTATACCTTCCCCGAAGCAGACACCTATACGATTACCTATCGTTGGGTAGGCACAGAGGTACCTGAGGGTGTGCGCCTGCCTGCACAGCAGACAGAACAAGAAAGCAGTGCCGGCAAAAATCCGACCTTTGAGATTGCAACCGTAACCTCTGCTGATAAAAAATGGAGCTTTAGCGGTTGGTATACAAACGAAGCATTAGCCGGCACAGCAATTAGCGACAGGTATACCTTCCCTGAAGACAACGCAAATGACACAAAAAACCTCACGCTTTACGGCAAATGGACACACGATCCCTGCACCGTAACCTTCTATGCGGACTACTTCCAGCCTGCACAGGGGCATTTTAATACAGATGATTACTCAATAAGCTATACCGTTCCTTACGGCTCTACACTTGCCAAGGAACAGGATACCGTTCCCACACCCGTCACAGAGCTTGCGCACACCTACTACTTCGAGGGTTGGAGGGATGATTATAAAACATCTCTCCTCGATACAGAGGAAGAGCAGGAGGATACAGAGGAAGAGCAGGAGGATACACAGGATGCAGAGGACACAGACGAGCCTGCGACCCATGCGGCGGATTCCTCTGCCGTCACAGGCACCTTCTACACCAGTAAGGCAATTCAGGATATGACGATAAAGTCTGACTTGAATTTCGTGGCACAATGGTGGCCCATTGTTACCTTTAATGCCAACGGCGGCGATTGGGAGCTTATGGAGGACAGACCTACCGAACGCTACGTCCCCGTACCTGCAAACAGCGACCATATTGATGCCCTGCGTCCCCCCGCAAGGGAAGGCTACACCTTCCTTGGATGGTATGACAGTAAAGAAAATTCCTCCGAAAAACCCATTGATTTTAAAACCCAAACCTTCGATGGTGCGGCAACCGTTTATGCACACTGGGCAAAAAATGCCACCGTCACCTTCAAAATCGTAAACGGCTATTGGTCGGGCAATACCGCAGAGGATAAAACGGTTACCGTTGTGCTGCATCCGCAGGCAAATGGTTCTGCAAGCGGCACATTGGATGCAAGCCATGTTCCCGCCATTATGATTCCTGCCGCAGGCTATGAAAACACCCCCGGTCATTGGGATGTGACACCAAATACCGAAGAAAACGGTATCAGCGGCAATGTAACCTATACCTATATCTTCGGCAAAAAGCACCACAGCAGCAGTGATGACAACAGCAATAGCAGCAAAGACGAAAACAAGGACAAGGATAACAACAAAGAAAATAACAAAGACAACAATACCGACGAAACCACGCCGACAAAGGTTCCCGCTTTGCTCAACGGCAGCAATCATTTTGCTTATGTTGTAGGCTATAAAGACGGCAACGTAAGGCCGCAGGGCAACATCACCCGTGCGGAAACCGCCGCTATCTTCTTCCGCCTGCTGAAGGAGGAGGTGCGCAGCGAAAACCTCAGCAAGCACAACGATTTTGCCGATGTAACAGAGGACAGCTGGTACAACACAGCAGTTTCCACCATGGCAGGCATGAATATTCTCAAGGGCCGCACAGCAAACAGCTTTGCACCGCAGGCCCCCATCACCCGTGCGGAATTTGCCGCCATCTGCGCCCGTTTTGACAGCGGTAAGGCAGAGGAAAACAGCGGCTTTACGGATATTTCCGGCCATTGGGCGGAAAAGGAAATTGAGCGTGCCGCCACCCTTGGCTGGGTAAGCGGCTATACGGACGGCAGCTTCCACCCCGATGCCCCGATTACAAGAGCAGAGGCAATGACACTGATTAACCGTGTGCTTTGCCGTATGCCCGAAACAAAGGCCGACCTTTTGGACAGCATGACCAAATGGCCCGATAATCAGCCCGGCGCATGGTATTATCTGGCTGTGCAGGAGGCAACCAACAGCCACACCTATGAGCAGAAGGATTCCAAGTATGAAACATGGACAGCACTGACCGCAGAGCCGGATTGGAGCAAATATTAAACGAAAGCAATCAAAAAGGCTGTCATTCCAGTAAAAGGGATGACAGCCTTTTTCTTTTCTTTAAAACAGAAGATTCAGCTCCGTTTTCGCCTTCTCAATATCCTGCAAAATCGTCTTTTGCTTTTCATCAAACAGCAGCTCCGCGTTATACCGATAATATTTCTCCGAGCCATTCTCGCTGATGAATTTCACGCTATAGAAGTTCGTGGTCAGCTCCGTAATGAAGATAACCATCTCCTGCCCTGCGCCGAAGGCTTCCTCCAGAAATGCAAAGGCATTGTCCAGCATCGCAGACGCATCCGCAATGGCGTTTTCCCGTCCTTCCGCCTCTTTTGCGAAAAGTCCCTTCACCAGCGCAAACGCCTCCTCCTTTTCCCGACAGCCGCTCCGTTTTCCCTCCGCAAGGAAGAAATGCAGCCGCTCCAATTCCTTCAAGCAGGCATGCTCCGCCGTTTTCTCCAGAAGTCCCGCCTTCCGTTCCTTCGCAAAGGCGGCTTCTCTTTCCTCCAGCAGTCCCGTAAAGAGGTTCTCCCATGGCGTTTCCTGGCAATAGGGGCTGTTGAACCGATCCTTCAGCTCCAGCAGCGCGCCATGCAGTCCCGTTACGGTCAAATCCGCCTCGTATGCCCCTCGGAAGCCCTCGGAAAGCCTGCTCAGCAAAAGTCCCATCACGCTCAGTCGCTCGTCAAACGGTGCATCCTGCAACTTCGTCACCGCCTGCTTGGTATATTTCCCCTGCAAAATATCGTCCACGCGGTAATCGGTGCGATATTTGCGGTACAAATCCAGATAATTCGCAAAATCCTTTGCAATCCTGCGGTGCTGCAAGTACTGATAAATCAGCCCCTCCTCTACCGGCAGATTCATATCCTCATACACCCTCAGGATGGTAGAAAGATCCTCCCATCCTCTCGCCGTCACAAACCGCTTGCCATCCACCGTTGTCTCCATGGCATAAAAATGATCCTTGCGAATTTCCAGATAGGACAGAATCGCCCCATGGATGCCCTGCTGATAGGCATATTCCTTCCAGACGGAAAAATCAGGCTCTACGTCGATTTTCTTCACACGGTCAAGCGTTACCACATCAAATTCACGCACGCTTTTGTTGTATTCGGGGGGATTGCCTGCCGCGGCAATCAGCCACCCCTCCGGCACCTTATGCGCGCCAAAGGTCTTGCACTGCAAAAATTGGAGCATGGCAGGCGCAAGCGTTTCGGAGGCACAGTTGATTTCATCAATAAACAAAATCCCCTCCTGTAAACCGGTTTCCTCCATTTTATCATAAACCGATGCGATAATTTCGCTCATGGTGTATTCCGTTACGGTGTATTCCTTTCCGCCGTATTCCTTCTTGCTGATAAAGGGCAGCCCGATGGCAGACTGACGCGTATGATGCGTAATGCTGTAGGATACCAGTGCCACGCCGCACTCCCTCGCTACCTGCTCCATCACAGCGGTTTTCCCGATACCGGGCGCGCCCATCAGCAGAACGGGTCTTTGTCTGACCGCCGGAATACGGTATTCCCCAAACTCGTCCTTCGCCAGATACGCCTGAATGGCATATTTGATTTCTTCCTTCGCTTTTTTAATATTCATGCTATCCTCCTAACGCCCATGAGACGGCAGTCCCAAGGACAAATCCTCTTTCCCCAGTATCAGCTTCATCGCCCATGGCGGCACGCCGACATCCGTATAATCCTCATGATAGAACACAAAGGCGGCATCATAAGGCGGTCGGCGCTTGGGGAAGGTGCCATAGCCGTCTGTGAAATAAATCAGACCCTTTAGGTTCTGAAACGCCCTTTCGGCAATCAATTGATCAACGTATTGGAACACAGGGCGGAAATCCGTACCGCCGCTCCCTCTCAGCTCAAAGTCCTCCATAAACTGCGCCAGTTCTTCCTTGGAGGTGATCCTTTTATCCATCTGCACCGCCGCATCGCACTGTATGATATGCACGTTCATTTTATGGAAAAAGCTTTCACTGCTTGAAAGAATCGCGTAGGTTTCCTCTAAGAACCGCTTCACCGTTTCCCCCTCGCAGGATTCGGAGGTATCAATGGCAATCACCAGCTCCTCCACCTTCTTCACTTCCTTATATTCCAGTGCTTCAATCAACGGCAAATTGCCGTACATCTGCAAGCCATAGGTATAGAAGATAAAATCGAAGGCATCGTCATCCACGCGCATATCCTCCTTGAGCGTCACGAATTTCTGCAAAAACTGCCGATAATCGTAGCGTTCCCTGTTCTCGACCTTCAGATATTGCAGAAGCTCCCCTGCCTCTGCGTCCATATCCTTGGAGAAGGTTTCGAGGTTAGTTTCGGTCTTTTCCCCGATTTCTGTCCATTTTTCCTCCAGCTGCTGCTGCTTTTCGTCCTGTTCCTCCTGCTCCTGCTGTTGGTCGTTGCTGTTATCCTGGTTATCTCCGTCCTTGTTATTCTCGTCCTCGTCATCCTTCTGATGCTCCCAGAAGACATGGTCGTCTACCCAAAATTCCAGCTGTAGCTTACCGAATTCCTGCAAGGAAAGCTTTTTTTCTTCCAGCACGCGATAAATGCCCTCGGCGGAAAGCACCTTCAATTCTCTGCGGAGCATATCGTACATTTCGTTTCGTTTATCGGAGACAACGAGCCGCACCGCCTTCACAGACAGCGAATCCACGATAGATTCCACCGCGATATCGCAGGCGAGGTGCCAGAGCTCCTCATCCCGATGGTTCAGATGGAAGGGATGGCGGAACAGGCAATGCAGAACCATGTGCAGATAGGCGCGATTGACAAGCACGCGGTCGCTCAGATAGCGCTGTACGAGGTAGCGCGGGTTAAACAGTATCTTTTCGCCGTCTGTCCCGACGTACAGGGAGGAAAGGTTCATTTCGTACCTAAGACCGCTGAGTGCCAAATCAAGAAAGCGCATGGAAAGGTAAAGCTCGTTACGCGATGCGCTTAAAATATCCGTACCGATACGGATGAGGTTTTGATGTGTTTCGTTCATGCCTTCTCACCTCCTATAACCCTAAAACCGTGGGACGCTGTCCCACACCCTGACAGGGGAATGATTCCCCTGTACCCCCATTTGCAGAACCATTTCATGGTTCTGCGGTATATCAAAAATATGTATTATTATAGGTCGAATGTTTTTTTCTTTTTGGTTGCGGCAAAATGCCTATGCTGATAATCCATCAAAAAGCTCAGCACTGCGGTCTGCCCCTTTTTCTGCGCAAGGGCAATCAATTCGGGTGTGGTTTCCGCCGTCAGCAGTCCCCAATCCGCGAACAGCCGCAGGGTTTCCCCCTCCTTCTGCTCCATGAAATACGCCGCCGCCCAGAGCAAATGCTCCCGCAGATAATCAAGGTAGACCTCCCTGTGCTTCTCCTGCAAGCGATACGGATACCGCAGGCGGCTCATGGCAAGCAAGAGCACCGTTTCCGCGGCATCCTCGCGCTTCGTCAGATAGAAAATCTCATCATAGCGGCGGAAGTCAATCTCGGAATTCCCGATGCACTGGCGGAAAATATGCCCCGTGCCATAATTCACCTGATGGAACAGCCTTGCCGGCGTATCCTCAATATATTCATACTGAAAATCGGGCAGTACCAGCTCTGCGTGCTTCGTTTCGCCGCCCTCGATGGGGAAATCAATCGACAGCTGCAATTCATGGTTCAGTCCCGAAATCAAATCGGAGATATATCTGCAACGCCCGAAGGAAAGGTGTTTCAGACTGTCGCAGTTCAGAAACAGCCCCGTATTTAATTCCCTTGCCGCCAGCGGGATATTGATTTTCTCCATCCTGCGGCAGTTATAAAAGGCATATCGCCCGATGCTTTCCACGCTCTCCGGCAGGCGAAGCTCCTTCAGCCGTTCACAGCCGTAAAACGCATAATCCCCGATGCTTCTGACCGCCCTCGGCAGGGAAATTTCCTGCAGCGCCCCGCAGCCATCGAACATCCGCTTGGAAACCGCCGTCAATCTCTCCGGCAGATGTACCCGCTCCAGTGCGGCACAGCCCGAAAAGGCAAACGCCCCAATTTCCGCAATCGTATCCGGCAGGAAAACCCTTCGCAATGCCTGCCCCTCCGCGGTTTCGGCAGGTGGCTCCGTCACAAAGGAAAGGCTCGCCTCCTTCTCCTCGCCGATTTCCGCAGGGGGTGCCTCCTTTTCTGCCGCAAATGCCCTTTCGGCAACCGCAATGACGGGCAGTCCGTCAATCTTGGCAGGAACATGCAGCTCCGCACAGCGGCCATGCAGCTTTTTCAGCACCACGCCGCCCTCTTTTTTTTCGTATTCAATCTGTATGGACAAATTCTCTTTTGCCATTGGAATTTTCCTTTCTTTCGTCCACCCTTTGCCTGTCCGCTTTCGCAATTTTTTCGTGTTTTTTACCTGTCCACTCTGTCCACTTTGTCTATCCTCTGTCCACCCTTTTTCATACTGTATCCATTATATTCTCCTTGAAACAGACTGTCAATTTCGGCATAAAAAAGCCCTCCAAAAAGGAGGGCTTGATTCTCTGTGTAAGCAGAAATTATTTCAAGTTTGCTTTCAGAACCTCTGCAATCTTTGTGATACCTTCAACAATCTTGTCTTCAGGCATGCAGGAGTAGTTCAGACGGAAGTGGTTTTCCTTACCGCCGTTAGGGAAGAAGCTGCCGCCGGGAACGTAAGCAACGTTCTTTTCCAGACACTGAGGCGCGATAACCTTTGCGTCCATGTATTCGGGCAGTACGCACCATGTGAACAGACCCCCTTCGGGATGTGTGAATTTTACTTCCTTCGGGAAGGTTTCTTCCATTGTTTTCAGCATTGCGTCACGTCTCTTAACGTAAACTGCTTTGATCTTTTCAACGTGTGCATCCAGATCGTTATCCTCCAAGAACTGATTTGTAATCAGCTGGTCGATTGTGGAGGACTGCAGGTCAGCACCCTGTTTGATGAAGTTGTATTTGCCCAGAACCTCTGCGTTTGTGGAGCAAACCCAACCGATACGCAGACCAGGTGCGAAAATCTTGGACATTGTGCCCAGGAAGATTACCAGATCCTTTGTATCCATGGATTTCAAGGAGGGCAGGAATTCGCCTTCAAAACGCAGTTCGCCGTAAGGGTTATCTTCGATAACGGGGATTTCATATTTGTTAATCAGTTCCATGAATTTCTGTCTTCTTTCCAGAGTCCATGTTTTGCCTGTAGGGTTCTGGAAATCGGGGATAACGTAAATCATTTTTACGTTTTCTGTTGTAGCCAGAATCTTATCCAGCTCTTCGGGAATCATACCTGCATCATCTGTAGGAACTTCTACGAAAGTAGGTTCACAAGCCTTGAATGCATTGATTGCACCCAGATAAGAGGGGCTTTCTACCAGAACAACATCGCCGGGGTTCAGGAATACACGAGCGGAGAAATCCAGACCCTGCTGAGAACCGCTTGTAATCAGGATATCATCGATGCTTACATGGATATCGTTTTTCGCTGCCATTCTTGCAACGATTTTTTCACGCAGGGATGCAAAACCGTCTGTACCTGTGTACTGCAGCGCAACTCTACCCATATTATCCATTACCTTACAAGCCGCTTCCTTAACGCCTTCTGTAGGGAACAGCTCGGGTGCGGGCATACCACCTGCGAAAGAGATAACTTCGGGTTTTGCTGTCAGTGCCAACAAAGCTCTGATTTCGGAACCTTTTAACAGATTCATTCTGTTTGCAAATTTAACTGCCATTGGATCTTCCTCCTTAAGAATATAAAATGAATACGTGCATTAGTGTCAGACAACAATAAAGGAATTTTCTTTTATTTTGGCAAAATATCAAAAATATTCCTTCATACCGTTATTAAAACACAAAAAATAAACAAAGTCAATCCCTTCTGCCTTTTGTACAAAAACAAAAACAACCAAAACATGGAAATGATTTTCAGGAATTTTACATCAATTCGATATTTTTAGCAAACCGATAGAAAAATCATATACATTCTATTTTCATAGGAAAAATAGGAAAAGAAGTTTCATTTTTTCCGCATCTTTTCATGTTACTTTGTCATAGTTTATGCTATAATGAAAAATATTGGGCTTCTGCGCCCATATTGATGTACCGAACGAAGTACATCTTACCATTTCATGACAGAGAAAACAAGCATAGACAGGGTGTGAACGATGGAAGTTTTCAAAAACATTTTCGACAACCTCGGAATCACAGAATTCGCAAGGCCATCCCTCGGCATTTCCGATATTCTGGATATCCTCATTGTTGCCTATATTATTTATAAAATCATATTCTGGATCAAGGAAACACGCGCGTGGGTGCTGTTCAAGGGGATTCTGGTTATTTTCGCCCTTGCGGCGGTTGCCATGCTCTTAAAGCTGAATACGATTCTTTGGATTCTTTCCAACACCATTTCCGTCGGCATCATTGCGGTTATCGTTGTATTCCAGCCGGAGCTGCGAAAGGCACTGGAGCAGCTGGGCAAAGGAAAATTCTTCACCGCCTTCGCCAGAAGCTCTGAAGAAACCGATGATAAAGCTGCACAACGAACCGTGGATGAAATTGTGAAGGCTGCTGAAAAAATGGGTTCTGTGAAAACAGGTGCCTTAATCCTGATTGAGCAGAAGGTTCCTCTTGGAGACTTTGAACGCACGGGGATTCCTGTGGATGCCATCGTTTCCAGTCAGCTGCTCATCAATATTTTTGAACACAATACACCACTGCATGACGGCGCAGTGATTGTGCGGCGCAACCGCGTAGCCGCCGCTACATGCTTTCTGCCCCTGACGGACAGCAACGAGGTCAGCATGGAGCTTGGCACAAGGCACAGAGCCGCTATCGGCGCAAGCGAGGTTTCCGATGCGTATGTTATTGTGGTTTCCGAGGAAACCGGCGCCATCTCTCTGGCAAGGGGCGGCGTGCTTTACCGTGACCTCTCCCCTGAGCAGCTGAAAAATATGATTTCTCAGCCGCGCAAGGAAGGCAGCAAGAAGACATTTGCAACCATTTGGAAAGGACGGCAGGAGAAAGAATGAAAAAATTTCAGGAATTACTGACGAAGGATCTTGGCTGGAAGCTGCTTTCCATTGCCATTGCCGCGACCATGTGGTTTATGGTAATCAACATCACACAGCCTGTGGATACGCGCAGCTACAGCAGACCTTTAACCTTGGAAAATATGGATACACTGACCTCCCGCGGGCTGACCGTCGGCAACGCAGAGGAGCTGAAAAACACAAAAATTACCGTAAAGGTGAAGGCACAGCGAACCGCACTGGACAGACTGAGCCAGAACCCCGACTGGATTACCGCCTCGGTGGATTTATCCGAGCTGGCTTATGCAGTGAACGGGGATTCCGTTGCGCTGCCCGTCAATGTTTCCATTGATCAGGGCGGTACAGCCTATGCCATCAGCAGCAAGGCACCTGCCGTTGTGGAGGCACAGGTGGAAACCCTGCGAACAAAGGAATTTCCAATTGAGGTAGAATTAAACGGCAAGCCCGACAGTGACATTACCCTTTCCGACCCTGTTCTGAGCGCAGAGACCGTAACCGTTTCCGGTCCCGTATCTCTGGTGCGGCAGGTTGCGAAGGTAAAGGCAATCATCAACGCGGAGGAGCTGGAAGAAAATACAGATATTCACGCAAAGCTTGCCTGCTATGATTACCATGGCGCAGAGGTAACGGGCGTTTCGCTGAACATCCGCGAGGTAACGGTTTCCTATGCGGTACATGATGCAAAGCAGGTGCTGATTCAGGTGGATATCACAGGCACGCCTGCAAACGGCTATCAGGTCGGCACGGTTTCCTGCTCGCCGAAATATGCAGAGGTGACAGGCTCTAAAGAGGATTTGGATGCCCTGCTTTCCATTCATCTGGACAGCATTGACGTTTCGGGGCGCACTGCCGCAGTGACAAAGACATTCAATCTGGAAAATTATCTGCCGGACGGCATTTCCTTAAATGATGACAGCCGCAGCAGCGTACAGGTAACGGTTGCCATCGAGACGGCGCAGAAAGGAAAGCAGTTCACACTGGATGAATCCCGTTTAACCATTCTGGGGCAGGAGGACGGCAAGACCTACTCTTTCGGGACGGCACATGTCACCGTTACAGGCGACAGCAGCAGCCTGAACGGACTGCGCGCAGAGGATCTGAATGGCAGTGTGCATGTAAACGGCATGTCCGAAGGGACGCATCGAGTTCTGGTGCATCTGGATTTGCCCAACGGCTTGAACGCAAGCCCTGTTTATATTGATGTAACCGTTTCCGGTGACGGCAGTGCATCGGCGAACGAATAAGGTTTTGGAGGAAGAAAAATGGCTAGATTATTTGGTACAGACGGCGTAAGAGGTGTTGCAAACACAGAATTGACAGGCGAGCTGGCGTTTCGCTTAGGCAGAGCCGGTGCGTATGTGCTGACAAAGGAAACAAAGCACGCCCCTCGTATTCTGGTTGCTATGGATACCCGTATCAGTGGGGATATGCTGGAAAGCGCACTGGTTTCCGGCATCTGCTCTGTCGGCGCGCACGCAGTTGTGGCAGGGGTGATCCCCACGCCTGCGGTTGCGTATCTGGTAAGAAAATACAGACTGGATGCAGGTGTTATGATTTCCGCATCCCATAACCCTGTGGAATATAACGGGATTAAATTCTTCAACAATCAGGGCTATAAGCTGAGCGATGCACTGGAGGATGAAATCGAAAACATTATCATGAGTCATCCGGAAATTCTGCCCAGTCCTACCGGCATCGGGCTTGGCACGAAGGAATATGCCGAGGATGCATTAGATGATTATATTGCATTTCTGACACGGACAACCACCGAAAAATTTGACGGCATCAAGGTTGCATTGGACTGCGCAAACGGGGCAGCCTATAAAGCGGCTCCCATTGCCATGCTTGATTTGGGCGCAAGCCTGTGCATCATCCATAATGAGCCTGACGGCACAAATATCAATGATAAATGCGGCTCCACCCACATGGATGATTTGAAAGAAATGGTTGTGAAAAACGGCGCAGATATCGGCTTCGCCTTTGACGGGGACGCTGACCGCTGTCTGGCTGTGGATGAAAAGGGCAACCTAATCGACGGGGATAAGATTCTTGCCATTTGCGGTCTGGATATGAAGGAAAGAGGCGCATTGGCGAAGGATACGATTGTCGGAACGGTGATGTCCAACCTTGGGCTGACGATGATGGGCAAGGAAAAGGATATCCATATTTTGCAGACCTCTGTCGGGGACAGATACGTTTTGGAACGGATGCTTGCGGATGGCTACAACATCGGCGGCGAGCAGAGCGGTCATGTTATCTTCCTTGACCACAACACTACGGGCGACGGTACGCTGACTGCCATTCAGCTGCTTTCCGTACTGAAACGCAGCGGCAAGAAGGCCTCCGAGCTGGCAGGCATTATGCAGACCATGCCACAGGTTCTGGTCAATGCACGCGTGAATAATGCAAAGAAAAACAGCTACATGGAGGATGATGTGGTACGCAGAGGGATTGCGGAGCTGGAGGAAAAATTCGCACAGGACGGACGCGTGCTGATTCGTACCTCCGGCACAGAGCCACTGGTACGCGTGATGATTGAAGGGACAGATATTAAAAAAATGGATGCAGAGGCAAGAAAGCTTGCTGCGCTCATCGAAGAACGTTTGCAGTGATTTCTGAGGATTGACAGAAAATTCCTTTCCCGTTACAATATAGATTGGAATATAGGTCGGAGAACTCTCCGACCATGCTGTCCTTCTGCTCAGTTGGATAGAGCGTCCGCCTCCTAAGGTTATGCTCTACCGGCCGCCTTACGATGAAAAGTGATCGTTACCAATTTTAATTGAATAGATGTCTCTGTAGCTCAGCAGGATAGAGCGTTCGCCTCCTAAGGTTGCGTTACAACGGCCACCTCAAAAAAAACTAAATAAGGGATTGCAGTTCGACTTTGATCGGGCTATAATCATATATCAGACACGTCCATATAGCTCAGCTGGATAGAGCACACGCCTCCTAAGCGTGGGGTCGGAGGTTCAAATCCTCTTATGGACGCCAGTGAACAACGCCGAAAGCCTTTGTTTTCAAGGGTTTTCGGCTTTTCTTATATAAAAAGCTACGAAAAAGCTCTTTCACTGTATGAGATAAAATTCTACTCCAAAATTTGATTTTTGACAACCCCTCCAGAATCGAACGGTTGTTATAAGACAAAATCGCCAGCTAATTTTTAGCAGAAAACGGGCTGTTCTTGCTAATGAAAATGCCCTTCCTGCTAATCAGCCCCAAAATCGTGCCAAAAATCCAGCTAATCAAAAAAGGCGGATGTTTTGAATACCATGCAGTTATAGCAGATAAAATTAAATATCGTTATGTACATAGAGCGTCTATTTGCCCCGCATTGGGGATGGATAGGCGCTCTTTTTTTATGCCCAAACCCATGGGCAAATACAAGAGATTGGAGGTGTTTTATTTGAGCAAGCCTGTTTATACCGCAGACAAGCCGAGCGACTGTCATTACTGCTACTTCTGGACGAATGGCAGAAAGGGCTGCCGTCTGGGTAGAAATAATTGCTACTACTTAATCTCTTTGCCGCCGAAACCCAAGTCGGAATGTGATGGCTGTCCCTATGGGCGAGATCACCCGTGCATTGGTTGGTGTACGAAGAAGGTTATGCGTGAAGTGGGGCTTCGTTGATATGGATGTGTATGAACAGGAATACCGCTTCTACTATTTTGCCCGATGTCCTTACGAAAAGACGGATACGACTTTCCGCAGCATTCCGCTGACAACAGAAAGTTTTCCGCAGAAAGAAGGTGGTGAAGCCGTGTGAGTTTTGATTATTTTTACGGTCAGCAATCCGATCTATTCACATTCTATCGAGTTCCGAAGGTGTTGTTCACGAACGAGAGGTTCTGGAATATTTCTGCCGATGCCAAGATGCTGTATGGCATTTTGCTTGACCGCATGAGCCTGTCTGCCAAGAATGGTTGGATAGATAAAAACGGTAGAGTGTATATCATTTTTACAATCGACGAAGCGAAGATGGCTCTGAACTGTGCTGAACAAAAGGCTATCAAGCTGCTCAGTGAACTTGAGAAGAAAGCAGGATTGATTGAACGTAAGCGCCAGGGTTTGGGAAAGCCCAACCTGATCTATGTGAAGAACTTTATCTCTGCTGTGGATTCACAACTCTTGAATTGTGAAAATCACAATTCTGGAACAATGGAAATCACAACTCAAGAACTTCCGAAATCACAATGTAATAATACTGATATTAAAAATACTGAATTTAGTGATACTGATTCTATCTTTCCTTCCGGAAATGGTGGAATGATGGACGAGAATGACCGGTATCAAGAATACTTTGATTATTTCTCGGATCAGCTCAGTATGGATTTGTTGAAGAAGGATTACCCTTACGATTCCGAAATGCTGGATAACATTCTGGAGTTGATCGTTGAAACAGTTTGCACGAAGCGACCGTTGATTCGCATTGGTGCAGAGGAGCGTCCGGCAGAAATTGTCCGCAGTCGGTTTATGAAACTGAATGCCGAACACATTCGATATGTTATGGACTGCTTCAAGGAGAACACCACAAAGATTAGAAATATCCGTCAGTATATGCTGACTACGATATACAATGCGCCGACGACAATAGACACCTACTACGATGCTCTTGTTCGGCACGATATGTCACACGGATATTTGGAAGGAGGATTTAAGAAATTGAAAATGAAGCGAGAGGAAGGAGAGTGACGATAAATGTCGAAAAAAGCAACCATCATTGCGGTGGTCAATCAGAAAGGAGGCACTGGAAAGACCACCACCACCGAGAATCTGGGCGTTGGCTTGGCTCTTGAAGGAAAAAAGGTGCTTCTGGTAGACACCGATCCCCAGGCTTCCCTGACGGTCAGTTTGGGCAATCCCTGCCCGGATGATCTGTCTCCGACACTTTCCGATCTGATGGGAAAGATTATGATGGAAAACCCTATTACTCCCGATGAAGGGATTCTTCATCATCCGGAGGGCGTTGATTTGGTGCCGTCCAACATCGAACTCTCAGGTATGGAGGTAGCACTGGTCAATGCCATGAGCCGGGAAACCATTCTCCGGCAATACCTGGATACAGTCAAACAGAATTATGATTACATTCTTCTTGACTGTATGCCGTCTTTGGGTATGCTGACCGTCAATGCGTTGGCAGCTGCCGACAATGTGCTGATACCGGTTCAGGCAGCATACCTTCCTGCAAAGGGTCTGGAACAGCTGCTTGGAACCATCAACAAGGTCAAGAGGCAAATCAACCCGAAACTGAGGATTGAAGGGATTCTTCTGACGATGGTGGACAGCCGCACCAACTACTCCAAAGACATCAGCAATCTGATTCGGGAGAGCTACGGCGGAAAGCTGAAGGTTTACAAGACCGACATTCCCCGCTCTGTCCGTGCAGAGGAAATCAGCGCAGAGGGAACCAGTATCTTCAAGCATGATCCCAAAGGCAAAGTTGCCGAAGCCTATAAAATTCTGACGAAGGAGGTGTTAAACAATGCAGAAAAAAGGCGCAAACATCAGCTTGAAGGGGTACGATGATATTTTCTCCACCGATCAATCCAGAGCTGAAGCCCAGCAGGAGCGTGTGCAGGAAATTCCGCTTTCTGAGCTACACCCCTTTGAGGGACACCCCTTCCGTGTGGTTGATGATGAAGAAATGATGAAAACGGCAGAGAGCGTCCGAGATTTCGGAGTTCTCACTCCTGCGATTGTCCGTCCTGACCCCGACGGTGGTTATGAAATCGTTTCTGGTCACAGGCGGCACCGGGCATCGGAGCTTGCGGGTAAGGAAACCATGCCTGCGATTGTTCGTGACCTGGACGATGATGCAGCCATTATTTTGATGGTTGATGCGAATTTGCAGAGGGAGAGTATCCTGCCGAGTGAAAGAGCATTTGCTTATAAGATGAAGCTGGATGCGATTAAACATCAAGGTCAACGCACCGATTTAACTTCATCCCAAGTTGGGATGAAGTTGCAGGCAATGGATATAGTCGGTCAGGAGGCAGGAGAAAGCAGAAATCAGGTACACCGTTATATCCGTCTGACCGAACTGATTCCGGAACTGCTGGATATGGTAGATACGGGTCAGATCAAATTCAATCCTGCGGTGGAGCTTTCCTATCTGGCAAGTGAAGAACAGAAGGATTTTCTTTCTGCAATGGATTATGCTCAAGCAGCTCCTTCCCTTTCGCAAGCACAGCGAATTAAAAAGCTCGCACAGGAGGGCGAGTGTACGCTGGATGCGATGTGCGAGATTATGAATGAAATCAAGAAGGGAGAGCTGGACAGAGTAACCTTCAAAACGGATTCGTTGCGAAAATACTTCCCGAAGTCCTATACCAACAAGCAGATGGAGGATAAAATCATTCAGCTTTTGGAGCAATGGCAGAAAAAAAGAGAAAAATCAATGGAAAGGTAAGGTAAAAAATGTTTACACCCAAAAACATTCAGGGCGCTTTGGAAGAACTCTACGACCTTTGCGATCCTGATTATATGGTAGATATGCTCGTAAACTACAGTGAGGAGTTCGATGATATTTCTCCTGCGCTTCTGGCAAAGTCGTTTCAGAAAAATGCCGAGATGATTAGCGAGTATCGAGTATTGTCCTCTGCTGGTGAGGGTATCGACTATCAGGGAAAGGTACTTCTGAACAGCAGAGCCGTGCGGCTTCTGTCCTATGTAGAAGATATGAGCGGCGATGAAAAAGTTCGCACGATTCAGAGCAAGGAGCTGTGGTTAGCAGAAGATATGACATTCTATGTGGTGTCCTGTATGTCTACGATCACGATGGACAAGGAAGAAGCCATTTGTCTTAACGAACACCGCAGCGTGGTTACTACGGTGGAATGCGAGGACGATATTTTCTTCGACATGGGTTCCCTGATTTGCGAACTGGACGATATTTGCTTGTTCGAGCTTTTAGCCGATGTGGATGCGACTATTTATGAACTGTAACAGGTTCATGGATGGTCGCTTTTCTTATTTCCAAAGAAACGGAGGTATCGAAACTTGAAAGAATACGATGTGAAGATCACCGAAACCTTGGAGAAAACGGTTACGGTGCAAGCAGAATCTCACGATGCGGCAGAGGAACAGGTTAGAGCCGCTTATTACAATTCGGAGTACATTCTGGACTCCGAAAACTTTACCGGTGTTGCGTTCGGCACGACCGAGGAACGGGAGGTTCAGAAAGAACAGGCAGATACCATGAATGTGTTGCTGGTAAAGCCGTTCATGTATCCGCAGGCTGTGCAGATCGGCTGTGAGCTGGAGGATTTGCAGAAAGCCGTAGGTGGCGATATTGAGGCAACTTATCCGTTCAATGAGCCGGTTGCACTGGTGATGCACGACGAAGGTAAACTCGTAGGCAAAGAACTGAACCGTGCGCTGCGTGATGATGACGGCGATATTTATGACATTATCGCCGGTGATTTTCTGGTTGTGGGATTGGGCGAGGATGATTTTTGTTCTCTGTCCCCGGAACTGATGAAGCAGTTTGAGGAACACTTTCATCAGCCTGAGACTTTTGTACGCATGGGGCGCAGCATTATGGCGCTTCCCCTGCCGGATGACATGGTGAAGAAAGAAGATGCACCTGTCAAAGCTGATTCGGTTCCCCACAAAAGTAACCCTGACCGAGATGTTCTGTAAGGAGGTTCTTATGCAAAGAAATTCGACGATTGGAGAGCTGATGGAGCGAAAGCGGATTCAGGATGGTGCCAAGGAGTACCAGGGACATACCTATATGGACTTGGCACGATTTGATGACGCCACCAAGCACATGATTATTTTCGATGTGCTGACCGATGAATCGCCTGTCGGTTGGAAAGGCGAAAGAAATCGCCTGTATTTGAGCGATGTGGGTTATCAGAAGGCTCTGGATAACCAGAAAGCTGGCAATATCAAGATTATCAGCCATGCCGCAGTTGCCAAGGGCAATCTGTATTACGACCACAGAGATATGGCACGATAATCTGTTCACTCTACTGCTTGCAGGAGGTGATGAATCATGCAGGAAGAAGTTGAAAACAGAACAGTAAACCTGGCGATCAGCACAACCAAGCTGACGGGGCGCACTATCATTGCCGGTATCCGCAAGTATTTGCAGCACCGGGAAAAAGTGAAGATGAAAAAGGCACGAGACCCTGCCGTTCATGGAAAGCAATCCGTGAAACAGCTTTTGGGACAGAATCAGGGTGCTACGAATGTTGAGATCGACAAAGAGAGTATCCGTGATTTTGAAAAGCTCGCCAAGAAGTATGGCGTGGACTTTGCCGTAAGAAAAGATAAGTCCGTTGATCCTCCCCGGTTTCTTGTTTTTGTCCGTTCTAAAGATGCAGATGCTTTGGATGCAATCTGCAAGGAACATCAGGCAAGGGCATTAACCAAGAATGAAAAGCCGAGCGTTCTGGCGCAGCTGAAGAAGTTCAAGGAAATTGTCGCAGCGATTCCGAAGAAGGTTCGAGAGAAGAAACAGGAGCGTGATCTGTGATGGATAAGAGAAAAATGAAAAAGCTCCTGATTCTGAATTTACCGTATTTTCTGGTAGGGTTGTTCGCTACGAATTTAGGAGAAGCATGGAGATTGGCTGAGGGGGCAGATTCATCTGCGAAAATCCTCAGCTTTTTTCATGCCCTTCCGATAGCCCTGAACAATCCGTTTCCCAGCTTTCACCCGTTGGATTTGCTGATTGGTATTCTCTGCGGCGCAGGACTTCGGCTGGCTGTCTATCTAAAAGGCAAAAACGCAAAGAAGTACCGACACAATGTTGAGTACGGTTCTGCTCGTTGGGGAACGGCAAAAGATATTGAGCCGTTTATTGCACCAAAGTTCGAGGACAATGTGATCCTGACGAAAACGGAGCGGCTGATGATGAGCAATCGCCCGAAGAATCCTGCCAATGCCCGAAATAAGAATGTTCTGATTATCGGCGGTTCGGGTTCCGGTAAAACTCGCTTTTGGTTGAAGCCAAACCTTCTCCAGATGCACAGTTCCTATGTGGTCACTGACCCGAATGGCTATAATATAAGAGGATAGATAAAAGGTGTGTCACGCATCTACATAATATCCGAAAATTACATAGCACAAGGAGGTTAAAGCTGTGGCAAAAAAAGAAGAAATCAAAATCACAGCTCTGTATGAGCGTTTATCGAGAGACGATGAACAAATTGGCGAATCGAACTCCATACAGAATCAAAAAATGTACTTGGAGGAATTTGCCCGTCAGAAAGGGTTAAGGAACATACGCCACTTTTCTGACGATGGTTATAGCGGTACGAATTTCAATCGTCCCGGCTTCACCGCACTTCTGGAAGAAATAGACGCAGGGCGAGTGGAAACCTTGGTCGTAAAAGATTTAAGTCGCTTCGGGCGTAACTATCTGCAAGTCGGCTACTATACGGAAATTGTGTTCCCGAAAAAAGGTGTTCGTTTCATCGCTATCAACAACAGCGTGGATAGTGCCAACCCTACCGACAATGACCTCACTCCGTTTTTGAACATCATGAACGAGTGGTACGCCAAGGACACCAGCAACAAAATCAAAGCTGTGTTCAAATCCCGAATGAAGAATGGCTTACGATGCAGCGGTTCAATTCCCTATGGGTACAAGCGAACCAAAGACGATAAGCAACAGTTGTTAGTGGACGAACCAGCTGCGGAGGTTGTCAGAAGCATTTTTCGTCTGGCTTGCCAAGGTATGGGAGTGACCACTATCGCAAGTATTATGACAGAAGAAAAAAACTTGATACCGTCAGCCTATGCCGCCAAGCATTTCCCCGAAAACTGCCGACACATTGAAATTACAAATCCTTACCAATGGAACGCCACCACCGTTGGCTACATTCTGGACAGGCAAGAATATCTTGGTCATACCGTGTTGGGCAAATCCATCTGTGAGAATTTCAAAACCAAGCAACGCAGAGCAGCAACATCGGACGAGCTGATGATTTTCCCCGATACCCACGAAGCGATTATTGACCAAGATACATGGGATATTGCCCGAAAGATACGCCTTAACAAAAAGCCGAGAGTGGCTAACGGTACTTATACCCACCGTCTTTCCGGCTTGATCTACTGTGCCGACTGCGGAGCGAGAATGGGCTATATCAGCCCCGAATCCAAGCATGGGGACACACACTACGATTCAGATTCCGCTTTTCAATGCGGCAATTATCGAAGCACCACGGGCGAATGTGTTTCCCACTTCGTAAAAACTTCCGTTCTGGAAGCGGCTATTTCACAAGCAATCCAAACGGTCAGCAAGTATGTCCTTGAAAACGAAGCCGAGTTTGTTTCCCAGCTTAAAGCTGTGTGGAATGAGAACAAAGCCAAGCATACAGACACAGGACAGCAAGAGCTATGGGAAGCTGAAAAGCGTATTTCTGAACTGGATAGCATGATACAAAACCTCTACGAAAGCTCCATGAAAGGCTTACTGCCGGAGCGACAGGTTCAGCGAATGATACAGCAGTACGATGAAGAACAGATACTTCTTGAACGGCGTATTACGGAGTTGAAAGGTCAGATTGAGGTTGAAACTGCCAAGGAAGCAGAAACAGACCGCTTTATCGCCCTTGTTAAGAAATACAAGGATTGTACCGAACTGACGGATACTATGCTCTACGCTTTTATTGACAGAATTGAGGTTCACGAAGCCACAGGCGGACGAACCATCTACCGCCAGCAGCTTCTTGATATTCACTTTAATTTCATCGGCAACTACTACCCACCTTGCGAGACCGTCAGCGAGGAAGAACGCATTGCGGCGATTGATGCAGAACGCCAGAGCAGAAAAAAAGCGAAAGGTCAGCGTAGTGCAGAAAACAGGAAAAAGAAGATTGATGAATTGCGTATGGCTGCCGAAGCCGGAGACCCGGTCGCTGTTGCACAGTATGAGGAATATCTGACCAATCTCCGTGAGCGTAATAAGAAGTATCGCCAGAAGCTCCAAGAAGCCAAGAAAGCAGACCCCGAATATGTCCGTCAGATGGACGAGAAAGAGCGAGCCAAGCAGGAAAAGATGCTTGAAACGGAACGCAAGCGTATGGAGCGAGCCAATAAGAAAGCAAAGCTCACCAGAGCCGAACTGAAAGAAAAAGCGAAAACCGACCCCGAAGCTGCAAAGGAATGGGCGGCACTCAAAGCCAAAGAAGCCGAAGCCAGACAGCGTAAAAAGGAGCGTGAGGAAGAACGCATGGCTTCCGACCCGGAATATGCCGCTATGATGGCAGAACGCAAGGCTGAATATAACCGCCGCCATACCGCCCAACGCAAGGCAGAGCGAGAAGCCCTTGTAGAGCAAGCCAAGACTGACCCGGAAGCTGCCCAAAAGTTGGCAGACATTAGAAAATATCAGAGCGAAGCCACCGTTAAGAGCTATCAGAAAATGAGAGCCGAAGCAGAAGCCGGAAACCCCGAAGCTATTGAACGCTACGAAGCTCACCTTGCGAAACGCAGGGATGAATACCATCAAAGAAAAAACAAACAGAAGGATATACCAGCATGAAAGAACTTAATTTTATCAAGAGTGGCGATTACTATGTACCCGACATCAGATTGTCGAAGCCGAATATCCGTCTTGGCAAATGGGGACGGATGCGAAAGGAATACTTGCGATTGCAACATCCTGTTCTGTTCTCGGAAATGGTGTTAACCGAAAAGCTCTATCAGCATTGTGCGGAGATTGAAGCTGCCGCACAGCACAGAATGGATGTGATCCTGCCGCAGCTCATTAAGCATTACGGCGTGACGGAGCAGTTGAAAGCCGAAAATCAGCTTGAATGGGTACGCCAGATGAACGCTTGCGTGGCACAGGCAGAGGAAACTATCAAAGGCGAACTGATTTACGCCGATTGACACCGCAAGAATTGAATACGAGCCAAGAGCCGTTATTGCTTATGCAGTAGCGGCTTTTGCATTACATAGGGACTGTTTACAGCCCCTAAATTTATTTTATGGAGGTTCAAACGATGAAACTGACCGCAATCGAGAAGAAAATCCTTTATGCCTTTGGAAGTCCCTTTCTCAAAGATACGCTGAAACGGCTGGACACGCTGTTCTATGCCGCATGGAATGACGAGACGAAAATCGTTATCCGGCATCTGATGAACAAGCTGAAAGCCCACTTCGATGACAGTAGCTATGCAGAATGGCATCTCAGCTATCAGCTTGAAAAGGACTATCCCTCTATCGGCAGGAGAAAGTTTTAATCAAAAAGCCCTACACAGACCAACAATTTTGAAAAGGAGGAACACACTATGGAAATGAATATCAACGAGAAGAAAGCCCTGTATGCCTTTGGCTGCCCTGTCCTCAAAGCTACCGTGGAGAGACTGCGTATGTTAGCTGCCATCACTCCCGACCCCGGAACCAAGAAGCTGTTTTACAAGCTGGCAATCAAGTTGCTTGGCGAGGGTGTGGAGGACTGGTATCGCTGTTTCTTTTACAATCTCCGCATTGAGATGGAAAACTATTTCAATGCCCAGCTCATTATGCGTTTGGCAGAGGTCAGCACCATCGAAGTGGAGGGCTACGATTATGAAGCTGACGAAGTATGAGAAAGAAACAATCGTACTTTTCAATGAAGCGGACGAGGAAGCCCATATCCAGACCTACAACGCCGGACTGCGAAAGCGTTTGGAAGCGTTCAGCAAGAAGCACCCAGAACTGTGCCGACTGGACAAGCGAATGGAGCAAGGCGGCGTGTCCTATCTGATAGACAAGTCCAGACTGTCCATACGCTTCCAGCCGCCCATGAGCGAGGAACGCAGACAAAAAGCAAGCGAACTGGCGAAGCAGAACGGTTTCAGCGGACAAGGCGGTTAATGTAGCGATATGGGGCTATATGCGGTCAAAATGTCGGGTCTGTACCCGATGTTTTGACCGTTACATATCTTCAAAGTATAAATGCCTTACCCAACCCAAAAATAGGAAAATGTGCGTAACAGAGCTATTATAAACCATGAATCTACCGCAATATCATTGATTTATTCACACTTGCGTGATATAATAATAGAGTATGTAAGCACAAGGAGGGTAAGCTATGGCAGTAACATATAAAAAGTTGTTTCATTTGATGATTGACAAGGGTATGAGCAATGCGGAACTGATGGAACAGGCAGGTTTTAGTGCCAACATCATAACCCGATTGAAACGGGATAATTACCTTTCCCTCGATACCATCGAAAAGATATGCAACACACTCCATTGCGGAGTCGATGATATTCTTGAATTTATACCTAACGAAAAAGGCAATGAAGCCAGAAATCCTTTCAGCAAGGAGAACGCATGATGAGCAAATTACTATTAGTGGAGGATGACCAAAGCATCGTATCCTCATTATCGGACTATTTAGGAAATGAAGGGTTCAAAATCGAAAGTGCTTCCGGGCAAAAAGAAGCAATAGAAAAACTGGATAGCGACCAGTATGATTTAGCTCTGGTGGACATTCAACTATCAAATGGAAATGGCTTTTCTGTTTGTTCTGCAATTAAAGAAAGAGGAACTATGCCGGTTATTTTCTTGACTGCTTCTGATGATGAGTATAGTGTTGTGGCAGGACTGGACATGGGAGCTGACGATTATATCAGTAAACCATTTAGACCAAGGGAGCTTCTTTCAAGGATTAACAGCGTATTAAGGAGAACTAAGAACACGCAAAACATTATCAGCTACCATGACTTAGTTGTGGACACAAATCAAGCAAGCGTGGTAAAAAACGGAACAGAGATTTTATTGTCTGCTATGGAATATAAGTTGCTGTTAGTCTTTTTGCGTAACAAAGGTATTGTCCTTTCTCGCAGAAGATTGTTGGAGCTTTTATGGGACACTACCGGGGAGTTTATCAATGATAATACATTGACTGTCTATATGAAAAGGCTGCGTGACAAAATTGAAACCAATCCGCAGGAGCCGGAAATCATAATTACCGTTCGTGGGCTTGGCTATAAGGTGGGTTGATATGGACTTTATCAGAAATAAAGAAGTTAAAAGGCAAATTGTTGTCAGCAGTATTCTTATTCTATTTTGGGGCGGCATTGGCATTATCGTTGATAGCAAAGCAGTGTGGATGGTTCTGTCGGCTATCATTTCATCCAGTGCAGTTTCCCTCTTTTTCACATATCAGAGATACAAGAAAATTGCTGATTTTAGTTTGCATATTGATAGGCTGTTACATGGAGATGAAACAATTTCTTTTGGGCAGTTTCAAGAGGGCGAGTTATCTGTTTTACATGATGAAATATCCAAGATGACAAGACGACTTATTGAACAGGCAGAAGCTCTGAAAATGGAGAAAGGCAATTTGGCGAATGCTTTAGCCGATATTTCACATCAATTAAAAACACCTTTGACATCGCTGAATATCCTAAATGCTTCTCTGTGTAATGAGGAACTGACTGACGAAGAAAGGTATGAGCTGATCCGCAAACAGACTATGCTCTTATCAAGAATGGAGTGGCTGATAGCCACACTTCTGAAAATATCCAAGCTGGATGCAGGAACGATTACTCTAAAGCCACAGGAGGTATACTTAAAAGATGTGGTGGAAAAAGCAATTCGTCCTATGGAAATTGCGGCTGAATTAAAAATGCAGACAATCACGCAAGTGATTCCGGCAGAAATAAAACTATCTCTTGATGCTGATTGGACTGCTGAAGCCTTGGGAAATGTAATTAAAAATTGTATCGAACATTCACCAGAGGGCAGCACTATCGAAATCAAGGCAATAGAAAGACCTCTTTTGACACAGATCATTATAGAGGATAACGGAACAGGTTTTCAGGAAAAAGACCTCCCCCATTTATTTGACCGATTTTATCAAGGAAGTGGCTCTACAATCGGTAATGCCGGTTTGGGGTTGGCTCTGGCAAAAACAATCATCGTCAATCAGGGTGGTGTCATCCAGGCGAAAAATCGGGAGTCAGGCGGTGCAGAATTTGAAATCTGCTTTTATCGGGGGACTGCTTAAATATAATGTCGCTAAGCTGACAGTTTTTGTCGGTTTAATCAAATCAAGAAAAAGGGAGTATTATTATGCGTTTGATTTTGCAGTATATTGGAAATATGATACCTTACTGTTTATTGGGATTTTTCTTATGTTTAGGGTGCAGGTTTATAAATTGCTATAAGCACCCCAAAAAAGATTGGAAGAGAGAGCTTGTGATTTGTGTTTTTGCTGCTTACTGTGCAGGATTAGCCTCTCAAACGATTATGCCTCATTGGAACTGTGGTATTGATATGGCGGGTAAGCTATATATAGACATATTTTGGGATAATGAATTGGCTTCTGTAAATCTTATTCCGTTTAAAACGATATTGGATCAACTCTCTGGCAATAACAGTATTGTAGGAGAAGCAGATATACATAAAGTATCCGTTTTAAACTTGTTAGCTAACCTATTGCTGTTTTCGCCAATAGGTTTATTCTTGCCATTGCTCTGGAAAAAATTTAGAAAGATAAAAAATGTAATTCTTGCAGGTGTTTTGGTTAGCACCAGTGTAGAAATGATACAATTTTTTATTGGGAGAAGCAGTGATATAGACGATGTGTTTTTAAATACACTTGGTGTTTGTGTGGGCTATGGATTATACAAAATAATAATGAAACTGAAGAAGATTCGCATTTAGGGGACTGCTTAATGCAGCCCCTTTTTAAGTGACATTTTTGTAATGAAAAAGTAATGAAGCAGTCACTTTGCTTTGCTATACTGAATTGCAAAAATATATGGAGGAACTTTTTATGGAAATATTAAGAGTGGAGAATATCTGCAAAACCTATGAAATGGACAATGCTCCTGTCCATGCTTTGTCAGATGTTTCTTTTTCCGTTGATAAAGGAGAGTTTGTTGCAATCATTGGAGCATCTGGGTCTGGCAAGTCTACCCTGTTGCACATATTAGGTGGTGTTGACAGACCGACTTCGGGAAAAGTATTTGTGGATGGACAGGATGTTTATGAGCAAAACGAAGATGAATTGGCTGTATTCAGAAGAAGGCAGGTTGGGCTTGTCTATCAGTTTTATAATCTGATCCCGGTTTTGACTGTTGAGGAAAATATCACGCTACCTATTCGATTGGATGGGCGTAAAATCAATAAGGAGCGTTTGAAGGAACTGTTATCCACGCTCAAGCTGGTAAAGCGTAGAAAGCACCTGCCAAGTCAGTTATCCGGCGGTCAACAACAAAGAGTGGCAATCGGGCGAGCGTTGATTAACGCACCTGCGATTATCCTTGCGGACGAGCCGACGGGAAATCTGGACACGGAGAACACAAGGGATATTATGAAACTTCTGCGTGAATCAAATCAAGCCTATCGCCAGACAATGATCCTGATTACCCATGACCGTGAAATCGCAATGCAGGCAGACCGTATTCTGGAAATTCAGGATGGCAGACTTGTGAGGGATGAGGTGATACGCTGATGAATATGATTTTCACGCTTACACTCAGGAATCTGTTGTCGAATAAAAAGCGTACCCTACTCACACTCTTAACCATTCTTTTATCAATCAGTATGATAACCGCTATTCTCTGTGGGGGATGGTCTTTGGTTGATTTTTTGAAAGAGAAAGAAAAAGTGTATGGTGGCGATTATGACTACTACATGGAGGATCTGACTTGGGAGCAGACTCAAGAGCTATATAGTCAAAACAATGTAGGCGAGGTTTCGCTTCTCCGCTTTGCCGGAAACAGTTTTTACGGGGAGAAATCCAACAGTACAATGCTCTCCATTGGCGAGATCGACGAGAACTTTACCCAAAGATTTTCGTTAAATCAGTATTTGCTTGCAGGGCGTTTCCCGCAAGATGAAAATGAGATTGTTATTTCAGAATCTTTTTTGAAGAAAAACAACATGAATACAGAGATTGGAGATACAATTTCTTTAACTCTTGGTTCAAGAATTTGGGATGAATATAATGCCCAGCTTTCCGGGCTGACAAATTATAGGGGCGAAGAAGAAAGTTTCGTTCCAACGAAAGAGAAAGCGTATGTAGTTGTTGGTATTCTGTCAGATGTGAATGATTCAAAAATCGCAGCAAACTATAATGCCTTTGCAGGCGTTGACAAAACGGCATCCGATTTTGCTGCGTATGTCAAGGCAAAGAATTTATCCAATTCGATCTATACAGAAGCCGAAGAAGTGGCTGCGGCAGTAGACAGTCATGTAGCAAAGTTTCATTCTGAACTGTTAGTCTATCATGGAATTACCGGCGGCAAAGGAGCTGCCAAACTGATTGCTTTGGTAGTCATGGTCATTTGCCTTTTGATGGCTGCATCCGCTTCAATGATCAGCAACGCCCTCTCCATTTCCTTGCAGGAACGAATTAAGCAGATGGGAATGTTATCCAGTATTGGAGCCACAAAAGGGCAAAAACGCCTTAGTGTATATTTAGAAGCCTTTCTTTTGGGTGTGGTAAGCATACCTTTGGGATTGGTTGTCGGCATACTGCTGTCTGCTCTGTTGTTAAGTGTGGTCAGGGCAGCTTTTGGAGAAACATTCACTTTTGGCATTGTAGAACTGTCCTTAAAGGTAAACGGACTGATCCTGCTCGTCAGCGGATTATCCGGCATTGCTTCTTTGTACTTCGGAAGCAGAAAGCCTGTGAAGCAAGCTGCTAAAATTACAGTTATTGAAGCTATCCGCCAGTCTAACAATGCGGTATCAAAAAAGAAATTCCGTGATGGAAAAATCGTTTCTTTGGTTTTTGGCATTTATGGTTCGCTGGCAGCTAAAAATATTAAGCGTAATCCAAAACGCTTCCGAGCAATTACTGGCTCTATTTTCTTGTCGGTGGTAATTGCCCTTTCCTTATACAGTTTGTCTGATTTTATGCTTTATCAGACATCCTTGGACATGAAGGAGGACGGTTCCTGTTATACTGATGTGATTTCGACGATTCAATACAAAGATATTCCTACCGCAATCGGGGCATTATCGGATGAAAATATCACTGCGGATGTTTCCTATTCTTTTCAGCGATATATGACTGCTGAATTTTCGCAGGAACAAATCAATCCTGATATGCAGGGATATTTTATCAATGGTACGAAAGCAGAGGTATATGTCGTAGGACTGGACGAAGAACATTTTACTTCCTTTTGTGAGGAAAATGGCTTTCATATTATGACTGGCAGCTCCAATCGTGGAATCCTGCTCAATCAGACAATGGGATATTATAATGCGGGTCAAAATCGAGTGATTGCAGGCTCCCCGTTTCTTATTGAACCGGGAACTGAAATCATTCCGTTGGGGGCATCCGAGGATGCCTTGCCGATTATCGTGGAAGAAATCGTTTCAGAAGAAAATGCAAATATCCAATCCATGTTTGTGAGAGATCGAGCTGTCTTCATTGTGCCTTTAAGTTATTTTAACTGGCTGATAGATGATAACGCCTATGTGGAAATGAGAATACAGACAGCACAGCATAAAGAAGCAATGGACTGTCTGGCTGACAGAGGATTTCCGCAAACTGTGGACATTGCAGCCGCAACGAATAATTCCAGACAGGTATATACGATTGCAAAACTGGTAATCTGCCTGTTCTCGATCCTGATGACGGTTATTATCAGTTTGAATGTTTGCAACACTATCTCAAATACAATTCATTTGAGAAGAAGCGAATTTGCTGTTCTGCGTTCTGTTGGTATGACTGCCAAAGGATTGAAATGTACGCTATTGCTTGAAGCTGTTTTGTACGGCGTAAAAGCATTGGTTCTTGCGTTGCCTGTGAGCTTTTTGATTCATTGTGCCATCTACTACTTCATATCGTCGGGTATGACACCATTTGCTTTTTATATCAACGGTGGTATTTATGCTCTTGCAGTTCTGGCGGTCGGTGCTATGGTATGTATCGCTATGCTGTTTGCTGTCAGAAGCGTATCAAAGGTGGAAATTGTAGAGGAACTGAAATTGAGCAATATGTAATCATTCAATCTAACAAAGCAACTGAAACGGAGGTAATAGAAATTGCGTAAAAAGAAACTGGTAAAGAGAGTTGCAGGCATCGCTTTGACTGTTGGTGTAGTTATACTTGCCACTGTATGTGTTGGTAAAGTAAATCTCATTCAAAACGAAAAAGATATTATTGGCACATGGAAAGATGTCAATACAGAGGAGGTATTTACCTTTCAAGAGAATGGAGAACTTATTGTGAGTAAAGATATGCCCGATTCGGGTCTATCCTGCGGTAACGCATCTTATGGTTTTTCTTACTCGGATATAATCTGTGTTACACAGGGAGATAGTAGTGTAGAATTTGAGATAGAAGTTGATCAAAACGAATTAACAATCTTCTTCATGGGGCAAGAATATTTAGAGCTGAAAAAGTGATGGTAGGAAATCTTTTGCGTTGACAAACTGAATACTGTGGACGAACCAAAAGCGATCAACCGTAAAAGGCTGGTCGCTTTTGCTTTGCCCATCAAGCGAAAGGAGCTGGTACTATGGCAAATGAAAAACTTGAAAAACTGAAACATGACCTCTATGTTGGCGAGCAGAAATTGAGAGCCGCCGAGAACGAGGGGAAAGCCCTGCAAAGGGAAATGAAGAAGCTGAACCGAGCCGAGAGAACGCACCGCCTTTGCACTCGTGCCGGAATGTTGGAAGCCTTTTTGAAAGAGCCGACACTTCTGACGGACGATGATGTGATGGAGCTTTTGACCTTCCTCTTTCACGGAGAAGCCGCACAAAAGAAGCTGGATATGCTGATTGAGAACCGAAGAAAAACGAGGGCAACGGACGAGGGCTAAACCCTTGGCTTTAGACAAGGGCGCAATTATACACCGCCTAAGACGGTGCATTGCGTTCTGCCGAAAGCTCCTTGCAGGAAGCCGATGATTTTCACAGCAACCGCCGCTTCAATCATCCAGAGGAAACTGCGTTTCCCCTGCGTTGGCTTCGCCAACTACCCCTTTGCACACTTGCCAGCTTGAAACGATTATTCTAATCATTTCAAGCCGACAAGTCCGAATTGAACACCGCCCACCATGACCGCCGTTCAAAAAATGTGCGGTCTTTTCTTTTGCACCGAGAAAGGAGGAATGCCAAATGCCATGCCCACACCTAAAAATCAAAATCACGCAACGAAGCAAACGCCAGTCAGCCGTTGCCGGAGCTGCCTATCAAAGCGGCGAAAGCCTGTTTTCCGAGTATGACCAAAAACGAAAAAGCTACACAGAGAAGCGTGGCATCATTTACACGGAAATCATGCTGCCGCCAAACGCTCCGCCCGAATATGCTGACCGTGGCACACTCTGGAACGCCGTTGAAGCAGTTGAGAAGCAATGGAACTCCCAGCTTGCCCGAAGATTTGTTGTGACCTTTCCGAGAGAAGTCCCTGCCGAGCAATATCCCGATATGATACGGGAATACTGCAACGAGCATTTTGTGTCAAAGGGAATGTGCTGTGACCTTGCAATCCATGACCCCGACCCACCGGGGCATAATCCCCATTGCCACATTATGCTGACAATGCGAGCGATGGACGAAAAAGGAAAGTGGCTTCCTAAGAGCAGAAAGGTTTATGACCTTGACGCGAACGGCGAGCGAATACGCTTGCCCTCCGGCAACTGGAAAAGCCACAAGGAAGATACCGTTGACTGGAATGAACAGTATCACGCCGAGGACTGGCGACACGGATGGGAGGTAGTGCAGAACCGCTATCTTGAAATGGCTGGCAGTACCGAGCGAGTGGATATGCGTTCCTATGAACGGCAGGGACTGGACATCGTTCCGACCGTCCACATGGGTCCTGCCGTTACGCAAATGGAACGCCGAGGAATAGAAACCAATATCGGCAATCTCAACCGAGATATAAAAGCCGCAAACGCTCTGATGGCTGCTATCCGCAATACGATAAAAAGTCTGCGAGCATGGATTCGCGATTTACTGGAAGCAAGAAAAGAAGTCCTTGCAGAAATGGAAGCCGCCGCTTCCTCTCCGTCCCTCATTGAGCTTCTGTTTAAGTACACCGATATGAGAATTGAGGAACGCTCTGACTGGTCGAAATACGGCAGAGACTTAGGCAAGCGAAAGGATATGAAAGTCATTTCTTCCGCTATTGCCTATCTGCAAAACCATAACATTCTCACTCTGGACAAGCTGGACGAAGCTCTTGCCGGACTGAATGAGCGAGCCGCAGAAATCCGCAATTCCATGAAGCCCAAGGAAAGCCGGATGAAAACAATCGCCGGTATCGAAGAAGCGGTTGCTACTTGCCAACAGCACAAGGCAGTCCATGACAAGTATGTGAAAATCGGCTGGAAGTCCAGAAAGGAAAAGTACGCCGAGGAACACAAAGCGGAGCTTGCCGCTTACAACAAGGCTGACCGTTTTCTCCGCAAGCAGGGCGTGGATATTTCCGTTGACCTCAAATCGCTGAAAGCGGAATACAAGAAGCTGAATGCGGAAGTCTCCGAGATCCGCAAGGAGCTTGAAGCGGTGCAGACCGAATTGAAGCCGCTGAAAGATATTCGCTATTGGGTCGGTAAGGTCATTGAGCCGGAGCAGCACCCGACAGAAAAGAAGCCCGAACCGAAGCACTCCCTTACCGAGAAGCTGAAATATAACGGTGAGGAAGCAAAGGAGCTGAACGAGCAGCGTAGGCAACAGAAAATCAAAAAACAGAATATGGAACTTTAAGGCACTTGGCATTTTCAATTTTGAAGATAGCAGGTGCTTTTTTGTTCCGTGGAAAATGGAAATGCACCCGGAATAATACCGAGTGCATTTTCTTACTTTCCGAATAAATCGCTGTGCGTTCCTGTTCGTGCTAATGTCAATACGAGCAAATCATTTTCCATCCGATAGACCAATAACCAATCCGGCTGAATATGGCACTCACGGTGTCCGACCCAGTTGCCTGTCAAGGCGTGGTCTTTGTTCTTCTCTGGAAGCTGTTCGCCGCTTGCCAGCTTGCGGATGATGTCATCAAGAAGGTCAATATCCAGATGGCGTTTCATTGCCAGCTTGTAGTCTTTCTTGAACTGATTTGTCCAAACGATGTCGTAATGTTTGTTACTCATTCTTTCAACGCCCTCAACGCTTCCTCAACATCAGAATAGCGTTTTACAGACGGATCACGGGCAATGCGCTCTGCTTCCAGCATTGCCGCCATCGTCTCCTTGTTCGGCTGTTCCATGCGAACATCAAAAGGAAAACCGCCAACACGGAGCGACTGACGAAGAAAGACATTGATAGCGGTAGTCAGGTTGATACCCAATTCGCCATACAGAGCTTCGCACTGCTTTTTAATATCACCGTCCATGCGAACGCTGAAATTAGTAGTGTTAGCCATATCGTCAACTCCTTTCATTGCTATTGCACTTATATTATATGCCTTTTGCGTTGCAATGTCAATGTATTAGACGGAAATTTACACTTTAGACACAGAAAATTTTTGGAGGTATGCCCATTGAATGTATTTGAAGCGGTAAAGCAATTTGTTACGACAAGAGAGGTTGCAGAGTTTTATGGTTTCAGCGTGAACCGAGCCGGAATGATAGCGTGTCCGTTTCACAATGACCGCACACCGAGCATGAAAGTGGATAAGCGTTTTCATTGTTTCGGTTGCGGTGCGGATGGAGATGCGGTTGACTTTATCGCAAGGCTTTTCGGCAAAGGTACAAAAGAAGCCGCCGAGATGATAGCTACCGATTTTGCCCTTGCTTATGACAGAAACGGCAAGCCGCCTGTTCTGCCAAAGGCAAGAGAACCCACAGCCGAGCAGAAATTTGAAGCAGAAGAAAAACGGTGTTTTCGTGTGCTGTCCGATTACTTCCACAAGCTCCGAGCATGGGAAACGGACTACGCACCGAAGCAGCCGGAGGACGAATGGCATCCGCTATTTACAGAAGCCTTGCAGAGAAAATCGTATATCGAATATCTGCTTGATACCTTGATTGACGGTACGCTTGAAGATAGAAAGGCACTTGTAGCCGAGCAAAGAAACGAGGTGATGAAACTTGAACAGCGATTCCATTCAGCCGTGCCACAGCATAGAAGAAGTCCGAGGAAGTCTGGAATTGACCGATAACGGCAGCATAAAGAACAGCATCCGAAATTGCTTAACCGTTTTTCAGTATGACCCTGTTCTGTTTGAAGCCATCAGCTACAATATTCTCACAGAGCGTATCGACATTGTAAAACCGATGTGGTGGGACAAGCAGACCTCCACGCTGACGGACACAGACTTGAACTATCTCATGCTTTATCTGGAAGATAAGTATGGGCTGACCAGCGAGAAGAAAATCCAAAAAGCTATCTCAATCATAGCCGACAGCAACAAGTACCACCCCATCCGTGATTATCTGAACAGTCTGAAATGGGACGGCACAGAACGCATCCGCTACGCCCTGCAACGCTTCCTTGGAGCTGACGAGGACGAGTACACCTATGAAGCCCTGCGGCTGTTCATGTTGGGAGCTATCAGCCGAGCCTTTAAGCCGGGGTGCAAGTTTGAAGTTATGCTCTGCCTTGTCGGAGGGCAAGGAGCCGGAAAGTCCACTTTCTTCCGTCTGTTGGCAGTCAAAGATGAGTGGTTCTCCGATGATCTACGCAAGATTGACGATGACAATGTGTATCGCAAAATGCAAGGGCATTGGATAATCGAGATGTCGGAAATGATTGCCACAGCCAACGCAAGGAGCATTGAGGAAATCAAGTCCTTTATCTCCAGACCGAAAGAGACCTACAAAGTGCCGTATGAAACGCATCCGGCAGACCGATTGCGACAATGTGTGTTCGGCGGCAGCTCCAATACGCTGGACTTCCTACCGCTTGACCGTTCCGGCAACCGTAGGTTCTTGCCCATCATGGTACACGCAGAAAGAGCCAAGGTACACATTCTGGAAGATGAAGCTGCATCGAGAGCCTACATTGATATGATGTGGGCAGAAGCCATGTTTATCTATCACAATTTCCCGGTACGCCTTGCACTCTCCAAGGATATGGAAAAGGAACTGCGAGAGCTGCAAAAGCAATTCATGCCGGAGGACACCAAGGCAGGGCTGATACAGTCTTTCCTTGACGAGTACAAAGGCAATCAGGTTTGCTCCAAGCAGCTTTACGCCGAAGCTCTGAACCATGCCTTTGACGAGCCGAAGCAATGGGAAATCCGAGAAATCAACGAGATAATGAACAACAGCGTGGAGGGCTGGAAGCCCTTTTCCAATCCACGTATCTTTGCCAAGTACGGCAGACAGCGAGGTTGGGAGCGTGACAACGGGCTATCGACAACAGGCTCAAAATCTGCGGACGGTTTTCAAGAACTGACCGAGGAAGAACTAAGCCAGATGGAGCTTCCGTTCTGAAAAATGCCAGTCCGTTGCAGGGCTGGTTGCTATCCTGTTGCCGACCCCGTTGCCGGGCAAATTTCAAAAAGCCCTTTATCTGCAAGGCTTTTTCTCTCTCCGGCAACGAAAGCAACAGAGAATTTCAAAAAGAAAAGAATAATAGTAAGAATAGCCAGACGAGGTAGTTTCGAGGTTTTTTGAAGTCCGTTGCCGGACTTCGTTGCCGCCCCCCACCCTTGTCTGGCTTTTTCACATTCACAGGAGGTAATGCGAATGACCAAGACCACAAACACAGTGAAAGCGAACAAGCCAACTCCGGCAGGCAGCTTCCCCATGAGAATGGGCAACACCACCTATATCATCGGCGTTCATTTCAGCCAGACCAGCAAGGACACCTTGGAGGACAAGATGAAGCGGTTAATGCGTGATGATGTAAAAACGGCGAATTTCTGATTTGAAAATAATTTGTGACTTTTCCGTTTTCTATCTTGACGAAAGCGTTCCGAAAGGCAGCATCGTGATTGAGTGCGGCAACGCCCTTTTGAAGCATGGCTACACCATCAAGATTTTCAACACCATCAACTTTCAGAAGTCGATGCACTATAACCCATTTGCCTATATCCATTCAGAAAAAGACATTCTGAAACTGGTGACAACGCTGATTGCCAACACAAAGGGTGATGGAAAAGCCGGTGATGAGTTCTGGACGAAGGCGGAAACGCTGCTCTACTGTGCCTTGATCGGATATATCCACTATGAAGCTCCGGTTGAGGAACAGAATTTCTCCACCCTGATTGAGTTCCTGAACGCAATGGAGGTGCGGGAAGATGATGAGGAGTTCCAGAACCCGGTGGATCTGATGTTTGAAGCCCTGGAAAAGAAAAAGCCGAATCACTTTGCAGTCCGTCAGTATAAAAAATACAAGCTGGCTGCCGGTGTTGTATGCTCTAAAAGACTTCTTAATCAAGCGGTTGGGAAGTCTCTTAGAACACATAACCTAAAACCGAAGAAAGGAGCGCAAGCTATGAGAAAAAACGAGAAAATCACAGCTCTGTACGAACGACTGAGCCGTGATGACTTTGGTAAAGATGATGACCAACAGCGTGAGAGCAACTCCATATCCAATCAAAAAGCAATGTTGGAGGAGTTCGCCGCACGGCAGGGCTTTACAAACATTGTCCATTTCACGGACGATGGCATTAGTGGTACTTGCTTTGACCGTCCCGGATTTTTGGCAATGATGAAAGAAGTGGAAGCCGGGAATGTGGAGTATCTGTGTATCAAGGACATGAGCCGCATGGGTCGTGACTATCTGAAAGTCGGTCAGATTATGGAAATTCTGCGTCAGCGTGGCGTTCGCCTTATCGCCATCAATGACGGCGTGGACAGTGCCAGAGGGGACGATGATTTTACTCCTTTCCGCAACATCATGAACGAGTATTATGCCAGAGACACCAGCCGTAAAATCCGTTCCACTTTCCAGTCCAAAGGCAAGTCCGGCAAGCACCTCACAGGCACGGTCAT